>DYTG01000048.1 GCA_020726085.1 Sulfurovum sp.
TTGGTAGATAAGATTAGCTTATAGCTGATGGGGATTTAAGGTTGGGGTGGGTATAACTAGATTGGCCTATAGTATGCATTCCAGCTCGGGAGAGGTGGAACAAGAGAAAGTACACTCCCAAACGCAGTTTGGAGGCGTATAGGAGAGGGTTATGCTTGGGGTTTATTCTCCTCTTTTTTTATATCTTTTCCTAGCAAATCGCACTGTTTTGTGAAATAACAAGCTGGGCAAAAGTTGATAAGTCCCGCCACCAATGGAAGAATACCGATATACAAAAACTTAATCCCCATCACTACAGCTCCCGAAATCAAAGCCAAACCTAAAACTATTCTAAAAGGAGAACAAAATTTTCTCATTTTTATTGCATTTATTGTCACTATTCACACCTTTAAAAAATTTTCACAAATGTATCATAAATATACTTATAAATATGATAAAATTTGACTATCATAATGTAATCAAGGGAGATTTATATGTCAAAAAGAGTATTGATAATCGGTGCGGGTGGCGTAAGCAATGTAGTGGTGCATAAGTGTGTTATGAATAGCGAAGTTTTTGGGCATATTACATTGGCGAGTCGTACACTCAGTAAGTGCGAAGCGATTGCCAAAGATATTAAGGCGTGTTGCGGTGTGGATGTGGATACTCGTAGCGTAAACGCCGATAGAGTAGAGGAGCTCGTGGCTTTGATTGATGATGTTAAACCCGATATTGTTATCAACGTCGCTTTGCCTTATCAGGATTTGGCGATTATGGATGCGTGTATCGCTACCAAAGTCGATTACCTCGATACTGCCAACTACGAACACCCTAGCCTTGCGAAGTTTGAATACAAACTCCAATGGGAGAGAGATGCGGCGTTTGAGGAAGCAGGTATTATGGGGCTACTAGGCAGTGGATTTGACCCAGGGGCTACCAATATCTTTTGTGCTTACGCTCAAAAGCACTACTTTGATGAGATTCATACCATTGATATTTTAGATTGCAACGCAGGAGACCACGGTTACGCTTTTGCAACCAATTTCAATCCTGAAATCAACCTTAGAGAGGTGAGTGCAAACGGGCGATATTGGGAGAATGGAGAGTGGATAGAGACAAAGCCTATGGAGATTATGCAAGTGTGGGATTATCCCGAAGTAGGGCAAAAAGATAGCTATTTGCTCTACCATGAGGAGCTAGAGAGTTTGGTCAAACACATCAAAGGATTGCAACGCATTCGCTTTTTTATGACTTTTGGGGCGAGTTATCTCAAACATATGGAGGTTTTGCAAAATGTGGGAATGCTGGGTATCGAACCTATTGAGCATCAAGGACAACGCATTATCCCCATTGAGTTTCTCAAAACCCTTCTACCAGACCCCGCTTCATTAGGGCCACGAACCAAAGGCAAAACCAATATCGGAATCGTAGCAGAGGGTATCAAGGACGGCATAAAGAAAAAAATCTACATCTATCAAGTCAAAGACCATGAAGAGTGCTACGCCGAAGTCAAATCGCAAGGGGTATCGTACACCACAGGCGTTCCTGCGATGATTGGAGCTAAATTGATATTGGAGGGTGTTTGGAAAAAAGAGGGTGTTTGGAATATGGAGCAACTCGACCCCGATCCCTTCATGGAGGAACTCAACAAACAAGGGCTTCCGTGGCAAATCATAGAGCTAGAGGTATAGCCAAAAAACGCCACAAATGATGTGGATTGCTTCGTGTCTCGCAATGACCGTCATTGCAAACGAAGCGAAGCAATCTCAAACGTCATGGATTGCTTCGTGTCTCGCAATGGCAGGTCTAATCCTCATCCTCTTCAAAACGCTCTCCACGTTTACGAGCCACAATATCAAGCGGTACGCCCTCAAAATCAAAATTTTCTCGCAAAAAGTTGGCAAGGTAGCGAAAGTAGCTAAAGTGAATCCCATCGGGACGGTTGGCAATAAGGGCGATTTTGGGCGGTTTGGTTTGGTATTGGGTAGCAAATTTGATTTTCACCACCGCTCCGTTGTGCGAGGGGACATGGTGGCGACTCATGGCGATTTTAAGTACCTCGTTGAGCTTGGAGGTAGGGATACGTTGTTTGTATCGCTCATAGATTTTGACTACTTCATCGAGAATCTTGTGGACTCTTTGACCACTTTTGGCTGAGATGGTGATAATGGGAGCATAATGAAGAAACTTTAAAGCATAGCGGGTATCTTCAAGTGCCTCTTCGTAGGTTTTATCGCCTCGAATATCCCATTTGTTGAGTACAATCAAACACGCCAATCGGTGCTTGTCGATAAGTCCCGCTACTCGCTCATCAAGCTCACTTACTCCAACCGTAGCATCAATGACAAGCAAAACAATATTGGCAGCTTCAAGCAATTTTGTCGTACGTCCCAGTGCAAACTTCTCTATCCCCAAAATCTTACTGCGACGACGAATACCAGCGGTATCAATAAAGGTAATTTTGTAGTCGTTGTACTCAATTGTCTCATCGATAGGATCAATCGTAGTACCCGCTACATCGCTTACCACCACACGCTCCTCTTTGAGTAAGGCATTAAGCAAAGAGCTTTTGCCTGTATTAACTCGCCCAATAATGGCTACTTTGATCTCTCTATCCTCTTCTTGGGTAGTTGGCTCTTCAAGCTCTCTATCAAAAATATCTTCAAGCGTTGATTCATCTTCATGGAGCGTTACACTCTCCACTTTGGGAGGGATATACTTCTCTAGCCAATGGTAAAAGGCGTTCATTTTGCGGTTGTGGCTTACTGAAATAGGAAAAATGCTTTGCGCACCAAACTCCAAAAAGTCCCAAAAGCGGCTCTCTTCTTCTTTGTCGTTATCGACTTTATTGACAATTAATGCAATGGGCTTTTTTTGGGCTTGAAGTTGATAAAAGAGTGCCTTATCTTCATCGTGTGGCAAATTTTTGCCATCGACCATATAGAGGATAATATCGGCACTTTGGGCGGCTTTGAGGCTTTGGACTTTGACAATCGAAAAAAGCTCACTGCTATCATCAATCCCGCCTGTATCAATGACTTCAAACTCTCGATTTTCCGAGATGGTCACAAGGCGTTTTTTAATATCTCGTGTTGTGCCGCTTATATCGGAAGTAATGGCATCCCTAGCCCTTGCAAGACGGTTAAAAAGAGAGCTTTTACCCACATTAGGACGACCCAGTATAGCTACTTTTTTCATTTAATCATCTTTTCAAACTCTTCAAAAAAGCGACTGTTTTGTTCGGGTGTTCCGATGGTAATACGCAAGGCATTCATGGCGTAAGAGGCTAAGTTTCGCACAATAACTCCCTTGCGCAACAATGTATCGGCAATGCGCGTAGAGTCCATGGTATCAGGAAAAAGATAGGTGATAAAGTTGGTATAGCTCTCGATATACTCAAAACCATGCAGATGTGCAAAGGCCTCATAGCGTTTAATCTCTTGTTGGTGTAAAGCAATCGAATCGTGAACAAATGCCTCATCTTTGAGTGCCTCAATGGCTGCTACTAGCGAAAGGGTTGTGATATTGAAAGGAGGACGCATTTTGTGAAGGGCTTTAATGATAGTTTCATTGGCGATCCCATACCCTACACGCATACCCCCTAGTCCGTACGCTTTGGAAAAAGTTCCCAAATAGATGACATTTTCAAAACCGATTAAATCTTGAGGAGTAATACGATAGGCTTCATCTTTGGCCGCTGCATACTCCATATAAGCTCCATCGACGACAATCATCGTCTCTTTATCGACGGCATGAATGATTTTTAATACATTTTCTTGGGTAATGGCATCGCCTGTGGGGTTGTTGGGGGTACAAATGTAGAGGATTTTGGGCTTATGCTCACGGTAAGCATCGATAAACTCATCGACAATGTGCTGATAGCTTGGAGTTTTGATAATCTTAGCTCCCATTTGTTTGGCATAGACCTCATACATTGCAAAGGTTACTTGGCTCATTAAGACCTTATCATTAGGTTCAAGCAATGCCCGTGAAATAAGCTCAAGCACCTGATCACTCCCTGCACCAATCACAACTTGAGTGCTTTGTACGCCGTATCGGGTGGACAATGCCTCTTTGAGTTCGTACATACTATCATCTGGATACAAAAAAGCCCTGTGGGCGTTAGCCTTAAGTGCCTCTACGACTTTGGGACTTGTGCCTTTTGGGTTTTCATTGGAGGCAAGTTTAACTACATTGTGTGGAGCTATGCTAAACTCCCTTACGACAAGCTCAATGGGCTTACCCGCTTCGTATATCTTAATATCATCTAATACATTTCTAAATTTCATCATCCGCCTTTGTATAACTTCCTAAAAATTTAATATCTTCATGCCGTGCTAGAAGCTGTTTTATGTTCTCATCCTCAATATGTCCATCAAAATCGATATAGAACCAATAGGAGAATGCTTTGGAGCTTTGAGCAGGACGGCTTTCGATTTTAGTAAGGTTAATCCCTGCCTCATCGAACTCTTGTAAAAAACGCACCAATGAGCCTTGGGTGTTGGAGAGTCGTGCAAGGATTGAAGTTTTATCGTTTTTTCCCTTAAGATTAAGCGATTTGCTCACGACAATAAAGCGGGTTTTATTATCGTGCCTATCTTCGATATTGTCATACAAAATAGGTAATTTATTCATTTTGGCTGCAATATGCAAACAAATAGCCGCTGCTTTGGAGTCTTTGGTTGCCAATTGCGCTGCTTTTGCGGTCGATTCTACTGAAATATGTTCAAGGTGCATCAATCCATGGTTTTCTAAAAACTCACGACACTGCCCAAAGGCTTTGTCTTTGGAGTAAATCTTGCGTACTTGTCCGATATTGGCAACTTTGGTAGCAAAAGAGTGGTGAATGGGCATATAGATTTCGGCCACAATGTTAAGATTATACTCCCCTAGCAAATCAAGTGTTTCGCCCACTACCCCATCGGTTGAGTTTTCGATAGGTACAACACCGTAGGTAGCACTATCGCTACTTACCGCTTTGAAGACGGATAAGATGGAGGGATAGGGGTTATAGTCTTTGATAGAACCAAAACGGCTTTGGGCTGCTTGGTGGGTAAACGTACCAATAGGCCCCAAATAGGCTACCTTTTCATCACGTTCTAAACTTTTGGAGACACCAATAATCTCATAAAAAATTGCTTCAATGTGTTTGCGTTGAAGCAGTCCATTGTGCGATTGACTCAACCTTGTGAGACGCTCCATAATAGCCTGTTCTCGCTCAGGTCGATAGATAGTTCCCCCATCTTTTCCTTTGAGTTCGCCTACTTGATGGACATACTCCATACGTTTATTGAGTAGAGTGAGTATCTCGTTATCGACTTCATCAATATTTTTTCGTAATTTCTCTAGTGTCACGTGTTTGCTCCTTTGATTCTTAAAATAGTACTATAATTTTAACTTTTTTAAGCTTTTTGGATGCCATTTTGTGAGATTGTTTTGGGATTTGAGAAACCTAGAGATACACCTCCTCTAGGCGTATGAGTTCTTCAAAGCTCTCTCTGGCTCGAATAACTCTATCTTTGCCCTCTTCTAGGGCGATTTCGGCACTTTTGTTACGGGTGTTGTAGTTGCTAGACATCGTAAATCCATACGCCCCTGCGGAGTGAATAACCAATAGATCATTGGGGGCTAGAGGCGGTAAATAAACCCCTTTGCCAAAAAAATCACCGCTTTCGCATACGGGTCCTACGACGTTGGCGGGGGACTCCTCTCCTACAATCTCAACGGCTTCAATTTTGTGATAGGCTCCATAGAGACTAGGGCGTATAAGGTCGTTCATAGCTCCATCAACAATCACAAAACGGTGCGTTGGATTTTGTTTTTCATACAACACTTTGGTCAAAAAATAGCCACTATTGGCCACAATGTAGCGTCCTGGTTCGCACATAATCGTGACATCTAGCCCTTTGGTAGCCTCTTTGATAGCACTAGCATAGGCTTTGGGGTCGATGGTCGTCTCATCGGAGTACTGTACACCTATCCCCCCACCAATATCAAAAAATTTAATATCCACATCAATAGCACGCAAAGAGCGTGTCAAATCGGCGACAATCGTACACGCTTCACGGATGGGTTCAAGCTGGGTGAGTTGTGAACCAATATGAAAATGAATCCCGATAGGATTGAGATGGGGGGAGTTTTTGGCGTAGATATACATCCGTTTTGCCATATCTATCTCTACACCAAATTTACTTTCATGAAGTCCTGTAGCGATGTAGGGGTGGGTTTTGGCATCGATATTGGGATTGACTCTGATAGAAATTCTTGCCTCTTTGTCTAACTCTTTGGCGATACGTTCGACTTGCTTCATCTCCGCTTCGCTTTCGAGATTGATAAAGAGGATTTCACTCTCCAACGCTTCTTGGATTTCGTGGTCTTGTTTGCCTACTCCTGAGAAGATAATCTTGTACTTATCCACCCCTGCTTTTAAGGCTCGTCGTACTTCACCGATACTCACACAATCCGCCCCCGCACCCAAAGAGGCTAGACGTTTGATAACGGAGAGATTGGAGTTGGCTTTGATAGCGTAAGCGATAATGGATTTTTGCCCCTCAAATGCCTCTTTGAGAGAGAGATAACGTGCTTGTAGATAGTCAAAATCATAGATATAAAGAGGTGTGCCGTATTTGTTGGCTAGGGATTTAAACGCAATGTTCATAACATTTCCTCATTCAATTTTTGGGGCTATTTTATCCTAATATTGCATTGTATTTGATTAGTATGATTATAATACAGCTATAATCACAAAAAATCCAAACGGAGCATTATGAGTTTCAACAGACTAAACCAAGAACAAAAAGAGGCGATTTCCCAAGAATTAGAGCGTATCGCTACAGGTATGGGCGGCAAAAATGCTTTTTTAACGATGATTGAAGCCATCAAAGAGTCCAATGAGTACCCTTTGACCAACAAAAATCAAAATTTTCACTATCTTGATGGTAAGATTGTATGGAATAAAGTGATTTACAAAGTCACCTTTGAAGCACTTTTGAAGCTTATTCGCAACGAAGAGAAAGAGGGCGAAATCTTCAAAGGACTCACTCCCAAAGCACACAAAGAGGCACTCAATACGCTCAAAACTCTTAAACCTATTGAGATTACCATCGCACCCAAAGAGGGGCAAAAGATAAGTTGCAAAATTATTGAACGCGTGGATGAAAAAGGGGCTACTCTCTCAATCCTTTTTAAAATACTCTTTTTTTACAATATTGAATTTGTCAAAAAGATACTTAACAGTGAGTTTTAGATAATGGGTTTTAGTGGGTTATGGGTTTGGATTGGTTATTATTTTAAATTACAACTTTGAATTTGTAGCCTCAAATGTTACAGCCTTAGAAGTGGGACTTTAGTCCCACCAAAAGCCAAGATTTAGTTGTCATTACTAACCAAGCCAATAAGTGGGATTAAAGTCCCACTTCCAATGAACGTGCGTAATGTTAGTTAAAAAAATAGAAGGAACTATGCAAGAGATAGAGTTTACAAAAGCCGTATTGGCTGAAGATATTGGCAGGGGCGATCTCTTTGCTCGTGTGGTAGAGCCAACTCCTGCCAAAGCGAGAGTGGTTGCCAAAAGCGATGGAGTATTGGCTGGGCAAAAGTATGTAGAGCCATTAACTAAGCTCTATGATGTCACGATAGATTGGTGCTTTCATGATGGGCAGAGCTTTGGCAAGGGTGAGGATTTGCTCTATATTCAAGGGGATAACACGACTTTGCTTATGCTTGAACGAACCCTTCTTAATATCCTCCACCACGCCTCCTCCATTGCAACACTTACAAAACACTACGTTGAGGCGATTGGCGAATTTCCCGTTAAGTTGCTTGATACCCGCAAAACACGACCGCTATTGAGAGATTTTGAGAAATATGCCGTACGTTTGGGCGGAGGGATTAATCACCGCTTTGGACTCGATGATTGTTTGATGCTCAAAGACACGCACCTTAAAACCATTGATAATTTGCAAACATTTATGTACAAAGCACGTCAAAAGATTCCCATAACTGCCAAAATCGAGATCGAGTGTGAAGATTTTGAAAGCGTCAAAGAGGCGTGTGGCGTAGGGGCTGATATTATTATGTGTGACAATATGAGCGTGGAGCAAATCCAAGAGGTAGTTGCCTACCGCAATGCTAACTTCCCACATATTTTACTCGAAGCCAGTGGAAATATTACCCTAAACAATATTCGCATGATAGCCTCTAGCGGAGTGGATGCTATTAGTACGGGAGCTAGCATTCACCAAGCCAACTGGATAGATTTATCGATGAGGATGATGGATGTATAGATACCATGATGCTTTCAAATTGATGGTGCAACGCCACACGCACATCTCTATTGTTACCCATATCAATCCCGACCCCGATACGATTGGCACGGCGTTGGGACTCGCCCACATTCTCAAACGATACGGCAAAAGCGTAGAGGTGGTCAATGCCTCCAAAGATTTGCCTTACCGAGTCGATTTTTTACAAGGCTATCATGCTATCAAGAACCAAATGCACTACGGCAACGCTTTGATTATCGCTTGTGATTGCGGCGATGTTCAACAGTGTGGCTTTGATGTAGCGGGGCGTGAGTTGGTCAATATCGACCATCACTTTGTCAATAAAAACTTTGGAACGCTCAATATTGTCAATCCCGATGCCGTGAGTGCTTCGCAAACGCTTTTTGAGCTTTTTGAGGGGAGTGAGGATTTTGTGATAGATAAAATTGCTGCTACGGCTTTTTATGCAGCTCTTTTGAGCGATACCAAAAACTTCACAACCAACAACGTCACATCGGCTACCTTTGCATGGGTGCAGAAACTTTTGGATTACGGTGTCGATCACGCACACGTTTCGCAAAATCTCAATCGTCGCAACTCTCTAGCTTCTGTGCGTCTAATGGCTTTGGCTCTCAACTCTTTGAGATTGCATCTGGATGCGACAGTGGCTACGATGGTGATTACTCAAGCCAGTTGTGAAGCCGCAGGTGCGTCGCTACTTGATACCCATCCCATTTCACATCTTAGCGATACCTTAGCAACCACTTTGATAGGTGTTACGATTATCGAACACAACAACCTCTACAAAGTATCGCTTCGCAGTAAATTTGCTTATCACAATGTAGCGCTTATAGCGGCTGCATTTGGCGGAGGCGGTCACAAAAGTGCGGCAGGTTTTCGAGTCGATAGCCAGAGTGTTGCAGTAGAGCAACTTATTGAAGATATAATTACAAAACTAAAAAAAGTACTACAAGGAGAAGAAGCGTGAGACAAGTCAATCGAACCAAACCGCTCTATGAGAAAAATTTAGGAGGAGTGTGGAAATTTATCTTTTTTGTGCTTCTTGTCATGGGGGCAGTGGGATTTGCCACTACATCCGATAAATTTGAGAGAGTTGCCCCAAAAGTATCAATGGACAACTCGATTTACTGGGACAAAAAAGAGCCATTTAAAATAAATTTTAGCGATAATGGATTCTTAAAGAGCTATCAAGTCATTGTTGATGATGGCAAACATAAGTTTGAACTAACCAAAGAGAACATCACAGAAAATCTCAATCAAAAAAGCATCGAGGTACTCTTTCCTACCAATATACCCCTCTCCAAAAAAGCAAAAACACTCGATATTGTTGTCAATGTAAACGACAAGAGCTATTGGAACTTCCTCAAAGGAAACACGCTAACCCAAAAATTTACCTTTCAAATTGACAATACCAAACCCAAACTCAAAGTCATTACCCACTCTTATGGCATTATAAAAGGTGGCAGTGCTTTGGTGATCTTCAAAGCCACCGATGAGAATCTCAAAGAACTCTACATTGATACCCAAAAGCACAAATTCAAAGTCCAACCCTACAAAAAAGCGGGATATTTTGTCTCACTTATCGCATGGGAGTTTAATCAAGAGAACTTTGAAGCCAAAATCGTAGCCAAAGATAGAGCAGGTAATGAGCGTGAACTTCCTATCCCTATCTATCTCAAAGAACTAAAATACAGAGTCTCTTATATCGAAGCAACCGACAAGTTTATCGATGGCAAAATCTCCGAACTAGCCCAAAGCGATGAGAAATACGATGTCGCCGATCGTTTGGGCAAACTCAAAGCCATCAACGAAAATATGCGTATCGCCAATGAAGACCTTATTCACAAGCTCTCCCAAACCCTCTCGCAAGAGCCTCTCAAAGAGTGGAAAATCAAACCCTTTCATCCGCTTAAAAAAGCCGCCGTTGTAGCCACTTTTGGTGATGAACGCCACTATTACTACAAAGAGAAATCCAATGAGGTCTCTATCTCCTACCATGTCGGTATGGATTTGGCCAGTACCCAACAAGCCCCCATCTTTAGCTCCAACAAAGGCAAAGTTGTCTATGCCGCCTACAACGGAATCTACGGCGATATGCCCATGATAGATCACGGTTTGGGGCTTTTTACGCTTTATGGTCACTGCTCCGCTATCACAGTCAAAGAGGGAGAAAACGTCGATGTCGAGCAAAAAATAGCCAAAACAGGCAAGAGCGGACTAGCCCTTGGGGATCATCTCCATTTTGGTATATTGGTACAAGGCGTGGAGGTAAGAATCGCCGAATGGATGGATAAGCAGTGGATCAAAACCAATATTGATGCTATCTTCAAAGAGGCCAATAGTATTATCAATCCATCATAAAATTAGGAGTTTAGATGAAAGTTGCCCTTGTTCAACAACAATATCACCAAACCAAAGCCGATACAATCGCTCTTACCAAAGCCAAAGTTTTAGAAGCCTCAAAAGAGGGAGCCAAACTTGTGGTGTTGCAAGAGTTGCATCAAAATGAGTACTTTTGCCAAAGTGAGGATACGAAGTTTTTTGATTATGCTTTGAGCTTTGATGAAGATGTCAAGTATTGGAGTCGTGTTGCCAAAGAGGCGGGGGTGGTGCTTGTGGCTTCACTCTTTGAAGCGCGTGCTATGGGGCTTTATCACAATACTGCCGTAGTCTTTGAAAACGATGGAAGCGTAGCAGGGAAATACCGCAAAATGCACATTCCCGATGACCCCAACTTCTATGAGAAGTTCTACTTCACCCCTGGGGATTTTGGATTTGAGCCTATTGATACAAGCGTGGGGCGTTTGGGCGTTTTGGTTTGCTGGGATCAATGGTATCCCGAAGCGGCACGGCTAATGGCACTAAAAGGGGCTCAAATGCTTATCTATCCTACAGCGATTGGGTGGTTTGATGGCGACAGTGAGGCGGAAAAAGAGCGTCAATGCGATAGCTGGATTACCATACAACGCTCTCACGCCATTGCCAACGGTATTCCCGTGCTGAGTTGTAATCGTGTAGGATTTGAAAAAGATAGCAGTGGAGTGAGTGAGGGGATACGCTTTTGGGGTAATAGCTTTGTCTGCGATAGCGGTGGAGCAATGATAGCCCACGCAGCCCATCAAGAGGAGACGATACTTTACGCCGACATTGACCACGCCTACACCAAGTCCGTACGAGACATTTGGCCTTTCTTGAGAGATAGACGCATTGATGCTTATGAGAATATTACTAAAAGGTATTGCGACTAAGTAAATATTGAAACCTTTGGTGCAATGGAAGGCAAACTTCCATCAAAAGTTTTAGGTCTTGTAGCAGAATGGGCACAAATCCATCAAGACGAATTACTAAAAAACTTGAATGATATAAGAGAAACTGGACAATGGCACAAAATAGAGCCATTAGTTTAAATAAGGAGTAAAATTATGTTAAGTGTTGTACAACACCTTAGCCAAAAAAACAAGAATAAAAAGCATGGAATAACAGATATAATTTTTATGTCTAGTTTCACTTTCGTTTGGTTGCCTAGTTTCATAATTACAAGCAATATCTACTGCTCCACCTGTTGGATGTCCAGCAACATTAGGACAAGCCACCCCCATGTGTACCAGTTCATAAAGTTCATCTTTATCTTCTATCCAAGGATAATCTTCTTCAATAATTCTTAAATATTTAAAAAAATACTTTTTTTGAATTTCATCCGTTCTATATCCATAAACGATAATTAGAGCTAATCCTGAATGTTGTTCTTTTAAATGATTCGCAATATTTAAAATTTTTTGAGCAACA
>DYTG01000049.1 GCA_020726085.1 Sulfurovum sp.
ATTTCGCCAAACCATTTTTCAAAATCGTTTCACAAAACCCCTCAAAAGTGGAAGGCAAAAAGTGAAACGAGTGGAAGAATGTTTGTGAAATTTACACTAATGAATGTATATTTGTTTAGCAAGAGAATTATACCATTTATGGGGTTTTGAGAGGCTATTTGAGAATTAGATTTAGCTTAAATTGCGGTTTTTTTTGGGGGGGGATTTGGAAGTGGCTCGATAGTATAAATATTGTAGAGTTGCGTAAAGTCTTCATCTATCTTTAACTCACGATTATGTATAATCCAGCCAAAATTATGAGATTAGCAAACGTTGAGTTTATCACTACTCTCTTAAATAAAAACATTAGCAAAAATAAATTAAAAGGTTGGCTTATGAGAGATCTCTTTACTTCTTTTAAAGATAACTGTGGATTTGGGCTATTAGCTTCAATCGACAACACACCCTCGCACAAAAACCTAGAGGATGCAATTACCTCTCTTTCACGCATGATGCACAGAGGAGCCATTGCTGCTGATGGCAAAAGCGGAGATGGAAGTGGATTGCTTTTATCTTTACCTAAGAAGTTTTTTACAAAAGAAGCAAAAAGGGATGGGATTGTACTACCCAATATCTATGCTGTAGCGATGCTTTTTTATCAAAACGACAAGCAACTTGATACTATTAGAGATATTTGTCTCAACAATGATTTAAAGGTCTTTTACAAACGAGAAGTACCCATCAATACTGAAGCGTTGGGCATTCAAGCCCTTGAAACATTGCCTAAGATTGTTCAACTCTTTGTGATGCCAAATTCACTGATTGGCACAAGACGTTTTGAAGCCTTAGTCTATCTTTCACGCAAAGAGATAGAGTATGCCATGCACGAGGAGAAAGACTTTTATATTCCATCGTTTTCAACTTCTGTGGTTTCTTACAAGGGACTCGTGATGCCTACGCATATCAAAGAGTTTTATCAAGATTTGGCAAATCCTCATTTTGAAATCTCTTTTTGTCTCTTTCATCAAAGGTTTTCAACCAATACCTTGCCGCAATGGAAATTGGCTCAACCTTTTCGTATGATAGCCCACAATGGCGAAATCAACTCTGTCACAGCCAACCGCTTCAATGTCAAGGCAAAATCGGAAGATATGAAAAGTGATATTTTTAGCGATGAGGAGCTTGGTCGCTTGGAAAATATCATTCAAGAGGGAATGAGCGATAGCGCGAGTGTGGATAACTTCTTTGAGTTTCTCAATGTCAATGGGGTTGATTTTTTCAAAGCAGCACGCTCGATGTTTCCTGCTCCTTGGCAAAATGCGCCGCACATGGACGCTGATTTAAGAGCCTTTTATGAATACACTTCAACCTGTTTTGAGCCATGGGATGGACCTGCGGCGGTAAGCATGACCGATGGGCGTTATATTGGTTGTGTACTTGATCGAAACGGACTGCGACCCGCCAAATACATCATTACAAGTGACAATCGAATCCTCATTACCAGTGAATACGGAGTACTCAATATTCCCGATGAGAATATTGTAGAACGAGGCAGGTTGCAATCGGGTGAGATGATAGGACTTGACCTCAAATACGGCAAGGTGCTTAAAAGCAAAGATATAGACAACTATCTCAAAAATCGTGAACCCTACGGGCAGTGGCTCAATGAGAACATGAGCTATCTTCAAGAGCATCTTGATACTCTTTTCAACTCGGTTTATGATCTCGACAAAAAAATATTAGAGGCCAAACAACGCTACTTTAATATCACTCACGAAGTGCTTGATCAAGTCATTGAACCGATGATAAAAGAGGGCAAAGAGGCAACGGGCTCGATGGGAGACGATACACCCTTGGCAGCCTTTTCGACCAAACAACGCAACTTTAGCGATTTTTTCAAACAAAAATTTGCTCAAGTGACCAATCCTCCTATCGATCCTATTCGTGAAAAGGTGGTAATGAGTCTCAATAGTGGCTTTGGTGAGACACGCAACATCCTCAATGATGATGCGCACCACGCCAAACGGCTCAAAACGACTACACCTATTCTCTCAGCCGAAAACTTAGAGATTATCAAAGATTTTGGAGACATTAACAATCCAAAATATGAAAAATACTACAAAGCCAAAACCTACTCAACCATCTTTGAATCCAATCTCAAAGCCTCACTTTATGCCTTGGCACATGAGATTATCAAAGATGTACAAGAAAACGGCGTACGAACCATCATGCTAGACGACCGAACATTTTATGAAGATAAAATTATGCCCATGCTCATGGTGGTAGGATATGTTAATCAACAACTCTTGGAACAAAAAGTACGCCATCTTGCTACTATTGTGGCAATCACAGGAGAGGTCCATGACTCGCATTCAGCAGCGTCACTTATTGCCTTTGGTAGTGCGGCTATTTACCCCTATATGCTCTACAAAAGTGTTGCTTCTATTGTACGTAAACAAAGCAAAGTAGCTGAACTCTCTATTGTACTCAAAAAGGTACGCAAGGCTTTGGGATCGGGGTTGCTTAAAGTAATGTCAAAGATGGGAATATCAACCATTTCATCCTATCGAAACTCCAAACTTTTTGATATTATTGGCTTAGACAAAGAGCTTGTCAATGAGTGCTTTAAAGGTGCAAGAGTCTTGCTTAGCGGCTTGGGATATGAAGATATTGAAGAGCGTATCAACGCTATCCATGCACAAGCCTACAGCAAAGACAACGCCCAAAGAATCTATCCGCTCAATATCGGAGGCTACTACAAATATCTTGAAGGGGGTGAGTATCACGACTACGCACCCGCAACCGTTCACGCTATCCATGCAATGGCAAAGAGCGGCAAACAAGAGGATTTTGATAAACTCAAATTGCTTATCAATCAACGTGACAAGAAGTTTATCCGAGACTTTTTTAATCTCAAAAGCGATAGAACCTCTATTGATATTGAAGAAGTCGAACCTCTTGAAGCCATCTACAAACGATTTGTAACAGCGGCGATGAGTCTAGGGTCAATCTCGCCCGAAGCACACGAGTGTCTAGCCGAAGCGATGAATCGTCTAGGAGGCATGAGCAACTCAGGCGAAGGTGGAGAGGATGAAGCACGTTTTAAAACCATCAAAAACTCCAAAATCAAACAAGTTGCCTCAGGACGATTTGGGGTTACACCTGCTTATTTGCGTAATGCCGAAGAGTTGCAAATCAAAGTAGCGCAAGGGGCAAAACCAGGAGAGGGAGGTCAGCTCCCAGGACACAAAGTCACTCAACTTATCGGACGATTACGCCATACTATTCCTGGAGTTACGCTCATATCTCCACCGCCCCATCACGACATCTACTCCATTGAGGATTTAGCGCAGCTTATCTTTGATCTCAAACAAGTCAATCCTGAAGCTGCCATTGCCGTTAAGCTCGTTTCAACGGCAGGTGTAGGTACAATTGCTGCGGGAGTTGCCAAAGCCTATGCCGACAAGATTATTATCTCGGGTGCAGACGGTGGTACGGGTGCGGCACCTGTGGGTTCTATTAAGTTTGCAGGTAATCCATGGGAGCTAGGACTTATCGAAGCCCACAACGCCCTAAAAGCCAACAATCTTCGAGGACAAGTCCATCTCCAAACCGATGGAGGACTCAAAACGGGGCTTGATGTCATTAAAGCAGCACTCTTTGGAGCAGAGAGTTACGGCTTTGGTACAGCTGCTTTGACGGTACTTGGGTGTAAAATTTTAAGAATTTGTCACCTCAATCGTTGTACCGTAGGTATTGCAACACAAGAGGAGAGATTGCGAGAAGATCACTACAAAGGAAGCGTAGAACGTGTCATGAACTACTTTACGCTTTTGGCTGGGGACGTAAGAGCCATTTTGGCTCATCTTGGATACTCCAAAATAGAAGATATTGTAGGACGTAGTGATTTGCTTGAGGTTATTGATGATGAATTTGCTAAAAAGTTTGAATTTGCAAATCTACTCTATCGCCTAGAGGGTGTTGATACGCAACAAGTAGCCTCCAATGAGCCTTATGACAAAAATGAGTTTGAAAAAGATGTACTCAATGAAGCCATGAGTGCTATCAAGCATCCTACCGACCCTATTGTGATTAGACGAGATATTTCCAATCTCAATCGAAGCTTTGGAGCAAGAATCTCAGGTGAAATTGCCAAATATTATGGCGACAAAGGTTTGCCCGATGGGACTATTGATATTCGACTTGCAGGTATTACAGGGCAATCGTTTGGTGCTTTTTTGATCAATGGTGTTTCGCTCCATGTCAAGGGGGCAGGAAACGACTATATTGGCAAAGGAATGAGCGGTGGACGCATTGTGATTACCTCCGATACAAGAGGCGGAGAGGCGTTTTCTTTGGGTGGAAATACCTGTTTGTACGGTGCAACGGGCGGAAAACTCTACATTAACGGGCAAGTAGGCGAACGTTTTGCGGTGCGTAACTCGGGGGCTATCGCCGTTGTTGAGGGAACAGGAGATCATCCCTGTGAGTATATGACAGGAGGTGTTATTGTCATTTTGGGCAAAACAGGAGTCAATTTTGGGGCAGGCATGACAGGCGGTGTGGCTTTTGTGCTTGATGAAGATCATGACTTTATTGAAGATATTAACCCCGAACTCATTGAAGCAAGACGAATTGATACCGATGATATGGACAATGAGCGTTACTATCTTAAAAAACTGCTCAAAAATTACCACAAAGAGACCAACTCCAGCAAAGCCAAAGAGTTGTTGGATAACTTTAGAATAGGTGCAAGAGATTTTTGGTTGGTACGCCCAAAAGATATGAAAGTACCCTTGAATTTTGAGGATGGAGAGTAAGATGCAGAAGTTTTTTGAACTCGACAGAATAGATGCAACCAAACGAGATGTGATAGAGAGACTAAAGGATTTTGATGAAATATACAATCTTTTCCAGCCCCTCAAAGCCCAAGAACAAGCCGATAGATGCGTACAGTGCGGCGATCCCTATTGCCACAACAAGTGTCCGCTTCACAATCTAATCCCCCAATGGCTCAAATCAGTGGCCTCCAAAGATTTGGAGTTGGCGTTTAATCTTTCCAATGATCCCTCCCCATTTCCCGAAGTAATGGGACGTATTTGTCCCCACGATAGATTGTGCGAAGGGGATTGTACGCTCAATGATGGACACGGTGCTATCACGATTGGTTCAATTGAAACCTTCATCAACGAAGAGGGATTTGCACAAGGATTGAAGCCCAAATTTACAGACCAAAAGATTGGCAAAAAAGTAGCTATCATCGGTGCGGGACCCTCTGGACTCTCAGCAGCAACTTTTCTTTTGCGAGAAGGTATTGATGTGGAGCTTTTTGATAAGCACAATCGTCCTGGTGGACTTATGACCTACGGTATCCCTGGTTTTAAACTTGATAAATCGATTATCGCTAGACGCATAGATTATCTCAAAGAGGCGGGTGCGACTTTTCATCAAAATTGTGAAGTGGGCAAGGATATAGCCTTTGAAAAACTTGTTGAGGATTTTGATGCGCTCTTTATTTCAGTAGGTGCAACCGCTGGACGAAAAGCAAAAATCGAAGGCGAAGATACTCCCAATGTCTATATGGCAATGGAGTTTCTTGCTCATATTCAAAAAAAGCTCTTTGATGAACCGTGCGACAAGGAAATTGATGTTGCCGATAAGCGTGTTGTAGTCATTGGCGGTGGGGATACCGCAATGG
Source organism: Sulfurovum sp. (assembly GCA_020726085.1). Taxonomy (GTDB): domain Bacteria; phylum Campylobacterota; class Campylobacteria; order Campylobacterales; family Sulfurovaceae; genus FS08-3. The sequence goes on from DYTG01000049.1 coordinate 5,678, forward strand.
ATTGTGTACGAACCTCATTGCGACAAAAAGCCAAAAGTGTTATATGTCTCTATCGAAGAGATGCTCAAAATATGCCAGGAAGTCAAAAAGAGTACATTAATGCCAAAGAAGAAGGGGTTGAATTTGAATTTTATACCTCCCCTAAAGCGTTAAAAATCGAAAATGGTGAAGTTACTGCCATCACAATGATCAAAACTCAATTAGAAGAACTAGAAAGTTCAGGACGACAAAATGTACAAGAGATAGAGGGAAGCGAGTATGAGATTGAGGCTGATATAGTTATCTTTGCTTTAGGCTTTGATACGGTACAATACCCTTTTTTGAAAGACAACAGCATTGAACTTGATCGTTGGGGTGGTATTGTTGTGGATGAGCATTATCAAACGACAAAAAAAGGTGTCTATGCGGGTGGCGATTGTCACCGTGGGGCACATTTGGTCGTGACGGCGGTTTATGATGGCAGAGAAGCTGCAAAAGCTATCATTCAATCACTTAAAGCATAAAGGAATATTAGATGAATTTTGGCAATCTATTTGGTGGAAAGAAAAAAACAGCACAAGAGAGTGAAAACAAATGGATTAAGTGTCCAAAGTGTCTCTCTTTGATGTATTTCAAAGAAGTTGAAGCCAAGCAAGAGGTGTGTCCAAAGTGCAATCACCACTTTAGAATCAATGCCTCTAAACGTATCGCTTTTTTAGTTGACGAGGGAAGTTTTCTTGAACAAGATGCCTCTTTGACCCCTATAGATCCGCTTAAATTTAGCGATAAAAAGAGCTACAAAAAACGTATTGAGGAAGCCAAAAGCAGCAGTGGGGGCAAAAACTCAGCCGTAATGAGCGGAAGCTGTACGGTTGAAAATATTCCCGTTGAAATTGCCGTTTTTGATTTTAGCTTTATGGGCGGGAGCTTGGGTTCGGTGGAGGGTGAAAAGATTGTACGTGCCATCAATCGAGCCATCAAAAAACGTTGCGGTGTGATTATTATCAGTGCTAGTGGGGGTGCTAGAATGCAAGAGAGTACCTATTCATTGCTTCAAATGAGCAAAACATCCGCTGCACTCAATAAGCTGCACAAAGAGAGATTGCCCTACATTTCGATACTCACCGATCCTACTATGGGGGGTGTAAGTGCCTCTTTTGCGATGCTGGGTGATATTATTATGGCAGAACCAGGGGCTTTGATTGGATTTGCGGGACAAAGGGTTATCAAGCAAACTGTGGGCGTAGATTTACCCGAAGGCTTTCAACGTTCGGAGTTTTTATTGGATCATGGACTTATTGATATGATTGTCAATCGTATTGAGATGCGTCACAGCGTTGCGGATTTATTGCGATTCTTCGCCAAAGAGGAGAGAGTAGTGTCTCAGTTTATTCCTCAAGAGATAAAAGAGGAGTATCATCAAGATTAGATATGGAGGTGGAGTGCATTGATCTGCTTGTACTCCAAAATGCTCTTATCAAGTGCAATGAGCGTCAATTCTTCAACAATAGCTTGTACGATAATGGTACGATTAAAAGGATTAGTGTATTGCAGAGGAGCTTTTTTGGCTATCTCAAGAGTACGAGCAGAGAGTTCCAATTGCTTAAACTCACTCGCTTTGATAATGGTATCAATATCAAGATTGTCAAGTCTAATCTCACCCAAGCCTTTTTTCATATCAATCTCCCAAATTGAAGCATGACTCACATAGATAGTGTTCTCTTTGTCATTGAGAATCCCATAGATAGTCTCATGAAGTTGCTCTTTGTGTTCTAGCCATAACAACAATATTGCAGTATCCAACAGATATCTATTTTGTGTCAAATATTCATACATCATCGAGATAATTTAGGGGCATTGCCAAAACTCTATTTTGGAAGATACCCTTGTTTTGTCAATAAAAGGCTGCTAATCTTTTTTCTTTCGTGCAAAGATACCCTTCATTCCTGAAAAGAATTTTTTGGCCATGCCTTGGTTTTTGCCAATTAGCTCTTTCATGTACTCATCATAGCTTTTGCCCTTCTCTTCAAGATAGCCAATAAAGTATTTTTGAGCCGTATCAATATCTGAAGATTTCTCAAGTTCTAGAAGTTTTTTGTAGAGAGGTTCAATTTGAGCTATAATTTTATCCGTTATAGCCTGACGGTAGGCAAGGTATGAGATGGGCTTGTTGGTTACTTTATCCAAATTGATTTCAAAGTCGGTATATATCCAATAATAGCGTCCATCTTTGGCTTTGTTTTTAATAATTGCTAAAAAGTTTCCACCCTCTTGAATGCGTTCCCACATAATTTTGAAAATAACTTTTGGCATATCAGGATGTCTTAAAATACTATGAGGCTTCCCAATAAGTTCAGTCTCACTGTAGCCCGAAACTTCAACAAAGTAGTCATTTCCATACTCGATGATGCCATCTATATTGGTTTTGCTCACGAGATACTTTTTGGGATTCAAAACTATTTTTTCATCTACAACATCTGCACTCATAACATTTATCTCCAATTTAAATTTTATACCAAAAACAGATGAACTTAGGGCTTTAGGTTTGCTTTTTTGTATAATTTGTAAGTATTATAGCCAAAACATGATTACAATTGTGGCAAAAATTGCTCTTATTAATAAAATTTAAATTTTATTAGGATAATATATAAGACTAAAGTAAAATCAACACCACTTAGGAGTCGCAAATGATAAGAGAAGAGCTTCTAAAGAGTCTTTCTGATGCAAAAGATATGCATATTGTAAACAATCGTAGAATAAATAGCATTGTTAAAAACCGTGCTTTCATCCATAGACCACCTGTCTTAGATATATCGCAGTGCAAATTTGATAAATGGTTGCACAGTGATTCAACAATTGAAAAAGTTGTAGGTTCTATCTTCTACGGTGACTTACTCACTCTCCACAACAAATGGCACAATGTTTATCTCAATATCTACTACACCTTTTTTGAAAATCAAAAACTCACCGAACTGTTGGAAAAAATTGATAAAAGCGAAAAAGAGAAAGAGATAGAGAAGCTTACTGAAAAAATGAGTAAAATTAAATTTAAACTCACTACTTTGGATGAGGAGAAAATCAAAGCACTTTTAAATGATTTGGGAAAAATATCAAGCCAAATCAAGTCAATCATTGAAAGTTGCGAACGAAAAATCAATGCCACATCATCTTCACTTTTTGATAAAGCAAAATAAGCACAAGTGTAACACTCTTTAAGTTTCAAGGCAACTTCTTCTTAATTTAATGGATTTTTGGATAATATTTACTTTTAAAAGCCCTTAGGGGTATTCTTAGCAGGGAGCTAACACAATGAATGAAGCACAAAAGATATGGATGGATGGAGAGTTGGTAGATTGGCATGATGCCAAAGTTCATGTTCTCACGCATACACTTCACTATGGAAACGCAGTATTTGAGGGTACACGAGCCTATCAAACACAAGAGGGTTTAGCTATCTTCAAGCTCGATGAACACTGCAAACGTCTCTATGATTCAGCCAAAATTACAGCTATTAAACCCAATTTTGATATAGATACCATCAAAGAAGCGCATATTGAGTTGTTGCGTGCCAATCATTTTACAAAAAATGTCTATATTCGTCCTCTTATCTATCTAGGTTACGGTCAAATGGGGGTTCATCATGTCAAAGCCCCCGTCCATACGATGATAGCCGCTTGGGAGTGGGGTGCTTATTTGGGCGATGATGGATTGGAAAACGGCATTAAAGTGTGTACCTCTTCTATCACTCGTAGTCCCAATCGTTCTACTTTTGGCAAGGCCAAAGCATCGGCTAATTATCTCAATTCACAAATGGCCAAATACGAAGCCATTGAATCTGGATTTCAAGAGGCGTTGATGCTCGATGAAAACGGTTTCGCAGCCGAAGGGACGGGAGAGTGTCTCTTTATCGTTCGCAACGGTGTACTCATTTCACCTCCTAATGATAACTCACTTGAATCTATCACACAAGCAACGGTGTTTGATTTGGCACGAGATTTCAAAATCCCCGTCGTACGAAGAAACATTACCCGAGATGAGATTTATATCGCCGATGAAGCCTTTTTTACAGGTACAGCCGCCGAGATTACACCTATCAAATCGCTTGATTATCGAATCATTGGAAATGGTGGACGAGGTGTAATGACTCAAAAACTTCAAAGTGCCTATTTTGATGTGGTACACGGAAGAGACAAGGATTATAGGCACACTTTAACCTACATCAATAAAGAGAGAGTCTATGCCAGCTGATATGAACGACTATTTTAAAAAGAAAAAACCAACCAACAACGACGGTAACGGGGGTAATGGTGGAGGCAATATGCCTCAAATGCTAAACTTCAACGGTGGAGGATTGGGTAAACTTGCTTTAAGTGGTATTATTATTGTGTTTGTTATCTTTGCACTCAAACCTTTTGCTATTGTCAATTCAGGTGAGATAGGTATCAAAGTTACTACAGGTAAATTCCAGCAAGTACCACTCAACCCAGGTCTTCACCTCTTTGTTCCTATCTTTCAACGGATTCATATTGTTAATACTCGAATTAGAATGATTACCTACACCAATGATGCAAGTACTTCATTGGGCGATGGTACCAAATACGAGGGTGGACTTAAGCAAAACGATGCCATTTCGGTACTTGATAAGCGAGGTTTAACTGTCGATATCGAACTAGCTGTCCAGTATCGACTCAAAGCCGAGTCCGCTCCTGCAACCATTGAAAAATGGGGGGAGAGTTGGGAAGAGAAGATTATCAACTCCAAAGTGCGTGAAGTCGTGCGTGACGTGATTGGTCAATATACCGCCGAAATGTTGCCCGAAATGCGTAATGAGATAGCCACAGCTATTCAAACCAAAATCAAAACGGCTATTCAATCAATCGAAAATACGCCTGTTCTTCTCTCTTCGGTAGAGCTTAGAAATATTGAATTGCCTCCAAAAATTAAAGAGCAAATCGAAAAAGTACAAATCGCCAAACAAGAGGTTACTGTAGCCGAACAACAAAAAGAGAAAGCCAAACAAGACGCTCAACGAAAAGCAGAGATTGCAAAAGGTGAAGCAGAGCGAAACAGAATTGAAGCACAAGGTGAAGCCGACAAGATACGCATTGAAGCCGAAGAACAAGCCAAAGCCAATATCTTGATTGCCAAATCTTTGACGCCCGAACTATTACAACTCAAACAAATTGATACACAAATGAAGTTTAATGAAGCACTCAAAGTCAATACAAACGCTCAGATTTTCTTAACGCCTGGTGGGTCGGTGCCTAATATTTGGGTCGATTCAAAAACCAATGGTCGAAGTAGTGAACAGACACGAACCACAGTAGAGAACCCATGAACGCCAAAGTAGTACTTGATTGGGATAAGCACCACCTTATCCCAGCCATTGCACAAGACCATGAGAGCAATGAGGTGTTAATGTTGGCGTATATGAATCAAGAGGCGTACAACTTAACACTCTCAACAGGCTTTGCTCACTACTTTAGTCGAAGCAAACAGCGTATTTGGAAGAAAGGCGAAAGCTCCAACCATACGCAAGAGGTAAAAGATGTTTTAATTGATTGCGATGGGGATACGATTGTGCTTAAAATTCATCAAAACGGTGTAGCGTGTCACACAGGAGCCAAAAGTTGTTTTTTTACAAGCGTCAATAAAGAAAATATTTTGTATAATAACACTTTAGATACAATAGCCATCTACGGTATTGTTGATATACTCTATCATACCATCCTTTCAAGAAAAAGCGACAACAGTTCAAACTCATGGACAAAAAAGCTTCTCAATGACAAATCACTACTCTTATCTAAAATTCGTGAAGAGGCGGATGAATTAGCCGTTGCTATCGATAAAGAAGAGGATAAACAAGTCGTTTGCGAAGCAAGTGATTTGCTCTATCATGTTTTGGTGGGATTGGCGTATAGAGATGTATCACCTGATCGTATCAAGCAAGAACTTGCTCGAAGATTTGGCACAAGCGGAATCTCTGAGAAAGCAACGCGTCCAAAATAGCGTTGCAACATCGAACAAAATAGCGTACTAAGTTGGCTTTAACGTAAATAAAATCCAACCATCAAAATATTAATATAAAGTTAGGAATTAAAAATGCTCGAAACATTGGTTCAAAGTGTACTTGAAATTGGATATGCAGGGTTTTTCTTCTATATGGTCATTGTTGGGACGTTTATCCCACTCCCTACTCAACTTTTACTGCTTCCCGTTGGATATCTTATCTCGATAGGTAAACTGGACTTTACGATGGTAGCTCTCATTACAGCAGCTGGCACGACAACAGGGGCTTTGATTAATTATA
>DYTG01000050.1:0-4708 GCA_020726085.1 Sulfurovum sp.
GTGGGGGTTTTAAAAACTAACTGATGTTGCACACTTTCATTGGAATAGGTTATGATTTCTATCGAAATGAGAGGTGAGGCTAAAGCCTCCAAAAATAGCATTTCAACTGTAAAATTTATAGGTAAGGTTATGAGAAGAAAAATACAGATAATATTTTTTATTGTACTTGTTTTGTACGTAGGAGTGTTAAGTTCAGGTTTTTATGTGAGTGTTTATATTACATATACCGCTATTCCGACTTTGGCTATTTTAGGATTATTGGGATTTGGAAGTTTTAAATCGATTCACAAGAGTGCTTCTATAGTATTTTGGTTAAGTTTAATATTAACAATTGCTACAGTTTTTACAGTATCTTATGTGGGTGCCTATTTGGTTTATATAGTAGTGCCTATTTTTTTAACTTTAGGATTAATAATGATAGTAACTAAGAGTAAAAATTAAAAAACAATCCAAAAGGTGCGAAATTTAAATTTCGCACACTCCAATCTCCATGGACTCATAAGGTACACCCAATAGTTGGCATGAGCGTTTCATAATGTTTTCGATTGTAAATCCAAACTTCTCAAAGAGCTTTTGGGCAGGGGCCGAAGCACCAAAGCTCTCCATTGCCAAAATATCATCGGCGTATCGGTAGTACTCAATAGCACTGGAGGCTTCAACGGCTAATACTTTGGTATGGGGATTAACGATACGCATTTTATAGGCTTCATCTTGTTCATTAAAAAGATCCAAGCAAGGCACAGAGACCACGTTAGCCATAATGCCCATTGTTTCAAGATGACACGCTGCTCTTAGGCTAGGCATTAGCTCCGAACCACTTGCCATAAGCGTAAGCGTAGCATTTGGACGTGCTTTGAGGAGATAAGCTCCGTGTGATACATCGCCAAAATCTCGTATAGGTTTGAGCGTTTTGAGCTTTTGACGACTCAGTACAAATCCATGAGGGGCTTTGATTTTGAGTGCCGTTTTCCACGCCTCTACGTTTTCGGTAGCATCAGCAGGTCGCCATACATAGAAGTTTGGCAAAGCTCTAAATTGGCTTAGTTGCTCAATAGGCTCATGGGTAGGTCCATCTTCACCTACTCCAATGCTATCGTGCGTCCACACAAAGAAGTTTTGGATACCTGCAAGTGCCGCAATTCTTGCACTGGGTTTGAGGTAGTCAGAAAATACAAAAAAGGTTGCATTAAAAGGTATGATTGTACCATAGAGTGCCATGGCGTTGGTAATAGCAGCCATAGAGTGTTCACGAATACCAAAAAAGATATTTCGCCCCTTTGGAAAAGTTCCCATATTATCCAAAAAGCTCTTGTTTGAGGGAGAGAGATCCGCACTTCCTCCGATAAAGCAAGGCGTAGCTTGTGCAATGGCGTTGAGGATTTTGCCGTTGCTATCGCGCGTGGCTACCTCTGCATCGTTTGAAAAATCAGGATATTTGACCGATGAAAAATCGGGATTAAGGAGTCGTTCGAGCATATGGTTTTGTTCTATAAGTGGGGCTTCTTTGAGCGAGTGAATCCACGCTTTTTGTGCCTCTTCGCCTTTGGTTAAGGCAATTCTAAAGTCATTGAGTACATCGACGGGAATATAGAACTTTTCATCGGGAAAACCTGCTTTTTCTTTGGAGGCTACGATTTCATTTTCTCCCAATGGAGCGCCGTGTGTGTGGTGTGAGCCTTCCAAAGTAGCCGCACCTTTGCCAATAGCGGTATGGGCAATAATGAGTACAGGTTTGATAGAGCGTTTGGCATTGATAAGGGCGGTATCGATTTGATCAAAATTGTGACCATCGATATCAAATACCTCCCAACCTTGTGCTTCAAAACGTGCTTGTACATTTTCACTCCACGCTAGGCTTGTATCGCCCTCAATAGTGATACGGTTGCTATCGTAAATGAGGATGAGATTATTGAGTCCCAAATGCCCCGCCAAAGCACACGCTTCGTAGCTAATACCCTCTTGCAAATCCCCATCGCCACAAAGGCAATAGACTTTGTGGTTGATAAGTTCGCACGTTTGTGAATTGACTTGATGCGCACTATATTGAGCTGCCATTGCAAAACCTACGGCGTTGGCCACCCCTTGCCCAAGAGGTCCTGTAGTAATCTCTACACCATCGGTATGCCCGTATTCTGGGTGTCCAGGAGTGCGAGAGTCGAGTTGTCGAAAGGCTTTGAGGTCGCCCATATTCACATCGTATCCCCAAAGATGCAAAAGCGAATAGATAAGCCCCGTAGCGTGTCCTCCTGAAAAAACCAATCGATCACGATTGATCCATTTGGGATCTTTGGGATTGTGGTTGAGATGCTCACTAAGTACCGTAGCAATATCGGCTAAACCCATAGGCGCACCTGGGTGACCCGAAGCGGCTTTTTCGATCATATCAGCAGCCAAAAACCGAAGAGTATCTGCCTTTTTTTGTCTCAAAATATTCATAATCTACCTTTAAAATCTGTCATTAAAATGCCATAAAATGTGTGCCATTATAGCAGATTACTATTAAAGCATATTTCAAAACATCAAGTAATTCTTAGCTCTATTTATAAAATATGCAGATGCAATGGCATTTTGGAGGTGGTATTTTAGTTGCACCTATTGGATTGGATAGTAATGACAACCAAAACTTGGTTTTTGGTGGGATTAAAGTCCCACTTCCGAAAAATAAGGGATAAAAAGGGTAGGGGAGTTATCGAAACTTTTTAAGCGTTTCGCTTACCATAAAGGCAAGTTCTAAGGCTTGGTCGGCGTTGAGGCGTGGGTCGCATTGGGTGTGGTATCGGCTACCCAAATCATCTTGAGTAATGGGTGAGCTTTGACTACCTGTACACTCCGTAACGTTATCGCCTGTCATCTCTAGGTGGATTCCCCCCGCTATTGTGCCTTCGCTTTGGTGAATGCTAAAAAACTGCTCCACTTCGCTTAGGATGTTTTGAAAATCTCTTGTTTTGTATCCCGAAGTAGTCTTCTCTATATTCCCGTGCATGGGATCGCAACTCCATACGACATTTTGGCCCTGGGCTTTGACTTTTTTGAGGAGCTTGGGGAAGTACTCTTGGACTTTGGTAGCACCCATTCGCACAATAAGATTGAGTCGTCCTTCGATATTGTTTGGGTTGAGTGCCTCAATAAGCTCTATTAGCTCATCCTCGCCCATAGAGGGTCCTACTTTGCATCCGATAGGATTTTTGATACCCTTAAAAAACTCTATATGCGCCTCTTTGAGGTCTCGTGTACGGTCTCCAATCCAAAGCATGTGTGCCGAACAGTCGTACCAATCACCCGTAATGCTATCTTTGCGAGTAAGTGCCTCTTCGTAGTTGAGCAACAACGCCTCATGAGAGGTGTAGAGTACGGTTTGGGTGAGCTGTGGGGTGTTGGAGCTATCGACCCCACACGCTCTCATAAATCGCATGGCACTATCAATCTTGTCGCTAAGTTGCTCATACTTTTTGCCCAATGGATTGTCTTTGATAAACTCCAAATTCCATCGATGTACCTCGTTGAGATCGGCCAATCCACCTCTTGCAAAGGCTCTTACGAGGTTAAGCGTTGCGGCTGATTGATTGTAGGCTCTTAGGAGTTTTTTGGGATTTGGGGTTCTTGCTTCGAGTGTGAAATCAATATCATTGATAATATCCCCTCGGTAGCTTGGCAACTCCACGCCATCAATCGTCTCAAAATCACTGCTGCGTGGTTTGGCAAATTGTCCTGCAATACGTCCTACTTTAATGACGGGCTTAGAGGCAGAAAAGGTGAGTACCGCAGACATTTGTAAGATAAGCTTAAAGAGATTTTGAATGCTTTTGCCATTAAAAGAGCTAAAACTCTCGGCACAATCTCCACCTTGGAGCAAAAAAGCCTCTCCTCGTCCTACTTTGGCAAGGTCTTTTTGAAGATTGCGTGCCTCTCCTGCAAAAATAAGAGGAGGATAGGATGCTAACTCATCTTCTACTTTTTTTAATAAATCTTTATCGTTATAGTGGGGCTGTTGTTTGATGGGAAAATCTCTCCAACTGCTAGGTGTCCAACTCATTGTATATCCTTCAAATGGTTTTGTATTATCATAAAGTATCTCTATTTTTAAATCCTGCATTTTATCTAAAATAAGCTAAATATAAGAAATGTGCAACAGATTTATAATAAAATTTTTGAATTTCAAGACAAAATGAAGCATATTTGAGCTAACTCGGAGAGCTTTTGTGTGCATTAATCCTATTTTTGCTTCCTGAAGTCTAACGTTGTGTGAAACTGGAGAGTTTGATTGAGAAGTTTCACGACTCGGTACTTTTTTGAGCATTTCGAGTAGATGCTCACTGCTTCCTTTATCGCTTCGCTCTTGCAGATAGTCGTAGGTTTTGAGTGCGGAGAGCTTCTTGGCGATAGCAGTTGTAATGAGTTGATTCATCGAGATATTTTCGTGTTTGGCAAACTCTTTGAGGCTCACGCCAAGAGAATCGGGCACACCGCTCTACCACGATGTCTCCGAACTCTCATTGGAGTTTTTGTTAAGCGACTACGAGTATCTCAGGCAATCACTGGAAATTTGTCACTAATATGAGTCTAAACCTTGAAATAACATCGTACCTTCGAGCCAGTAGCAAGCTTTCAAGTTGCACACAATGCGTTGATATTTGTCCTGTCGATACTATTGCTTTAGTCGATAATATTCCCTCTTTTGCCGTGGGGTTCGGAGCGTGTGTGGGGGTGT
>DYTG01000050.1:4808-11943 GCA_020726085.1 Sulfurovum sp.
GTGTGTGGGGGTGTGTCCTCGTGGTTCGTTTAGTCTTAGTCAATACCGTGGTGTTGATTTTTTCTTTGAATTTTTAGAACAAGAGACATCTATTATTGGTTGTAAGCAAAACGTACCTTGTTTGGCGTGGTTTGGGGTGGAGGAGTTTATGGCATTGGCACCAAGCAAAGAGATTGTGTTGGAACTAGGATATTGCAAATCGTGCGACATTGACAAGAGGCTCTATACTCATATTGTAGCCACTATTGAGGAGGCAAACTTTGTACTCTCAAGCTTTTGCGACAAGACCTTAAAGGTGAGTTTTGAGACTAGCGATAGAGAGATTCAAGAGCGACGAAATTTCTTAAGCAGCATCACACTCCAAAAAGCCTTGAAAGCCAAAGAGGAGTTTGGGGCAAAAGTAAATGAAGAGGAACTCAAAAGCTTTGCGATTGACTCGACTCACGTTGCCAAACTCAAAACCAAAACGATTCCTCTCAAACGCCAATTGCTTTTGACACTGTTCAAAAGGGTCGAAAAACCCGCCCAGTACGAAATCCTACCCCAGAAAGAGATAGGCTTTATCTCTCAAAAATACATCGACGAGTGTTGCACCAATTGCCAAATCTGCTACCGTATTTGTCCTACGGGGGCTTTGAGCGGCAATGCGAAATTTTCACTTATTCACTTTGATACCTTAGTGTGTATCAAGTGCCATCTTTGCCACGATGTGTGCGAACCCGATGCTATCCAACTCTAGATTGGTTTTGAAAATCAAGAGTTTTTTGAGCCACGCAAACGCACACTGATTGCTTTTGATATACACAGGTGCAATGAGTGTGGCAACTCCTTTACCTATCGTGGAGGCGAAACTATCTGTCCACGGTGTCAAATTGAAGAAGAGGAGTCGTTGATACTCCATCGCAATGCAACATCAACCACTATAAAAAAGTTCTAGTACCGCACTATTTTGAGAACTAGAGAATATCTCTAATAGTAATGGCATAGTGCAATACCACAAGATTGAGGATAAAAATCAACATCGACGCACCCCGTGAGAAGAAGTTCTCTCTAGGGGTTCGCTCTTTGTGAATGGTTTTGAAAGCGATGTAGGTATGAATAATCGTAAGAAAAACAATAAAGACTACCAATAGAAGTTTTATGCGTAATGAATTGATAACTTCGTGATGGAGGGTGGTGTCAAAGAGGCTTTGGATAAGTCCATTATTGACTATCATCCCAATACCCGTAGTTACTAGCACAATCAACATCACGATTTCAAAGTAACCAAAGATGGGTCCAATGATAGGATAGACCTTTTTTTGATCCATTTTATTGCGGATAGAGACTCCTAGTACAAACAAAAATACCGAACCCCCTATCCATGCAATAGCAGCAAAAAGATGAAGATGAAAGAGCATACCTATTAACTTTCGATGTTGAGTACAGCCATAAATGCCTCTTGGGGAACTTCTACTTTGCCAATTGATTTCATACGTTTTTTACCCGCTTTTTGTTTTTCAAGGAGCTTTCGTTTACGAGTAATATCTCCTCCGTAACATTTGGCGGTGACGTTTTTGCCCATTGATTTGACGTTGCTTCGTGCAATGACGTTGTTGCCAATACTTGCTTGAATAGCCACTTCAAAGAGTTGTCTAGGGATGAGTTCTTTGAGCGAATTAACAAACGCCAATCCTCGATTACGTGCCTTTTCTTGCGGTACGATAATAGAGAGAGCATCGACAACATCCCCCGCTACTTTGATATCAAGTTTGACCAAATCCCCCTCTCTAAAACCAATAGGTTCATAATCAAACGAGGCGTATCCTTTGGTGGTGGATTTGAGTTTGTCGTAAAAATCCATAACGATTTCATTCATAGGAATATCGTACTCCAACAATACCCGTGTTTCGTTGAGGTAGTCCATTTTGATTTGCACACCTCGACGGTCATTGAGGAGCTTGATAATATTACCCACAAACTCTTGGGGAGTCAAAATTGTTGCTTTGACATAGGGTTCGTAGATCGTCTCAATTTTTTGAGGCTCGGGTAGTTCGCTGGGATTTTGAATCATCACTTCGCTTTTGTCGGTTTTGAGGACTTTGTAAACAACCGTGGGAGCGGTAGCTATCAAATCCAAATCAAACTCTCGCTCAAGTCGCTCTTTGATAACCTCCATGTGCAACATACCCAAAAATCCTGTACGAAATCCCGAACCCAAAGCCAAAGAACTCTCGGGCTCAAAGCTAATAGAGCTATCGTTAAGTTTGAGTTTATTAAGCGCATCTCGAAGCTCTTCAAACTTATCGGTATCAATGGGGTAAATGCCTGCAAAAACAAAGCATTTGGCAGGTTCAAACCCATCAATGGCTTGTGCGGTTTTATTTTTGGCTAAAGTAATGGTATCACCTACTTGAAGCGTATCGACGGTTTTGAGTCCCATAACAACAATGCCCACTTCACCCGTAGCAATTTCATTGGTCTTAATGGGTGCAATGGGGTTGGGAAACATCAAATCAAGGACTTGGTGTTGCGCTTGTTTGTTCATAATGTACGCCATATCCCCTTTTTTGAGGTTACCATCAAAGACTCGAATGAGTGCCAAAGCCCCTAAATAGTTATCAAACCAACTATCGTAAATGAGAGCTTTTAGTGGAGCATTGGTGTCTCCTTTTGGAGGTGGAATGCGTCTAATGATGGTATCGATAAGCTCTTTGACTCCTTGACCTGTTTTGGCAGAGACCAAATTATGATCCGTACAATCAAGCCCTATCGCCTCTTCCACTTCGGCTAGTACTCTATCGGGGTCGGCAGCAGGAAGGTCGATTTTATTGACGACGGGCAAGAGTTCGAGTTCATTTTCCATGGCAATATAGACATTGGCAATAGTTTGTGCCTCGACTCCTTGAGCTGCATCGACAATTAATAACGCCCCATCGCTAGAGGCCAAAGAGCGACTTACCTCATAGGAAAAATCAACGTGTCCTGGCGTATCGATAAGATTTAAGACATAGTGTTCTCCATCTTTGACGTAATCAAGTCGTACACTTTGGGCTTTGATGGTAATGCCGCGTTCTTTTTCGATATCCATCGTATCCATGACTTGATTGGACATTTTGCGATCCGATACCGCACCGCACTCTTGAATAATTCTATCGGCTAATGTACTTTTGCCGTGGTCGATATGAGCGATGATGGAGAAGTTGCGAATATTTTCTTGTTTCATTGATCTTCTATTCTATTTGGTTTCAAAAAGTGAATTGACACTCTCGTTGTTGTGGACTCGTCGAATCACTTCGCCTAGCATGGAGGCCGTCGAGAGTATTTTGATTTTGCTACACGTTTGTTTGAGTGCAATGGTATCGGAGACAACCAATTCATCCAAATCCCCGCTTTTGAGTCGCTCGTAAGCTGGACCTGAAAGGACGGGGTGAGTACAACACGCCATTACCGATGTTGCTCCTAGTTTTTTGAGTGCTGTTGCAGCGTGTACCATCGTTCCTGCTGTATCAATCATATCATCGATTAAAATCACATCTTTGCCTTTGACATCTCCGATAATATTCATTACCTCCGATTCATTGGCTCGTTCACGTCGCTTATCAACAATTGCCATATTAAGTCCCAATTTATCGGCAAAATATCTCGCCCTGCTTACACCGCCAATATCGGGCGAAGCGATGATGGGATTTTTGAGATTTTTGCGTTTGATGTAATCCATAAAGATAATAGCACCGTAGAGATTATCAACGGGTACATCAAAAAATCCTTGAATTTGCGAAGCGTGCAAATCAACCGTCACAAGTCTCGTAATCCCTGCAGTCTCCATAAGATTGGCGACGAGTTTGGCGGTAATAGGCACACGAGGAGCCGCTTTTCTATCTTGTCTGGCATAGCCGTAGTAGGGGACAACAGCGGTAATGGATTTGGCAGAAGAGCGTTTGAGTGCATCGGTCATGATAAGCAACTCCATCAAGTGTTGATTGCTAGGAGCTGATGTGGGCTGAACGATAAAAATATCTTTGCCCCGTACGCTTTGGGTGATTTGAATATTAATCTCGCCGTCTGAAAATTTATTAATCTTGGCTTTTGCCACTGGAAACTCAAGATAGTCTGCAATATCTTGAGTGAGTTTGGGATTGGCAGTCCCTGAGAAAATCATATATCCACTCATAATAGAACCTTTTTGTTTTTTTGCTAAAGGATATATTACTATTATTTTAATAAGAGTCACTTTGTAAGTGACTATTTTTTGTATAAATCAACCAACTCTCTGTTTTGAAGCTCGATACGGCTTTTCATGATATAGATAGCGTTGTTGATATTTTTGACGACTTTGTCATTGAACATCGCATCTTCCCCCATGCTTTTATCAAGCTGAGCGATAATATCTTTTTTCATATCTTTCAAATCCTCTTCGTATTTTTTGATACTAGCAAGTGTTGCCCCATCGGCTTTGTAAAATTCATTGAGGTATTTATGAAATTTAAACTCCTCTTTCATGAAATAGGAAAGTAATTCAATTTTAAACTCATCAATATTCTTTTTGATCATATATTCATTAAGCACACTCATATTGCCTTGGATTTTTTCAAGTTTATCCAAAAGTTGCTCATGCTCTTTTTGAAGCTCATTAATCAAGCTTTTGTTGTATCCGTTTCTATTCTCACCGCCAAACCCCAACAGATTTAATAACCAATCTAACATTTGAAAAATCCTTAATAAATATAAATTACAACATTATACACAAATACCCATAAAATTCTACATGGATTGAGACAGTTGTTGGTATCATCTTGTTTTAAAAATGGAACAGTTCTTGTAATGGTTTATTCTAAGAATAGATTACATAACGGATAAAAAATGATAAATAGAAAACTCATTCGTGAACTTTTTAATGAATCCGCATGCAGCCATAACGATAAAAAAATCAAGTTGCGACAAACCCAAACTAGGTGCTACAAGCGGAGGATGTGCTTTTGAGGAGGCACACAGATTGCCCTTTTTCCTTATGCTGATGTGGTTCATCTCGTCCATGCACCTGCAACGTGTATTGGGGCATCGTGGGAGACAAGAGCTACACCTACTAGCTGGAAGAGAGAATAATGTCGTCATGGGATACTCAACGGATATTACAACCAATGATGTAATCTTTGGTGGTCACAAAAAGCTTGAGGCTTCTATTGAATATATCGTAGCCCACAAAAATCCCAAAGCTCTATTTATTTATGAGACGTGTGTAACGGCTATGATATGGACAATATCGCTTCAAGAATGCAAGAAAAGCACGGCATCCTAATGGTTGCAGTACACTCACCAGGGTTTGTAGGGGGTAAAAATTTGGGCACTCGATTGGGCGGTGAGGCGGTGCTTCATCAACTCATAAGAACCAAAGAACCCCAAGAGATTTATCCCTTTGGCATCAATCTTATTGGAGAGTACAATGTAACGGGCGATATGTGGCAATATACTTCTATTTTGGAAAAAATTGGTATCAAAATTGTCTCTACCTTAGTAGGAGATGGACGAATAGAAAATATCCAAATGGCACATACCGCCAAACTCAATGTCATTGTATGTGCAAAATCGCTCATTGCTCTCACACGAAAGATGCAAGAAAAATACAACATTCCCTATATTAGTGTCTCTTTTTAGGGCAAACGAGATACAACCAACGCCATTATGAGCATCGTCAATGCCTTTGGGGATGCACAACTCATAGCCAATGCGCAAAAAATTATTCAAGAAGAGGAGATCAAACTTGAAGAGAGATTAGCCCTCCTATAGAGAAATACTCCATGGCAAAAAAGCTATTCTCAATACAGGTGGCAATAAATC
The DNA here is from genome assembly GCA_020726085.1 of Sulfurovum sp. Lineage (GTDB taxonomy): Bacteria > Campylobacterota > Campylobacteria > Campylobacterales > Sulfurovaceae > FS08-3. Next base: position 10,626 of record DYTG01000050.1, read on the forward strand.
GTGGTCAATTGCTTCGGCGTTGCAAGATATTGGTATCGAAGTGGTGGCTACTAGCATTCGTAAATCAACTCTCGAAGATATAGAGATTGCCAAAGAGTATGTCAAAATACTTATGAAAAATCCCGCACAAGAACAAGCCCAACTCATCGATGAACATCAAGTCGATTTACTCCTAGCAAGGGGACGAAGCCTCTATACCGCTATCAAAAAACGAGTAGCCTTTGTCGATGTCAATCAAGAAAAAAAGATAAGTTACGGTGCGCATGGTGGATTGGAAAATCTAGCTATTGATGTAGTACGAGCGATTGAGAACCCCGTATTTAAAATTGCAGGTGAGAAAGCCCTATGGGAATAGTAGAAGATAAAATAAAATTGGATTTGATGCAGACAATATTTAATGACTCTAGCGTCATTTTTGAGTTCATTAAGAACCGATTCAAGCTTAGCGATGAGCAAAAAAAAGAGGTGATTACCAAAATCAACACGTGCAACAACGACCTGCACAAAATGCTCAAAGAGGCGAAATTAGCATGATTGCCCCTGCTGTGGGATTGGGAAAGCTTACATTATATAGTTGATGTTGCGTACTTTGCCCAATATGCCATCTTTGGTATTTTTGAAACTCTAGTCCCACTTCCATTAAAAGTGCGTAAATCAGTGAAAATAAATCTATCGTACAATCTTGGTAAACTTACTGCCCTCAATAGTAAGATTGTACATCAAACCTTTATTGCCAAAGACAAAGGCAACGATGGGTTTGTTGATGGTTTTAGAAGTGATGCTTTTGCCTCCACCCAAATCAACCAACGCCACCGAACCGTCCACGCCTATCTCCCAACCATCTGAAACCAAAAATTGATCCAAAGCCTTTTGAGTCATAAAAGCAATAATCATTGATTTCTCTTGTATGCCAAACTGCAACCCTACCGAAGCTGAGGCTGTGCTGTAGTAGTATTTGCTTTTGCCGTTGATACGCAAAACACCCTCACCGTATTCGCCTCCTATTCCAATACCTGCTTTGACGATACTGGGAAAAATCAAAAGGGCTTTGACATCGTTTTGTACAAACGTCATCGCTCCTTTTACCTCTCGATTAAACTGTTTGAGCGCCTCATTGGCACCTCTATCAATCTCTTTGGCACTATCGGCATAAAGCAAGTTGCCAATCAAAAGCATCATTGCCACTATCCATTTAACTCTTTGCATGGTCTATCCTTTGGTTTTAGATGCTTAATTATATCTTTTTATTCTTCAACACCTTAATGCCTAAATCGGTCTACTTGGACACTGTTTTCAGTTTTACTTGGACACTTTTAGT
>DYTG01000184.1 GCA_020726085.1 Sulfurovum sp.
AAATCGAAATCTCTTTAATATCGGCGATATTTTTAAAGCTTTTATAGACAGAAGCTACCGTATGGAGACGGTTGATTTTGATAGTTTCATCTTCAACATTAACCATCACTTCATCAAAATAGCGATCCAACGTCTCTTTGAGTCCAAAAAGAGCCTCTAACTCTTCGTTGTAGCTAGAGTATGTTTTGCTTGTAATTTGAATGTACTGACTATAAAGCTTCACTTCGGCTTCATGGGCAAAAAGCGTCGTATCAATAGGAAGCGAACCGCCTAAATGAATATCTTTGGAGATATTAGCAACCCGTTTAAAGGTTGAAAAACGCTCATCAAAATCCTCTTGGGCCACGATGGTATCGAGTGCGTTGATTTTTTTGAAGAGTTTATTGATATCCATCTCACCCGAAGCCAATACGGCACTAATGAGTGAGGGATTGACATTGCTTAATTTATTGACACGCTCCAAAATAAAAACTTTGAGTGCATGGGTATCAAATGGGGCGTACCCCTCTTTGAGCATATCGATAATATCATCCAAATCAAAAGGCAAATCAAAATCTATCACCATGCGAATGATACCATTGATGGCACGACGCAACGCATAGGGATCTTTTGAACCCGTAGGGATTTTGCCTACGCTAAAGAGTCCTATGATGGTATCAAGCTTGATAGAGATAGATACAATAGCGCAAAAGATAGAGCTAGGCAACGGAGCACCATCGCCTATAGGCATATATTGCTCTTTGATGGCGTTACACACCAAAGCCTCTTCGCTCATGGCTTTGGCGTAGTAGTAGCCCATAAGCCCTTGCAGTTCGGTAAACTCATAGACCATTTCACTCATCAAATCGGCTTTGGAGAGGAAAACGGCACGGTTAAGGAGTTTGGCAAGTTCAACGCTTTGTTTATGGGTATCTTTTTGGAGCATCTCATCGTAGATATGCAACAATCGTATAGCGATATTGGCCTCTCTCTCAATTTTGTCCTTAAGGCTTCCTAGTCCATCCATAAATTGAATCTTCTCTAGCCCATTGGTGCTAAGACCACGGCGTAAATCGTTGTAATAAAAAAACATTCCGTCAGCCAAACGAGGTTTGAGTACCCGTTCATTTCCCGCTATGATTTTGGAGAAATCGGAGGTTTTGGCGTTGCTTACGACAATAAATTGGTTGCTTAAGTGTCCCGCTTGAAAGACGGCGAAGTAGCGTTGATGCTCTTTCATCGAGGTAATAATAACTTCAGGAGGCAACTCCAAAAAGCGTTCATCAAAACTCCCCATCAAAGCCGTTGGATACTCCGTAATCGCCACGACTTCATCAAGCAACGCTTCATCTCGCTCAATTAAGATATTGTGTTGCGCTTCAATAGCATCAAATTGTTGCTCTATCAAGGCTTTTCTATCTTTGGGATTGAGTATCACCGCTCCCTCTTTGAGAATATCGTGATAATCATTGATAGAAGTCACTACTTTGGGTTCAAAGTCCGCCATACGATGCACATAGGTGAGATTTGAACTCTCTACACCATAAAGCGAGAGAGGCACGACATCATCGCCCAATCGCACTTGAAGCCAACGCAAAGGACGGATAAACTCCTCATTTGAGCTTCCCCATCGCATCATTTTGCCAAAGCTCATAGAACCTAGCCACTTACTAAGCATCTCTTGAAGCAAATCGACAAGCAAACGCCCCTCAATGATTTTTTTGCAGTAGAGTATCTCTTTGTCCCCTTTGGTGATACGCCCCAACTCTTCGAGCATGACACCGCATTTGGAGGCAAAACTAAGCGTTGCCTGAGTTGGTTCGCCCTCTTTGAAAGCAATGGAAAGCGGAGGACCCAAAAGCTCTACGACACTATCTTCTTGCTTTGTGGCTATATTGGCATGGAGCAGCACCAACCGTCTAGGGGTATAGAGAAATTTAAATTCGCTTGTAAGTGCATACTCTTTTAAAATATCCGCCCAACTTTTTTCAATGGATGTAAGAGTCTTGAGAAGCGGTATAGCGGGCAGTTCTTCGACCCCAATCTCTATCAATAATGGTTTTTGCATAACGTTGTATCCTAGTCTATAATTGAGAAATTCATTGCCTAAGATTTTAGCTAAAAAATGGTAAGCCGTCGATTAAAAACCATCCCAAAGGAGATCTC
>DYTG01000051.1 GCA_020726085.1 Sulfurovum sp.
CCAATGAAATTATCATATCTAAATTATAGTGTTCAAGGTTTCTTCTTACTTCTCTATTTCCTTCTTTTTGAATTGTCAAGAAAAACTTGACAGTTGAGTTTTTTTGAAGTTCTTCTTCGTTTAGAATATTATTTATATGCAAACTGATATTTTGTTTTGTAACCTCAAAAAGCTCTACTAACTCTTTTTGAGTTAGCCAAATAGTATCATCTTCAACCGATACTTTTAGCTCCAACTCCCCACTGTTGTATATCTCTATATTTTTCATAACTTACATCAACTTACTATTTCTACAGAAGCTACACATAAAGCTTCAAACTCGCCAAAGCTTACAACTTTTTTTTCAATAGTTTTCATTGGCATGGTCACAATAAACCCCTTTGGTTACTATCAATATATCTCAACACCCACACCCCTTGCCCATTCTTTGGAGCATTTCGACTTCGCAAAAGTGTCCGCTTGGGTGGCGGGTGACATCGGTGAAGTGGGAGAGTTCGTGGAAGGTGAGGATTTTGTTGATATGAGCTACTTTGGTAGCGTAGCTAAGGACTACGGATATATCGTGGCTCACTACCATAATCGTGATAAACTCATTGAGCTTTAAAAGCAAGTCATAAATCTGTTTTTGTCCCTCCACGTCGATATTGGCGGTAGGTTCATCGAGTAGCAAAATAGCAGGATGCGCACACAATGCCCTTGCTATCATCACCCTTTGACGTTGTCCACCCGAAAGTGAGCCGATTTTGGTATAAGCAAAGCTCTCCATGCCCACTTGCCTAAGCGATGCCAAAGCACACGAACGCTCAAACTCATTGTAGCCAATAGAGAGGTATTTGTGCCACGGTTTGCGAGAGCTTTGTTGCTCTTTGAGCGTATGAATATGCCCCATCACCACCACCTCAATGGCTTGAATGGGGAAGTTGGTATTGATATTGGTATTTTGAGGAACGTAGCCAATCTTGTGAAGGTTTTTAGAGATTGGTTTATCAAAAATTGTAATAGTACCTTGTTGCAAAGCATTGATACCCAAAATGCTCTTTAGTAGAGTCGATTTGCCTCCACCGTTAGGACCAATAATCGCCATAAAATCCCGCTCCATTACCTCCAAATTGATATTTTCCAATACCTTTTGGTTGTCGTAACTGTAGCTTAAATTTTCAATTTTTATAAGACTTTGCGGCATATTATTGGGCTATTGCTTTGGCTAACTCTATGAGATTTTCACCCCATTTTGGATTGAGAGGGCTTACTTTTAGCACCGCAATACTCAGCTCATTAGCAATCGTTTTGGCTACCCTATCGCTAAACTCTGGAGCGGTAAAGATGGCTTTAATAGACTCTTTTTTGGCTTTGGCAATCAATTTGGCGACGGCTTGGGGCTTGGGTTCTTTCCCCTCTACTTCAATGGGCAATTGCACAAGACCGTAAGAAGAGGCAAAATATCCCCACGCAGGGTGAAAAACCATAAATTTAGCACCCTTAGAGGTATCTTTTAAAATCTCTCGTATAGAGCTATCGACACTATCAATGTGAGCCAAAAAGCTCTCAAAATTGGCTTTGTAGTAAGCCTCATTGGCACTATCGACACCTACTAATCCATCATAAATATTTTGGGCAATGATTTTGACATTACTAGGAGAGGTCCAAATATGAGGGTCAAAGCCCCCCACGTGATGATGATCATCGTGAGCTATAGCCATTTTTGTGATATTTTGAGTAGTATCGATGATTTTCATCGCTCTATTTTGCGATGCAAAACGCTCCAACCAAACTTTTTCAAACTCTACACCAATAGCAAAATAGAGCTGGGCTTGGCTAATACTACGCATTTGCGAGGGTTTTGGCTCGTAAGCATGAGGCGAATGCCCAGGTTCTACCATCAAAGCAACATCGACTTTATCACCGCCAATAGCCTTTACAAATGTCACTTGAGGCAAAACACTCACAGCAACATTAACCTTGGCGTACCCCAAAGAGAGCGTCATCAAAAAAATCAAAAATATCTTCATAAAATCTCCATTTGCAACTAGGTTGCATAAAATATGGGGTGAATTTTATAGATATGTTGATTAAATACAACTTAGAGTCTGTGGCAAAAGCCCTATATCAAAGCGATAAGGTGATTTGTTGGTTATCAAAGAGTGAAGGTTGCTTGTAAAGTATTTTTGCTTTTATCTGTGGCGGTTGATGGTTGAGTATCAACGCTTCTAGCATAGCATTACGATTCTCCTCACTTCCACCCAAATGATAAAAATGCTCTTTGGTTAAAATAGTAAACTTTTTCCAAATCCTCTTGATGTACTCATTCTCTCTGTATTTATTGGAGTGCCATGTGGAGAGGATAAATTTACCCTCAAAATTATCAAGCAATTGATTTAAGCTTGTTTCATCCTCCTCGTTCCAACTATTATAGTAATCGGTATTTCTATCGATATAAGGAGGGTCGCAATAGATTACATCTTCTTTTTGTGCCATAGCTATGGTATCTTGAAATGTTTGATGGATAAACCTATAATCACCTTGAAGAATAATCTTTTGGATATTCTCTATTTGATTAACAATCTTAGTAATATAAGCCTTAGCAAAGCGATTTGGTTTTTTGCAAAAAGGGACATTATGCCCACCTTTGGAGTTGAAACGTATCATGCCGTTAAACCCAGCACGATTGATAAACAAAAAATCCAAAGGATTATGGCTTTCATTAAATCTTGCTCGTACCTCATAATAGTAATCCTCAATCTCCAAAAGTTTTGCACCTTCAACTTCCAAAAAAGCTCGTGCTGTATTGGAGGTAATGCTTTTATCTTGCAATGCCTTATAAAAGTTAATCAAATGAGGATTACTATCGCACAAAAGAGCTTGAGCAGGTCTAATATTAAAAGCCACCACCCCTGTACCCATAAAAGGCTCAATCCATCTACCACCAAAGTTTTGGGGTACAATTTCTCTTATCCACGGTACAAGTTTGGTTTTAATCCCTTGCGATTTGATGGGTGGGATAAAGAGTTTCACTCTTTTGACCTTTGGGGTACAATAAGCGAAGTGTCACCTTTGTGATACTCCACAAACTCTTTGAGGGAACGAATCTTTTTTGTACCATCATGGGTTGCAATGGTAATTTGACTGTAGTTCATCCAGTAATCATCAAACCACTCTTCGCCAAGCCTTGAAAACATCCCCTTGCCATCCAAAATATCTTCTATGTTATTGATACTACCAATATTGGCAGTATTACCGCTACCGCCCTTATCACTGGCAATTTTCCACTTCTCTGTAGCAAAAAATTGAAAATTATGAATAACCGATGCAATATTTTTGAGTTCCTCTAATGGATAACGTTTGGTTTCTTCGATCCTTGCATTGGGATTTCTATCATAAATAATACCCAAACAAAAATGTCCTTGGTATTGGCTGTAAGGAAACTGAATATTTTTGTTGCTTCGTCTATCTGTAAAATATTTACCGTGCGACCCCAAAGTAAAACCATTACACATTTTAGGATTATCAGGCTTTCGGTAAGTGGTTTTAAAATCTAATGCAAATTTTATATTTTTATCATCATTTTTGACCAATGATACATCGGGGTAGTAATTTTGATGTTCCGCCAAAACTACCTCATAACCATTAACTTGTGCAAACTCTACTATCTTAGGAAAGAGATGAATCTCTAAAATTTTAGAGACAATTTTGGTATCATTTGAAATAGTATAGATATTGCGACAAACATCAACAAAACCTTTGATAGCCCATTGTCCATCATCAGTCACAATATATGTTTGAAGTTTTTTTACAAAATCTTTTAGTTTTTTTTCAAATACTTTTTTTACCATACATCAATCTCCTTACAAATACCCAAAACCTATACTACTCATTCCTCAATACCGTCAAAGGGTCGGTTTTGGAAGCTTTACGTGCGGGGTAGATGGAGGAGATTAGCACAATGGTAACCGTGCCTACAATAATCATCGCAAAATCACTCATAAGCAGTTCGATAGGCAGTCTTGATGTCCCATAGACATCTTCAGGGACGGAGATAATATCAAAGGTTTTGAGTAGCCAAATACCCACAAGACCCAACAGTGTACCCGTCACAATTCCCGCTACGCCGATAATAGAACCCAGTCGAAAGAAGATACTCTTAATCTCCTCTTGCGTAGCTCCGAGTGTTCGCATGAGCGCTATTTCACTGCGACGACTCATAATAATCATCAGCAACGAAGAGATGATATTGAGTGAAGCGACCAAAATAATCAAAAGCAGTACCAAAAAGAGTGCTTTTTTCTCCATCTCCATCGCAGCAAAAAAGTTACCATTTTGTTGCCACCACCCTTGAATAGTAGTATTTTCTGGCAACACCAGAGCAATTTTGTTGATATCATCCATCGGTTTATCGCTATGAATATGCAATCCATCGTAATAACCGACCTCTTTTTTGAGTAGTTTTTGAAGCGCTTCAAGTGTGGTGTAGGCAATCGCCTTGTCGTACGATTGCAATCCCGAATCAAAAACTCCATCAACAATAAAACGCTTTTGCAGTGGCATAGTGCCAAAACCAACGGCTTGTTGTTCTGAAAAATAGAGGATAATTTTATCACCAACATGAATACCCATATCGTCGCTTAGTGTTTTGCCAATAATGATTTTAAATTGGCTTTGGGTATCATGAATCGCTTTGCCCACGATAGGATTGAGTTGTTTTTCCCTATCAAAATCAACACCGTAAAGCATCACGCCCTGTACCGCTCCATCAAATTTGGTAATGACTTGCGTGGTATAATAGGGACTAAATTTAAGATGAGGAAATTGTTTCTCTAGCGAAGTAATAAGCTCATCGCTAATGCCGTTAGGATCAATAGACTCAACGCTCAAAGGATAGTTCATAGAAGTAAGACGCTTGATAAACTCTTTTTGCGTCCCATTCATAATCCCCATTGCCAACATCAGCACCATCACTCCCGCTGCTATGCCCAAAAAAGCCAAAATAGCCGAGACGGTAATAAAGGGATTGTCTCTATCGTATTTGAGATAGTGCCTAATAATAGAGCTAATAAACTTGCTACTCGATTGCATAACCATTAGGCAAGAAGCCCTTTTTTAGGCCCGCTTTTACCGCAACACTGCTTGTATTTTTTGCCACTTCCACAAGGACACGATTCGTTGCGTTTGGTTTTTTTGCCACCTATTTGAGGAGATGATTTGGAGGCTTGGGTATCGCTTTGGATTACTTTATCCATCTCAATTTCGAGTTCATTTTTCATTTTTTCGAGTTGCTCTTGCAAATCCTCTTCGTTGTCAAATTGAATCTGAACGATTTGCAACTTTTTGACCGCTTCAAATTTGATACGTTGAATCAAAGCCGTAAAGAGATGATAGCTCTCTTGTTTGTACTCCGTAAGAGGGTCTTTTTGGTTATAGCCACGCAAACCTATTCCTGTTTTGAGTACATCCATCTCATAAAGATGCTCTCTCCACTCAGGATCAAGTACGCTTAAGTAGATCTCCGATTCGATATCGTGACGTATTGAGGCATCAAAACGACCCATTTTAAGCTCATAAACGTTGGTAACAGCTTGGTTTGCAAAGGCATTAAGTTCACTCATATCTTTGCCCTCAAAAGCACTTGTAGGAATATCAAGGTTGAGGTTTTCGATTATAAGAACTCTTAGTTTGTCGAGATTAAAATCCTCTTGAGACATCCCATTGATAATCTCCGATTCATGAAGCAGATGCATAATGTACTCCTCACGGTTTTCGGCTATTCTTTGGGTGACATCAAAGTTGGGATCTAAGAGCATATTTCTAAAGTTGTAAATCGCTTTTCGTTGATGATTGGCTACATCGTCGTACTCAAGAATATTTTTACGAGACTCATAGTGCATATTCTCTACTTTTTTTTGTGCCTTCTCTACGCTTCGGGTTACGATTTTGGAATCAATATACTCCCCCTCCTCTACTCCCAAACGATCCATAATGTTTTTAATGCGTTCTCCTCCAAAAATCCGCAACAAATTATCATCCAATGAGAGATAAAATTGCGACGCTCCAGGGTCGCCTTGTCGTCCGCTTCGTCCTCTAAGCTGGTTGTCGATACGTCGGCTTTCGTGTCGTTCTGTCCCCAAAATATAGAGTCCACCCAACGCTCGTACTTCATCGTCAATCTTAATATCAACCCCGCGTCCTGCCATATTAGTAGCTACTGTTACCGCTCCGATATTACCCGCATCTTTGATGATTTGCGCCTCTTGTTCGTGATTTTTGGCATTAAGAACACTGTGTTTAATCTTCTCTTTTTTGAGTCGTGCATGAACAAGCTCACTCTTTTCAATCGAAGCCGTACCAATCAATACGGGTTGTTTTTTGGTATGCAACTCTTTGACTTTACGCACCACCGCATCAAGCTTTTCTCGTTCTGTTCCATAAATAAGGTCGTTGTAATCGGCTCTTGCTATGGGGATATTGGTAGGGATAGAGATAACATCAAGATTGTAGATTTGAGCAAACTCTGTTGCTTCGGTTTGAGCTGTACCTGTCATACCCGCTAGTTTGTTGTATTGTCTAAAGTAGTTTTGATAGGTAATCTCGGCTAGAGTTTGAGACTCCTCTTGCAACGCTACACCCTCTTTTGCCTCAATGGCTTGATGGAGTCCCTCACTGTAGCGTCGCCCCTCGCTTAGTCGCCCTGTAAACTCATCGACGATAATGACTTCACCATCACGCACAACGTATTGCACATCTTTTTCAAAGAGATAGTGGGCTTTGAGGGCTTGATCCAAATGGTGTGAGAGTTTGGCATTTTCAAGCGAATAGAGATTATCGACTTCAAAGAGATCTTGCGCTTTTTGAAGTCCCTCTTCGGTCATAATAATGGTTCTATCTTTCTCATCGACGATAAAATCACCCGTCATAATATACTTTTGCGTCGAGGATTGCATATCGTTTTTGAGTGTTTCAATCGTTTTGACAAGCTCTGGATTAGGATTTTGCGATTTCATCACTTCACGAATATCGTGGCGTTCCCCTTTGATAAGCTTGAGTGCTACTTGGTTGGCTTTGAAGTAGTCTTGAGTTTCTCGTTGCACAGCTCCTGAAATAATAAGCGGCGTTCTGGCTTCATCAATCAAAATAGAATCGACCTCATCGACAATTGCGAAGTTGTGACCTCGTTGAACCTTTTGAGAGGCTCGTATTTTCATGTTGTCACGCAAATAATCAAATCCATACTCATTGTTAGTACCGTAGGTAATATCGGCATCGTATTGGGCTTTTTTGATCGACTCATCGCGCATATTGCTCGTGATACACCCCACGCTATAGCCCAAAAACTCATACAATACACCCATTTGAGCAGCATCTCTTAAGGCAAGATAGTCATTGACGGTGATGATGTGTACTCCTTGATTGGTCATAGCATTAAGCACTACCGCCAATGTAGCTACAAGCGTTTTCCCCTCACCTGTTTTCATTTCGGCTATATTGCTATCGTGGAGTACCATTCCCCCAATGAGTTGCACATCAAAGTGCCGCATTCCTAGCACTCGTTTACTCGCCTCTCGTGTGATCGCAAAAGAGTCCACCAACGCCTCATTAAGTTCTTTTTTTTGGCTTCTTACCTCATCACGCAACGCGTTAAAAGCACTTTTAAGCTCATCATTGTTAAGGCTTTCGTAGTGAGGCTCAAGTTTGTTGATTTGTTTAACTTTTTTGCTGTATTTTTTGAGGATTCTATCGTTTTGGGAACCAAAAATATTAAGTATCTTTTTAATCATTGTCTTTTGCAGCCTATCCAATTAAATTTTTGTGATAGATTTTATCCAAAATTTATTTAGAAGTTCCCTAAAGTAACATTTTTTGTACTTTAAATCGGTGACTTATCACTTTTAAAGCCAAACAGTGTTAAAATATTCTTAATAAAAATTTTCCAAATCCCCCTGCATTATCTTTTATCTTTTTGGTCTATAAATTAAGCCGCCTCTATTTTGAAAAAATTTTTATCTTTGAACCCATCTTTGAATAAGAAACAGTGATACCCCAAAGCGGAGTGTTAAAGTTTCTTGTCACTTTTTATTTTAGTTTAAGTGCAGGAATTGTGGAGGAGTTTTACCGTGGGCTTGTCTATAAACTTTCTCGCTACTACAGCCGACCCGATATCCTCTTTTTGATTCTCTCCCCTCTCTTTTTTGCTTTGCCTCATTAGGAAAACGGCTGGGTAAATTTAAGCGCTGCTTACGTTGTGGGACTCTTTATGGCTATTGTATTTTTAACAACTTGCAATCTTATTCCTCTCATTATCGGACATATCTACACCGATATGTTGTGGTTTAACTAACTCTTTTTGAATTTTGGCTATAATAAAATCCTGATATTACGCACCCTTAGTCTCGGCTTTAGCCGAGTTTAAAGCATTTAATAGCTTCTAAATGTTCGGCTAAAGCCGAACCTACAGCTAAAAAGTGCGTAAAGTCAATTAAACCCATTTAAATCCTTAGGAAAAAGAATGTTTACAGGACTTATTCGAGAGATTGGTAGAGTCAAGGGGTATGGCAACAATATCCTCTCCATAGCCTCCCAACACCCCGCCAAGATAGGTGATAGTATTGCTATCAATGGCATTTGTTTAACCGTTATTAAAACCCACGCTGATGGCTTCGAGCTTGAACTAGCCGATGAGACACGCTCTATTATAGATGAAAGCAAACTCAAAGGAGAGGTACACATCGAACCTGCTATGCAACTAAGCGATAGATTTGAGGGGCATATTCTCCAAGGGCATATTGATTGCATCGGGGAGGTATTAAGCATCACCAAACGTACCAATGGTGTCGATTACATTATCGGCGTAGAGCCTCACTACACCACCTATATTGTCCCAAAAGGCTCTATTGCCATTGATGGAGTAAGCCTAACGGTAAACGATGTCTATGAGAGAAGTTTTAGACTCACCATCATACCCCACACCCTCAATCAAACGCTTATACGCCACTACACTAAAGGCACCAAAGTCAATATCGAAACCGACCTCTTTGCGAGGTATTTGGAGCATATTTTGGTGCGTCGCCTAAACCCCAAAAAATCTTTGGGCTGGAGCGATATTGATGCTATCTCGATGGGGTATTAGATGAATCTTTTTGATGCCACAATCCCAAAAGAGGGCGAAATCTTTACGACACTGCTAGAACATAAAAACATCAAAATCATCCGTATCGTTAGCTCTAACCCCCTCCAGCCCACCACCTATATCCAAGAAGAGGATGAGTGGGTAGTGATTATTCAAGGAGGTGCTTTGCTTAGGATTGAAGAGGAGGATAAAATACTCAAAAAGGGAGAGTCTCTTTTTATCCCATCCCAAACAAAACACAGCGTCGAATCGGTAGAAGAGGGTACAATATGGTTGGCATTACACATCTTCTAACAACTTATTTTTATAATTTTTGTGTAAACTAATACTATTATTTTCACCAAAAAAGGTTATACATGCCCAAAGAGTATATTTTTACAAGCGAATCCGTTACAGAGGGTCACCCTGACAAGATGGCCGATCAAATCTCTGATGCCATTCTTGATTATATCATCGCCCACGACAAAAACGCAAGAGTAGCGTGCGAAACTCTCCTTAGCAACGGTTTTTGTATCATCGCAGGAGAACTCAAAACCCATACCTACGCCCCTATGCAAGATATTGCTAGAGAGGTAGTGCGAGAGATTGGTTATACTAATGCAAGTTACGGTTTTGATTATCGAAGTGCGGGAGTACTCAACGGCGTAGGAGAACAAAGCCCCGATATCAATCAAGGAGTTGATCAAGCCTCAGGCGAGATTGGTGCGGGAGATCAAGGTTTGATGTTTGGTTTTGCGTGCAGTGAAACGCCCGAATTGATGCCTTTGCCTATTTCATTGGCTCATAAATTAACCGCACGTCTTGCCAAAGTACGAAAAGATGGCACGATTCCCTTTTTACGCCCCGATGGAAAAGCCCAAGTGAGCGTAAGATACGTCGATGATAAACCACTCTCCATTGATACTATCGTGATTTCGACTCAACACCACCCCGAAGTATCACTAGAGACGCTCAAAGAGGCTGTGATGAAAGATGTCATACTTGCTGTATTGCCAAGCGAGATGATTACTCCCGATACCATCTACCATATTAATCCCACGGGGCGATTTGTTATCGGCGGTCCTCAAGGCGATGCGGGGCTTACAGGACGAAAGATTATTGTGGATACCTACGGCGGAAGTTGTCCCCACGGTGGCGGTGCTTTTAGCGGTAAAGACCCTTCCAAAGTCGATCGAAGCGGTGCTTATGCAGGACGATACGTAGCCAAAAACCTAGTCGCCGCAGGAGTTGCTACAAAAGTGACCATTCAAATAGCCTACGCCATCGGGGTAGCTAAACCTGTATCTATTTTGGTTGATACGCACGGTACATCCGATATTGATGAAAAAGTTCTTACGCAATGCGTCGAGGCACTTTTTGACCTTACACCCAAAGGAATCATGCAGACACTTGATTTGCTTCGCCCCATCTATCGCAAAACGGCCGCTTATGGGCATTTTGGACGTGAAGATGAGGACTTTACATGGGAAAAAACCGATAAAGTTGATGCTATCAAGAACTATCTAGGATTGTAGTTATCAATGAACATCTATCGAGTTGGCGCACTTCAGAGCAAAAAGTATCTCAAAGAGCTAGGCGTAGAGGGTGCGGGGATTGGGATTATGTCCAAAAAGATGGAGTTGTATTTTTTCAAAATCAACGATATGCGTACGGTCGCACTCAATATTCTCAAGCAAGATGCTCTAAGTATCGGTGCGGAATTGGCTGTGCCTAGTGGTGTCATTACCCACAAGAACAGTCACTACGACGCACTCCTTATCGCCAACAAAAAACAAATCGAAATCCTCTCTTCCAAAGAGATGGCACAACCCTTTGGACTCAAAGATTTTGCCCTCCAGCTCAAAGCCTATCTCAATACCAAAAGTTTCCCTCCCAAAATCATGGGCGTTATCAATGTCAATAACGACAGTTTTTACATGGGAAGTCGTTTCCAATCCAAACAAGCCTTTCACAAAATCATGGAGATGATAGAACAAGGAGCCGATATTATCGATATTGGTGCCGTATCGACTCGCCCAAACGCCCCTTTGGTATCCATCGAAGAGGAGTTTAAACGTATCGTACCCATCTGCGATGCCATTCAAAAAGAGAGACTTTATGAAAAGGTATCTTTTAGTATCGATAGCACCTCTATCAAAGTCATTCGCTACGCTCTCTCTAGCGGTTTTACGATTATCAACGACATTACGGGAGCTTCCAATCAAGAGATTATCGAACTAGCCCTCCTGCACAAAGCCAAACTCTGTATCATGCACATGCAAGGCACACCCCAAACGATGCAAACAAATCCCCAATACATTGATGTAGTCGCTCAAATTAGCGATTTTTTTGAGCGTCGTATCGAGATATGCAAAAATTTTGGACTCCGCAGAGAGAATATTATTTTGGATGTAGGCATAGGCTTTGGCAAACGATTGGAGCATAATATTGAATTGATTAAAAATATGCAAGAGTTTCAAAAGTTTGGTTGCGAGATTTTGATAGGGGCTAGTCGCAAATCGATGATTGACCACATTATCCCCACCCCTATCGAAGAGCGATTGGCAGGGACTTTGACAATCCACCTCAAAGCCTTAGATAACGGAGCCAATATTTTACGTTGCCACGATGTAGCCCAGCATAAACAAGCCCTTGAAGTCTATAAAGCACTTAATTGACTATAAGAGCAAGAGAAGTCAATTACGGTAGTCTATCAGCCCGATAGGTACTCTATCTCCCCTTTGAGTCGATTGTC
>DYTG01000185.1 GCA_020726085.1 Sulfurovum sp.
CTTTCTTATTACTTTTTGCAAGGAGAGAATGTAGCAATTAAAACCAAAATTGTATTTATCTTGTGTAACGGGAGATTGATTGGTATCGGCAGACATACTTTTTACCTTGATTAATTGTATTTTAGAAAGTATATATCTTTTGTATTTAAACTATTATTAATATTGTAAATACTTCTTATTAAACACAACTTTCTTTATAGGTTTAGCCTAAGGTAGTCACGACTTACAGCAGTTGAAAATCACTTTCAGGGAAAGCATAAGTACGGCGTTCGAGGCGGTGTAGTTCTTCGAGTAGGTCAAATGAGATTTTTTCAAGCTCTTTGAGGTGTGCCTTTGCTGTTTCGACCTCTTTGGGTTCGATTTTTTTCTTTTTTCGCATCAATCGTTTAACGAGAGATTTTTTCTCAACATCAAAATATATAGCATGAATATTGAGATAGGGATCGTGTACTTTGTTGTGCAAGGTATTAATTAATTCCATAGAGTCTTTTGGTACGGTCTTGATAACGCTAAGCTTTTGCCCCTCATCCAAAAACCATGTACCAAAACCGCACTCCGTGGCATTGACTTCGACCAATTCAACATCTTCTCCATCGATTATTCGTTTAATATCCTCTACCCATTTGATATGCGATGCAATCGCTTTAACAAGGTGTCCAAGTGCTAAATTTTTATCCATTATTGTTCTCTTTTTTGTTGTTTTGGAATAGTATCTTAAGTTCATTTATAATAACGACACATAATAGCGATTTTGGTGCAATTCATCGATAGTTTTCAAAAAAATAAAATTATCATAGATAAAAGATGGTTCTTTTAAGCAAAAAACACTCATCCATGCCAAAATCCCTCTTTTGTGTTCAAATTGTTTCAATAAAACACACTTATTTAAGGCTTTGCTTGACAAACTTAAGTTATACAAGCGATTGCTTATTCAATCTAGTTATAATACCCAATTAGCAGATTTGTCATGGAGGAAAAGATATGACTAATAGACGAGTTGGAATTATTGGAGCGGGTGCGGTAGGCTCGACGACGGCTTACACGTTGGCTATATTAGAGGTGTGTCAAGAGATTATTTTGTACGATATTGTATCGCAAATGGCCATTGGCAAATCAATAGACATCGCACAAGCTACCAATTTTTCACAAAAAAACACCCGCATTGGATTTGCCACACATCCTAATCAAATGCGTGATTGCGATATTGTCATTGTCACCGCAGGAGTCCCACGCAAACAAGATATGACACGCGCTGATTTGCTGATGATAAATGCCAAAATTGTCGGGGAAATTGTGCGTGATATTGTGGAGTATTCGCCCCGTGCACTTATCATTTGTGTGTCCAATCCGCTTGATGTGATGACCTATTTGATGCAACGTCTAAGCGGCTGGGATAGAAAACGCATTATGGGCATGGCGGGGGCATTGGATGGGGCTAGAATGGCATACGAACTCAACAAAGTGACCAATATCTCACTAGCTCAAACACAAGCGATGGTGATTGGTGAACACGGATCCAATATGATACCCTATCCCACCCTCTCTACTATTGGTGGTATTCCCGTAGAGCTACTGGTGGGCAAAAATGATTTGGAGAGTATCATCGAAAATACCCGCACAGGCGGAGTGCAAATTGTCAAACACCTTCAAACCTCGGCCTATTACGCTCCTGCTCGTTCTATTGTGGCGATGGTGGAGGCGATATTCAACGATGCCAAAGCCATTATCTCTTCATCGGTAGTCTTGGAGGGCGAATACGGATACCGCGATACAGCGTTGTGTGTCCCCGTCGTATTGGGTATCGGTGGGGTTGAGAAGATTGTGGAGCTTGAAATACCCTCTCAAATCAAAACCAAACTCGACAAAGCCGTCGCCTCTATCCAGTCCAACATTGCTATCTTAAAAGAGCATAATGTTTTATAATTTGACCTAAATGATTACTTGATATTACCCAAACACCACATCCAAAGCTTTTTTGCATAATTGTAGCGTTTGGGTGTCTATTTGACCTATTTTATCAACCTGTTAAAGTATTATCGTTTTTGTACTCATTGGACATCAATTCAATTGC
>DYTG01000052.1 GCA_020726085.1 Sulfurovum sp.
AGAACTACTTTTATCCAAAGAGCGTCCTATTGTGTTGCTCCAAAAACTTAACACTCAGCACTTAACACTTAGCACTCTTGTTGCTCCCGATGTCGATACAATAGGAATATTTCTCCCCTACACCCCTTTGCATCTGCTTTTACTCAAAGCCCTCAATCGCCCCATCGTAGCTACCAATGCCAATGTGAGCGATGAGCCACTCGCACGCAACTTTGAAGAGGTAATGAGACTCGCTCATGTGTGGGATTACTGCCTCGACCACGATAGAGAGATTGTCAATGGTTGCGATGATAGTGTGGTCATGATTGTTCAAGATAGCGTTTTGTTTGTGCGTCGTACTAGAGGCTATGCACCCCAAGCCATTACGTTGCCCTTTAGGCTTAGCCAAAAGGTTTTGGCATTGAGAGCTAATCAAAAATCAACCATCAGTATCGTCTTTGAAAACAAAGCAATCCTCTCGTCTCATACAGGGGATTTGCATACGATTGATTCTATCGCCTACTACCGCCAACACATCGAGCATTTACGCCAAATCTATAATTTTCAAGAGGATATAGTCGTACACGACAAACACCCCCTCTACGAATCGACCCAATACGCCCAAACACTTAGCACTATCCAACACCATGTCGCCCATATTCAAGCGGTGCGTTTGGAACACGGCATAAGAGACAAGGTTTTGGGTATCGCTTTTGATGGTACGAGATACGGGGATGATGGCAATATGTGGGGAGGGGAGTTTATCGTTTGTGATGATAATAGTTATGAAAGGGTCGCTCATTTGGACTATTTTAAGCTCTTAGGAGGCGGCAAAGCGATCAAAGAACCACACAGAGTAGCCCTTTCACTGCTCTTTGAGTGCTATGGGGCAAAGGTGCTTGATACGGATAATCCCACGACTCATGCCTTTTCCTCTCCAGAACTACGACTCTACTACCGTATGTGGTACAAGGGTTTAAATGCTCCGCTCACCTCCTCTATCGGTCGTCTCTTTGATGGAGTAGCCTCTCTAAGCGGTATCGTTCAAACCCTTAGTTGTGAGGGGCAAAGCGGGGCGATGATGGAGTGCTATTATGACCCCACTATTCAATCGTGCTATTTGTGGAATCTTAATAATGGAAAAATCGATATCAAGCCAATGATGAAGATGATGCTTGTCCAATCCGATGCTAGAGTGATGATTTTAAAATTTTTTAATACACTGGTGAATATTGTGGAACAAATTGCTATGTGCTATCCCTACTCTGTCATTTTGGGAAGTGGTGTCTTTCAAAATAGGGTTTTGATGGAGTTGTTGTTACGCAAAATGGGCAAAAGAGTCTCACTTCCCCAAAAAAACTACCCCCCAATGACGGCGCTATCGCACTGGGACAAATCATGCAAGGATATAGGGTATGAACTGCATTGTATTACCTAAAAATGCCACAAGCATTAGCAACAAAGCACAAATAAAGCATATCAAAGAGGTACTCAACTCCAAAGTAGGGGATAGTCTGACCATTGGTGAGATGGATGGTAATATCGGCAAGGCTATTATCAGCGAAATTAATGAAAATGCCGTACTTCTTAGAGATATTATCCTAGATATTGAGCCACCCCTCAAACTTGATTTGACCGTTATTCTTGCTTTGCCTCGTCCAAAAGTGCTGCGTCGATTGATTATGGATATGACCTCTCTTGGCGTCAATAGAGTCATTATCGTCAATAGTTACCGCACCCAAAAAAGCTATTGGCAAAGCCCACTACTAGAACAAATCGATGAGTTTGTTTTTGAGGGCTTACAACAAGCCATCGATACCGTGCCACTAGAAGTTGAGCTTAAAAAACGCTTTAAACCCTTTGTTGAAGATGAGTTTCCTGCTTTGTTAAAAGAGCAAGGCAATGCAGTGATTGCTCATCCCTATGCTTCACAATCCTGGAAAAGCTATCTTGACACAGAGACAACTGTGCCAAAAATCCTCTGTATCGGGGCAGAAGGGGGCTGGATAGAGTACGAAGTAGATTTACTCTGTAAGCAAGGCTGCATCGCCGTGAGTTTAGGGCAAAGAATCCTACGAACCGAAACGGTGGTAAATGTGTTGATTGGTGAGTGGTTAAGGGGGTGACTTTGTGGGTCTAAAGTGGTGCTTGCGTTTCTCAATAAAACTACATGACAAAACCAACCATTAGCCTAAAAAAATACAATACTTTCTTGTTATCAAGCTGTGTTTGAGAGCGAGAAAGATTGAGGTTGGGTTAGAATTGCTCTCAAATGCTCTATTGGGGATAAATAGTAGCTCCTTTTTGCTATAATTGTATCAAAAAAAGGTTTCCATGCAACAAGAAACAAACAATTGGCTCTATCCTTTGAATGTCCAAAATGATTTTCACTTCAACTCCAGTGCAAGAGATTTTACAGTTGAAGAGATTGCACTCTACGACTTTAGCGGTGAGGGGGAGCATCTCATTCTCAAAATTCGCAAAAAAGATATGACGACATGGGAGATGCTTGATGTTTTGGCATCGCATTTGGGTATCAAAAAGCGTGATATTGGCTATGCGGGACTCAAAGATAAAAACGCTATGACGATTCAGCACCTCTCTATTTTAAAAAAACACCAAGAGCAACTTGAAAGCTTCGAGCATCCTCAAATCAAAGTACTCCAAACCTTTGTACACAACAATAAAATCCGCTTAGGACACCTCAAAGGAAACCGTTTTCATATTCGTCTTAAAAAAGTATTGGGGGTGCAAAAAGACAAAATAGAATCAAGCCTTAAGTGGATTGCAACCTTTGGTGTACCCAATTACTTTGGCGTTCAACGCTTTGGCAACAGCGGACAAAACTGGGAAGATGGCAAAGCGATACTGGAGGGAAAACTCAAAATTCGTGACAAGACTAAGCGAGAGTTTTTGATAAATGCCTATCAAAGCTATCTTTTTAACTATTGGCTTTCCAAACGCATTGAGCTTTCGCTTTTGCTTGAAAAGTTTACGCAAGAGGAGGTGGAACAAATTATGAATCTTGAAAAAGGCTCTTTGGAACATACCAAAAAACAGCCCCACTTTTTCAAACTTTTGAGGGGTGAATTGATGATGCATTATCCCCATGGCAGACTCTTTGAGTTTGAGGATTTGGAAAATGAAGCCAAACGTTTTATGGATCGTGACATAGCCCCCACGGGATTGCTAAGCGGTGAAAAGTCCAATCGAAGCACAGGGTTGGCAAAAGAGTTTGAGGCTTCTTACGACCATGCGTTGCAAACCCAAGGGGGACGACGCTACGCATGGATTTTTGTCGATGAAATTGAGGGAAAACATATCGAGGAGAAGGCACACTATGAGCTTAGTTTTGTACTGCCCAAAGGAAGCTATGCCACTAATGTGTTGGATGTGCTTAGAGGGAAATAATCAAGAGCCATGAAAAGTATCTTTTGTCACAACAAAGGGTCATTGGAGTAGATTTTGGCAATGGCGGATTTAGAGGGGTCTTTGTAGAAGAGTGTTGATGCGATTGTTGAGCTGACGGTCAAGATGTTTGGAGGCGATATAATCAGAGCCAAAAATGAGTTCTTTTCCGTAAGGGTAGGGCATTTTTTCTCGTTGCTCTTTGGGCAACAAGAGATACTCTTTGTGAATCTGCTCTATTTTGGCTCGATAGGGTACTTTTCGACTTGCTACATAACCAATAACATTTTTGGTTTCATCAAATTTGGGTTGTACCCATACGATTGCCCAGTAGTAACGTCCATCTTTAGTCATATTTTTAAGGTATCCTCGCCAAATTCTATTGGCCTTGATAATCTTCCACATATTTTCAAAGAGGGCTGATGGCATATCGGGGTGACGATTGATGGAGTGGGGCATACCTATAAGCTCTTTTTTACTGTATCCTGAAAATTCCAAAAAATGCTTATTAGCATAGGTGATAATACCCTCAAGATTGGTTTCGGTAATCATAATACCCCCATCAAAAACAACTTCTATATTGATGGGAGAAGCTTTGAGCATCTTGTGTTGCGTGATAGTATTGACAAGAGTCACGTCAAGATACTTTAGGTAATGATAGGCCCAGCACTGTAAAGGTCAAATTCACTTCCTGTGTCTTGGTAACGTTTGAAGTTCTCTTGGAACATTTTGGCTAACTCTTTGAGTGTTTTATCATACTCCTCTTTAACATCCCATGTATTTCTAGGGTTTAAAATATTGTAGTCTTTGACACCTTTGAGTGATTTTGGGATAGCTAGATTGAAAACATCAAGCGTTTCAAACTCAGAGTTGTTAATCGAACCTCTCAAGATTCCCTCGATACACGCACGGGTATCTTTGATGCTCATACGCTTTCCTATTCCGTATTTTCCGCCCGTCCAGCCTGTATTAACCAGATAAACATTGACACGATGCTCATCAATCTTGTCGCCCAATAGTTTAGCATAGACTGTTGGATGCAATGGCAAAAATGCCTCCCCAAAACAAGCACTAAAGGTTGCTATAGGTTCAGTAATGCCTCTTTCGGTTCCTGCAACTTTTGCTGTATAGCCACTGAGGAAGTAGTACATCGCTTGTTGTTTGGTGAGTTTGCTTACGGGAGGCAACACTCCAAAGGCATCAGCCGTAAGGAAGATGATGTTTTGAGGATGTCCTGCTTGAAGCCCTTTTTGAAAATTTTTGATATGCTCAATAGGATAAGATACTCGTGTATTTTCAGTCTTGCTGTTGTCGGTATAATCAACGTTTCCAACGGCATCAATAACAACATTTTCAAGCAGTGCATTTTTTTTGATAGCTCCAAAGATTTCAGGCTCACTTGCTTCATCAAGCTCAATGACTTTGGCGTAACATCCACCTTCAAAGTTAAATACACCCTCTTCGTCCCATCCGTGTTCATCGTCTCCAATCAAGGCTCTATTGGGATCGGTTGATAGGGTTGTTTTACCCGTACCGCTTAGACCAAAAAAGAGACACACATCACCCTCTTTGCCAACATTAGCTGAACAGTGCATGGGCAGTCGTCCCTCAAGCGGTAGCCAGTAGTTCATCATCGAAAAGATACCTTTTTTCATCTCTCCACCATACCAAGTTCCGCCAATGATTGAGGTGTTGTTCTCTATATCAAAAACCACAAAAACATCTGAATGGAGTCCATGATTTTTGTAGTTTTTATTGGTGGCTTTGCAGGCATTATAGACCGTAAAATCTGGCTCAAAATCCAATAACTCCTCTTTGCTAGGACGGAGAAACATATTCTTAACAAAGTGTGCTTGCCATGCTATTTCAGAGATAAATCGTATCTTGCGACGACTATTGGGGCTTGAACCGCAAAAAGCATCAACAATATAGATATCTTTATTAGAAAGTTGCTCAATACTAAGAGCTAAAAGTTCATCGTAAATCTCTTTGTCAATCAATCGATTAACATCCCCTAAGGCAAGGTGCTTTCGTGCAGTTGGTTGATCAACAAAATATTTATCTTTGGGACTTCGACCTGTGAAGATACCTGTGTCACATATTGCAGCACCCGAAGTAGAGAGTTGGCACTCTCTTTTGTTTATCTCATGGGCTTGTAACACACTGTAGTTAAGATTGTAATAGACTTCTCCAATATTTTTAAGTCCTAGCTTATTAAGACCCTTAGGTATTCTTTTCATTGTAAACTTCTTTTTTAATTAAAAATAGATAGCAACACACCTGCTGCTACGGCCGAGCCGATAACTCCTGCCACATTGGGTCCCATTGCGTGCATCAACAAGACATTGCCTGGTCTAGCTTCTGAGCCCACCTTACTTACTACCCGTGCCGCCATGGGTACAGCCGATACTCCCGCAGCACCAATTAAAGGATTGATGGGTTCTTTGGAGAGTTTGTTCATAATTTTTGCCATAATGACACCCGCAGCCGTTCCTGCTGCAAAAGCCACCAAACCTATGACCATGATACCCAAAGTCTCAACAACCAAAAATTTATCTGATGCCAAAGTAGAGCCAACGCCCAAACCTAAGAAAATCGTAACAATATTGATAAGCGAATTTTGCATCTCATTGGAGAGTCTATCAACCACACCTGACTCTTTGGCAAAATTTCCCAACGCAAAAGCACCCATCAAAGGAGCAGCATCGGGCAAAAAGAGAGCCGTCATCATCACAACTACGATAGGGAAGAAGAGCTTCTCTAGTCGGTGTACTTTACGAGTTGTTTTCATGACAATTCTACGCTCTTCTACGGTAGTTAAAGCTTTCATAATAGGGGGCTGGATAACGGGTACCAACGCCATATAGGAGTAAGCCGCTACCGCAATCGCACCCAATAGTTCAGGAGCAAGAGCTGAAGCAATAAAGATAGAGGTTGGTCCATCTGCTCCTCCGATGATGCTAATAGCCGAACACTGTTTGAGGGTGAAATCAAAAATTCCTGTATATTCTGTGAGCATTGCAGCTCCTACAAGAGAGCCAAAGATACCAAATTGTGCTGCACCCCCCAATAGAGCGGTTTTGGGGTTAGAGAGCAGTGGTCCAAAATCGGTCATAGCCCCTACTCCCATAAAGATAATCAATGGGAAAAACTCATTGGCAATACCCATATTGTAGATAATCCCTAGCATTCCATGATCCCCAGTCATATTAGCAATGGGAATATTGGCCAAAAGCCCTCCAAAAGCAATAGGTAAAAGCAAAAGCGGTTCAAATTGTTTGGCAATAGCTAGATAAAAGAGCAAAAAGACAATCCCAAACATAATAATGCGTCCAAGACCTTGTGCGAAGTGGCTCATCTCTTTGCCATCACTTGTTTTGACCCCATCTTTGGGAGAGATGAGAGCTTTAAGTCCTGTAGTATAATAAAACGAAACAAGCATTTGAGGTATTGTTTTGGATACATATACCTCTTCTTCTGCTTTGGTGTCTAATGGAGTAGCATGATTATCTGTGTTAGAGGCGTAAATAGAACCTGTCGTTATCGCCAAGATAAAGAGCCAAGATAGTATCAATCGTTTGAGTCTCATGATTACTCCATTGTTGCTAGTAATTGACCATCGGCTACAGCATCATTGACATTGACATTGATTGATTTAAGTTTGCCTGGTACTTCGACTACAATATCAATCTCCATCTTCATCGATTCCAAAATCATAATCTTATCACCTATATTGAGGCTATCGCCTGGATTGGCTACAATTTTCCATACATTTCCTGGTGTTTGAGAGTGAATCTCAATAGAACCTACACCACCGCTTACTACGGGTGTGGCTACTGGAGCTATAGTGGGTGTTGCTGCTTTGACTTCAATTGAACCTTCGCCCTGCGCTACTTGAACACTGTATTGCTTACCATCTACGACTACTGTATAATTTCCTGCCATTTTTGTCTCTCCATTGGAACTGTTTTCACTGTTTTTTCTGACCATCAAAGGACCTTCGCCCTTCAAAAACGCTATACCTTTTTTATCGCACGATGCAGCGATAAAGATATTTTCTTCACTTGTCTTAATGCCCTCATCTTGCAACATTTTTGTCCAATAGGCAATAGATTTTGTCTCGTCTCTATCGGCTATATCCAAAGGATTTTCGGTTGTAGGCTCTAAATTGAGTTTCTCCGCAGCAAGTTTGATAATCTCATGATCTGCTTCTACGGGAGTTTTACCAAAGTAGCCCAGTACCATTTTGCCATACCCTGGAGCAATTTGTTTCCATGGGCCAAACATCACGTTGGCGTAAGCTTGTTGCCAATAAAATTGACTCACAGGAGTCACGGATGTGCCGTATCCACCTCGCTCAACGACCTCTTTCATAGCACGAATCACTTCATCAAATTTATCAAGGTTTCCTGCATCACGCATCATTTGAGTATTGGCGGTCAAAGCACCTCCTGGCATAGGCGAGAAGGGAATAATAGGCGAAACTTGTGTTGCTTCGGGTGGTACCATGTAATCTTTGAGACAACTTTTGAGTACATCTTCATATTTTAAGATTTTATCGAGTTGCAAATCACCCAAATTGTAATCGGTGCCTTTGGTAGCGTGCAACATTGTCAAAATATCGGGTTGGCTTGTACCGCCGCTTACGGGAGAGGCTGCCATATCAATACCGTTTGCACCCGCATCCAAAGCTGCTAGATAGGCTGCGACACTCACACCTGCTGTTTCGTGCGTGTGGAGTCTTAAGTGGACTTCATCACCCAAAAGTTTACGTGCCATAGAGATGGTTTCATAGACTTTGTGAGGACTTGATGTCCCTGAGGCATCTTTAAAACACACACTATCAAATACAATACCGCTATCTAAAATCCCTCGAAGTGTCTTTTCATAAAAAGCTACATCGTGAGCCCCTTTGCATCCTGGGGGCAAATCCATCATCGTGACAACTACTTCATGATTCATACCGTATTTTTTGATACACTCCGAAGAGTACATTAGGTTTTGTACGTCGTTGAGGGCATCAAAATTGCGCACGGTTGTTGTTCCGTGTTTTGCAAACATCTTGGCAAAAAGATCAATCATCTCCGTACTACCCGTATCAAGCATGACGGTATTGATACCACGAGAGAGCACTTGAAGATTGACTTCAGGCCCTACAATCTGACGAAAGCGATCCATCATCTCAAAAGCATTCTCTCGAAGATAGAAAAATAGAGATTGAAATCTTGCACCGCCACCAAATTCAAAGTGGTTTATTCCTGCTTTTTTGGCAGCTTCAACTGCTGGGAAGAAGTCATCCATAAGAACTCTTCCTCCAAAGACCGATTGAAAACCGTCTCTAAAGGTTGTATCCATTACGTCAATATACTTTTTTGCCATCTCATTAACCTTACTTGTTTTGATTTTTTCTAAACTCTGCTACGGCAGCGATAATGGCTGCAACGCGTTTGGACTCTTCATCTTGTGAAATGTTGGGAGTCGGTGCTGTGGGTGCTTTTTGAGGAAAATATTTATTGATGAGCCTGGCTTGCAATTTCATGATCTCTACTAAAACCATTAGAAAAATCAATACAATAAGCATACCAAGTATCATAAATTTTATACTCTCCGCAACTAAATCTACTTCCATTGTAACAACCTCTTGTTATTCTTTTGTAATAAAATTTTACATAGACTTTGCTTGAAGCAACATAAAATATTGCATTTATGTTCTTTTTTTTCGTCCGTTGGGCTTTTTGGTCTCTTTTTTCTCTATTTCAAATTGATTGAGCATATTTTCGACGCTGGAGTAGTCGTATCCAATGTTTGTCTCGCCTTTGTGCGTTTCGTGTTCTATGACGATAGACAAAGCTCTTTTGAGGAGTTCATTAGGATTGCAATCTCGCATATACTCCAACAAGGTATCGACGTTGTCATGAAGGGCAAAGTTGCGTACTTTTTGGCTAATATCTTGATAGTGTGCATCATTGAGCAATCCATTACCTTCAATGACGGAAAACTTCATATTGGCTCCCACCTCTTTTTTGATACGTTTGAGTTCATTAAACTCATCAGTAGTCACGAGAGTAATGGCTTGACCGCTCTTTCCTGCCCTACCTGTTCGTCCGATTCGATGCACATAGCTTTGGGGGTCAAAAGGGATATGGTAGTTGAAAACGTGCGTTATGTCTTTGATATCGATACCACGTGCTACAATATCGGTAGCAATCATGATTTTGACTTTGGAGCGACGATAATCACGCACAATCTGCTCTCTTTGCATCTGTTCAACATCGCCGTGCAAGGCTACCACGCCAAATCCCAAAGCACTAAGGTATTCACCCAATCTATCAACTTCACGCTTCATACGGCAAAAGATAAGACATTTGTCGTAGTTTTCGCTCTCCAATAGATTGACAATTGCATCGTCTCGTTGGTTTTCGTTGATGACGTAGTAGCGTTGTTCAATGTCGTTGTTGGTGGTCTCATCCTCGTCGCTAATGACTGAAATATACTGGGGATGATACAACAGCATACTGGCCAAATCTTTGATCTCATCGGGCATAGTGGCGGAAAAGAGGAGCGTTTGGCGATTTTGAGGGATGTAGTTAAAAATCTCCTTAATATCGTCTAAAAATCCCATATCGAGCATTTTATCGGCTTCATCAAGTACGACAATTTCGGGATTGAAAGTGTCAATTTTGCCTTTTTGATAGAGATCTTTGAGTCTGCCTGGTGTGGAGACCACGATGGGTACTCCCTTGTGAATAAGGGCAATTTGTCTGCCATAACCCACACCTCCATAAACGGCCAATGTCTTAATACCCGCAAAACGTCCCAAATGGTAAAGCTCATCGCTAATTTGTGTAGTTAGCTCACGCGTGGGAGCCAATATTAAAGCTCTTTCAATCTCACCTTTTGCGATTTTATCGAGAATAGGCAAACCAAACGCTGCGGTTTTGCCTGTACCCGTATGGGCTTGTCCCACCATATCTTGGTTTTGTTCAATAATGGGTATCGACATGGCTTGAATTGGGCTAGGTTCTCTAAACCCAGCGACTTTGATACCTTTTTCGATATCACTGTGAAAATCAAACGCATTAAATGTCATATAGTACCTTCTGTGAAAAAAGCTTTAGATAGTGCCTATCTAAACCTTAATCTTTAGTATATCCAAAAGCCTTTGGATTTGAGCTTAGAAGCACTCTTTTGTAGCTATTCTCGCTGAAATTGGTTGAGCTTAAAATGAAAGAGATTGTTTCCCTTGTTCCTATATACTCGTTACAAAACTCCAGCTTCGTAACGCTCTATTGATATTTTGAAGTAATAGGGCATACCACAGTTAGAGGAGTGATAAATTCATAGTAGGTTTGACTTTGGTCGAACTTATCCATTTTGTGCTATAATCTCCTCCATGAAAAAAGACATCACCACCAAAGAGACCATCAAAACCATTACCCAAGATATTGCCAAATATATTTTAGAAATTGAAGTAACGGATATTGAGTTTGTCGAACAAGAACTTAAACGCATAGAAAAAAGAGAAGCCGATATAGTGGCTCATTGCAAAGTAAACGGCGTAGAAGCAATTTTACACCTTGAAATACAAAACGACAACGACAAAACCATGCACCGTCGAATGCTAAGATATTACAACGATATAAGTTTACGCTTTGAACGACTGCCTATTTTTCAATATCTTGTCTATATTGGCAAACCCAAACTCAAAATGAAAAGCACCATAGTTGAAGATAATCTAAAATTTCGTTATACTATCATCGATATGCACACCATCGATTGCGAGAAGTTTCTAAAGATGGACACTCCCGATGCTTTGGTGTTAGCCATACTTTGTGATTTTAAGGGCAGAGATGAAAAGGATGTTATTGGCTACATTGTCCAAAGATTGCAAGAGCTAACCAAAGACAATACTCACTTAAGAGGTAAATACATGGTGATACTCGAAGAGCTATCAACCAATAGAGACCTACAAACCAAACTAAAGGAGGTAGAGAGTATGTTACGAGATATGAAATTAGAAGAGCTACCAAGCTATCAAATAGGAATGGAGAGAGGTGTTTCTCAGGGGATTTCTCAGGGGATTTCTCAGGGGATAATTAGCAGTGCTATTAAAATGA
>DYTG01000053.1 GCA_020726085.1 Sulfurovum sp.
ATGTCTTTTTTCATAATCCCTCTACCGCCCTAGAGCTTCTCCTCGCACATTTGGCGTAGTGCCTTATCCATCTTATCAACATCGGGGAGTATCACGTTGGCGACAAGATATAAATCCCCCTTAAGAGCCGTTTTGGGATTGGGGACTCCACCGCCTTGAATGCGAAACTTTTGTCCGTTTTTGGTATTTTTGGGGACTTTGAGCGAGACACTTTTGTGAGGCGTTTCGACTTCAATCTTGCCACCAAACCACGCCTCTTTCAAGGGGACATCAATGGTTTTGTAGAGATCATCGTTCTCTCTTTTGTACTCTTTGGAGGGAGCAATGTTGATTTGGAGCAACAAATCACCCATTTGCCCATTATGCGTTCGTCCCTTGCCTCGTACTCTAAGCGTTGAAGCCTCTTTGATTCCTGCGGGTATGCGGATATCAAAGGCTTCGCCACCCGTACTGACTTGGTGTGTTCCGCCCACAATTGAGGTCATAAAGGGGATGGTGATTTGGGCTTGAACATCAAGCTTCATACCAAAACCTCCGCCAAATCCACCTCGACTCCCAAAGCCTCCACCCGCACCAAACATCTCACGCAAAATATCGTTAATATCGACACCAGAACCCTGTCCTCTGGCAAAATCATGGAAGTTTTGTCCTCCAAACATATTATCACCAAACTGATCGTATTGGGCTTTTTTCTCTTTGTCGCTTAGTACTTCATAGGCTGCGTTGATCTCTTTGAATTTTTCTGTAGCTTGTGGTTCTTTGTTGATGTCGGGATGGTATTTACGTGCAAGTTTTCGATACGCCTTTTTGATCTCGTCTGCACTAGCGTTTTCACTGATTTCCAATGTTGCATACAAACTCTTTGCCATTTTTCACTCTCTATCTAATAATATTTTCTTTTTAACTGATGTTACGCAAAAATAGGAGCAAAGCCCCTATTTTGGCAAGGAACACAAGTGTCCCTTACAACCCCCTAAAGCTACCCGCACAGCGGGAGAGTAGCAAAGTTTTACGAACTTTGAGTGCGTAAAATCAGTTTTTAATGAAATTATATCAAAAAAGTTTAGTCTATGTCAATCAACTTAGCCAATACGTTACTGTAATTTTAATATGCTAAAATACGGAAATTACTTTTAATTTTACAAGGAACTACCATCTATGAAACTCTTTGGAACCGATGGGGTACGAGGCAAAGCAGGTGAAAAAGTCTGCGCTCTAACCTCTATGAAACTCGCCATGGCAACGGGCATATATTTTAGAAAATTTGCCAAAACCAACAAGATTTTAGTGGGCAAAGATACCCGAACCAGTGGCTATATGGTCGAAAGTGCGATTGTTTCGGGACTTACGGCGGTAGGCTTTGATGTGATTCAAATAGGTCCCATGCCCACCCCTACCGTAGCTTTTTTGACCCAATCGATGCGATGCGATGTGGGGATTATGATTAGTGCTTCGCACAACCCCTATTACGACAACGGCATTAAGTTTTTTGATGCACAAGGCAACAAACTCGATAGTGCAACCGAAAACGCCATTGAAGCGATTTTTAACGACGATGAAGCGCTTCAAAATGCCCAAGTGAGCGATAGAGCCATAGGCAAATCCAAACGCATTGATGATGTGATTGGTCGCTACATTGTCCATATCAAAAACTCTTTTCCTAAAGAACTCTCTTTGATGGGGCTTCGCATTGTCGTGGATTGTGCTAATGGGGCAGGATACAAAGTAGCTCCTACTATTTTTGAAGAGCTAGGAGCCGATGTCATTACCATTGCCGATAAACCCAACGGCTATAATATCAACGAAGGATGCGGAGCAATGCACCCCGAATATGTCGCCAAAGCTGTCCATACTTATCGTGCTGATGTGGGAATTGCTCTTGATGGAGATGCCGATAGGTTGGTACTTATTGATGAGAAGGGCAATATTGTCGATGGTGATAAGCTCATGGCAGTATTGGCACTCTATTTGAAAAATCAACACACGCTCAAAAACGATGCTATGGTAGCCACCGTGATGAGCAATCAGGGATTGGAGGAGTTTTTGAGCAAACACCGTATCAAACTCTATCGCAGTGCTGTAGGGGATAAAAACGTCGTAGAGCTTATGCAAAAGCATGATCTTAATTTTGGCGGTGAACAGAGCGGTCACATTGTCTTTAGCGATTATGCCAAAACAGGCGATGGGCTTAGTTCAGCACTTCAAGCTCTTGCCTATTTGGTACAATCGGGCGTTAAAGCCTCCAAAGCTTTTAATCCCTACGAATCCTATCCGCAACTTTTGGTCAATTTGGCTATCGAAACCAAAAAAGAGTTTGAACATATAGAAGGGTACTCCCAGCTTACCCAAAGCATAGAGTCCAAAGGTATGCGTTATCTTTTTCGATACTCAGGCACCGAAAACAAAATACGTCTCTTGTTAGAGGGCAAAAGCAAAGCCCAACTTGAAGCTACCATGCAAGAGTGCCGTGAGTTTTTCAAGCGGGTATTAGAGTAATGCGTTATTTGGTTATCTTTTTTTTGGTAGTTTTGGGGACGTTTGTTATTGATCAAGCCATCAAAGATCTTTTTGTCAATAGCTACTATTGGGACTCTAAGTGCATCTCGTTGGAGCTTCACTACAACAAAGGGGTAGCCTTTTCGATGTTGGCTGAACTGGGTGAATATGTCAAATGGTTGCAAATTTCACTCGTAACGTTTGTGGTGATTTTTGTCTTTTATGAGGGGTATATCCAAAAGTTTCCTTTTGCGTTGGGGTTGCTTGTAGGAGGTGCTTTGGGCAATATTTATGATCGCTTTCATCATGTAGGCGTGGTCGATTATGTGGCGTGGCACTGCGGATTTGATTTTGCGGTTTTCAACTATGCCGATGTCATGATCGATATTGCTATTGTTTGGATTTTGCTTATCTCCTATTTGCAAGAGCGAAAAGAGAAGCGAGACAAATGAAAATTCTATCCTTTTTGATAAGCTTTTCGTTGCTTTTTGGCTCTGTTAGTAGCACCGATATAACCCCTATGGGAGTCAAAAGCGATTATATGGGCATTGAGATACTTGATCAAAAAAAGCTCAGTTTTGGACGTATTGGGGGCTACGGTTTTAGCGAAATTTCTGATTTGGCGTATCATAGAGGAAAAAAAATACTCTACATGGTAAGCGATGAGGGAGTGGTGTTTGTTTTTGGGGCTACTTTTGGCGACAAAATTACCCAATTGACCCCTCAAAAAGCGATAAAACTGCTCAAAAGTAACGGCAAAGAGTTTAGAAATTACCAAAGAGATACCGAAGGGGCGACGCTTGATAGTCTTAAACGCCTCATTCTCTCCTTTGAGGGGCAACCAAAAATCGCACGGTTTGGGGAGAACGGCAAAGAGCAAACGACCTATAAAATCCCCTACAAACTCTCACAAACGCAATTTCTTCGTCACAAAAACAAAGGACTCGAAGCCCTTGCCTATCATCCAACGTACGGCTTGATATTTGCTACGGAATATCCTATCAAAAGAGACAATAAAAAAATCCAAACGCTCTACTCTAGCAACGGCTATGAGTGGAAATTCAAAGCTTCCAATGTGCAAAACGCAGCCGTAAGTGCCATTGAAGTGATGGATGATGGGAATATTTTGGTGCTTGAACGAGCCTACAACGGTCTCTTTGCCCCTTTTGTTGTCGTACTCAAAAAGGTCTATATCAATCGCCAATGCCACCAAAAGAGACTCTGCAAAGATGAAGTTTTGGCGGTATTGGACAACTCCAAAGGATGGAGCCTTGACAACTTCGAGGGACTTACCAAAGTAGCCCCCAATCGTTATCTTATGGTGAGCGACGACGGAGACAACTTCTATCAAGATACACTGCTTATTTATTTTAGAGTCAAGTAGCTCCAGAAATCTCACCGTTGTGCAGTCGGTAAACGGTGGGGACGAGTTGCTCCATGAAGCTTTTGTAGTGAGATACGATAATTATCGATTTGTCAATTGCGTTGAGTATCTTTACTGTCTTCTGTTCGCCTCCGCTTAAATCAAAAACAATGCGTTGTTTGAGATGTTTTATATGCAACGCTTTGAGTATCCTATCGGCTTTTTGCAAAGCCTCCTCTTGCTCGTAGCAAAAAGATGATATCTTCTATGACCGTCGGAGACAACAAAGGAGTATAAAAAGGTGTTGATAAGCCTCAAGGACTTGCTCTTCATTATTTTGTTTTTTGAGGAAAAAAATATCACGAATATAAGCAAAAATCCCAATACGGCATTTATCTGCTGTTTGTTTTGCAGGATTTTGATGGTGTAGCTGCTTCTCTATGCTTTGTGGTCACGCTTGATAGTTTTGCGTTTAGAGGTTAGGGGTGTTTCCCTATTCATAGCAGTCTGCTCAAGCGGATGCATAAAAGAGATATTAAACTCAATCGTTGTCTCATTTTTATCCCACACGGTGTCACGGCTTGGCAAAAGGGTCAAAAAGTGCGCTTGGGCTACCACACCCAAACCCACTAGCCATAAAACTATTTTGTTCATTATGTTTGTTCCTTAGCATAGAGAATTTTATGGATTTTATCAAAATTATCTTGCGGACTCTCCAAAAGCTATGGGAATTTTGGAGAGACTTACATCGAATAGAGGTATTTCTATATGCATACCAATCCAAAAGACCCCTACTTCAATCTCTTCTCAATCGTACGGGCTAGTTGGCTAGGCAGTAGCCCCATTGACTCCTCTACCAAAGTAGTATTTCCATGGGTGATAAAGCTATCTTCATACTCAAAGCTTACCACTTCAACTCCCCTGATAGCACATCCAGAGATAGCCTCTAAGATAGCACTCCCCACTCCGCCTATCTTAGCACTGTCGCTAAAGATAAACCACTTTGTGTATCGTTGGCTAAGCACTTCGAGTAGTGTACTATCCAAAGGCTTGACAAATCGCAAATCGACAATGGCAGGTTCAAAATTCAAATACCCAGCGGTGTTTATCGCCCGTCCTACACCGTTGCCATAGCCTATAAGAGCAACCTCACTATTGCCATCTCGAAGTATCTGCCCAACGCCTAGTTCATAGGGGATAGAGGGTGCATCACTTGCCATAAAAGCTCCTCTGGGGTAGCGAATGGCACAAGGATGATTGTAATGGAGAGCAAAATCCATAGCTAATGCAAGTGTTGTTTCGTTGTGGGGAGCTAGTAGCGTCATATTTGGAATGGGACGCAAATAGGAGATATCAAAAGCCCCCTGATGGGTTTCGCCATCTTCTCCGACAATCCCAGCTCTATCAATTGCAAAAACAACGGGCAAATCCATCAAGCAGACATCGTGAATGATTTGATCAAATCCTCTTTGTAAAAAAGTAGAATAGATAGCGCAAAAGGGTTTAAATCCCTCTTTTGCCAACGCACCCACCGACGTAATGGCGTGTTGTTCGGCGATAGCAACATCCCAAAAACGCTGCGGAAAGACCTCCATAGGGATATTCATACCCGTCCCACTGGGCATAGCAGCCGTCACGCCTACAATCTTCTCGTTGCTTTTGGCAAGTTCTAAGAGTTTGTTGCCAAAGATAGAGGTTGCGGAGGGTTTAGAGGAGCTATTGCTGCTTTTGCCACTGGCTCTATCAAAGGGACTCACCCCATGCCAATGCTCTTGCTGTCCTTGGGCTATCTCATACCCTTTGCCTTTGGTGGTTTGGGTGTGGACAATGACGGGTTTTTTGAGATTTTTGGCGATCTTTAGAGCCTTGATAAGCGCTTCAAAATCGTGTCCGTCAATAGGACCAATGTACTCAATCCCCAACTCTTCAAACAAAATACCAGGTGTAATGAGCTTAAAAGACTCCTCAAAGCGTTTGGCCAAATAGGTAGCCCCCTCGGGGAGATGCTCTAGGAGCTTTTCGGTTTTGCGTTTAAGCTTTTGATAAAAGGGCGATGCCATGTGTTGCGAGAGGTAGCGACTGATAGCCCCAATGGGTTTGGCAATGCTCATCTCGTTGTCGTTGAGGATAAGAACGGCGGGGTATTTTCGTTCACCTAGTTCATTCAGAGCCTCATAAACCATCCCCGCACTCATCGAACCATCTCCGATAAGCACCACGGGGACCCTGCTATCGCTTTCATTGTTGAGAGCAATCGCCTTGGCAGCACCTACGGCTAGTGAAATCGAAGTAGAACTATGCCCTGCAACGTAGTAATCGTAAGGCGACTCTTTGGGTTTGGCATAACCGCTAATGCCACCAAATTGCCGTAACGTATCAAAACACTCCCATCTATCGGTGAGCAGTTTGTGGGCATAGGATTGGTGCGAGACATCAAAAATGAAAGGGTCTTGTATGCAATCAAAAACATAGTGCATCGCCACAATCAAATCGGTAGCCCCCAAAGTAGAGCTTAAATGCCCCCCGTTTTGACTCACGGTATCCAAAATTTTATTGCG
Organism: Sulfurovum sp.; assembly: GCA_020726085.1. Classification (GTDB taxonomy): domain Bacteria; phylum Campylobacterota; class Campylobacteria; order Campylobacterales; family Sulfurovaceae; genus FS08-3. The sequence continues at coordinate 6,418 of DYTG01000053.1, forward strand.
AATCTCTTGAGATAGTTTCTCTAATTGCTCTATAGTATAATCTTTAATATTCATACTAACTCTCTATACATCTTTTTTTAACTTGTATAATATTTTAGCTAAATATTGGTTTAGAGTTTGTTTTTTTGCCTATTTTAGTATCTTTTGTTATTTCAAATGGGAATTTATACGAATATTTGGTTGGTTTTCACTCCTGCCATACGCCCTGTTGGACTTCACAACCTCAATTAAACTTCAAATAAGTGAGATAAAATTGTCTCATGAGCTTTAAATGGAATGGTATAACGTGGTGAAACTTGACATACTATAGGGTATCAAAAAAGCTTAAGAGTACCTATTTTGTGGGGTTTGATGGTGATTTTTGGATGGTGGAGATGAGGGGGATCGAACCCCTGTCCTAAAATAGCTAGAACCATGACTCTACATGCTTAGATGATGTTGTTTATTCTCGTTTAGTTTCGTACAACCAATCCAAAACTACACTAAACCAGCCTAAGGGTTCGTCTAAGAGCTAGGCAACTCGTAGATATAGTCATCAGATATGATACCCCAAAATCTAGTTAAGATGACACTCACTAGCGAGGCAGTCCAAAAAGGTTAGTTAAACTTACGCTACTCGTGCGAAAGCTGGACGGTAATCTGTATTGTTTGCATTTATTGCGTTTGAGCCGTGTAACGGAGTTGCTCAGTCCGACATGCACATGACCCCGACTACTCCAGTCGAAACCAAGTCATCCCCATAAATACTTAAAAAAAATAAGTAGAATATTAGTATAGCATTTATAATTTATTATGTCAAGGATTTAATGATAATATAAAGTGAAACGCTATATAATTTCTTATTCATTTAAATTATTATATCAATAATTTACCACCTCTCTTCTCATTTTAGGAAATCCACTATGAATGCACAAAAAAAGACTACGATTATTCTCTCTGTTATTTTTCTCATTATTTTTTTGGTGATGATTGTCAATATCTCACTCAATTTTCGCCACTACGGTATCAAAAGCGTAGAGGATAAGGCACTTGTAATCTCAGACCTTATCAAGCACTCGCTCACCTCTCACATGGTCAATGGCACGATTGATAAAAGGGATTTCTTTTTGGAACAAATCAAAAACTCTTCGCATATCAAAGATTTGTGGCTGGTGCGTTCCCCTGCCCTTATCAAACAATACGGTGCAGGTTTGCAAAGTGAATACGCCAAAGATGCGATAGACAAAGCCGTAATTGCCAAAGGAGAGGCCCAAAAAGTCGTTAATGAAGATATCTATTTCAACAATACCTTTCGTATGACTATCCCCTACAAGGCTACCAATGATGCCAAAATCAACTGCCTAAGCTGCCACGATGCCAAAGAGGGAGATACGTTGGGGGCTATTTCGATTATTATCGACATAAATGACATTAAAACGATGGGTATGCAAACGGTTGTGGATATTGCCATGGTAGCTTTTGCGGTGTTGCTTTTGATTCAGTTTCTCACGGGCAAACTGCTCAAACCCTATATGGTGATTTTTGAATCAATGCGATGCGTAGTCAATAGAGCCAATCAAGGCGATTACAGCGGCAGAGTCAAAGAGATTGGTTCCAAAGAGAGCATTGAAGTGGCTATGCTTATCAATGTGCTGATGGAGAAGTTTGAAAATATCCTTGATGAGATCGAAAAGAAGATTGATATTTTTCTCTCACACAAAAGAGTAAACAAATCCAAAGACCCCCTCAACGATGTCAAGAGTACCATCTCGCAACTCTCCGATATTTACAAATTTAGACGCACCATTGAACACGATATTGCCATTGAAGATATTTATAATCGATTGGTTAGCGTCTTTAAAACCAAGCTCAATATTGAAACTTTTACTATCATAGAGTGCAACACAACCCACAAAAGCACCAAAGTTATCTACAATAGCCATCGTCTCCATTGCGGTGTCGTAGAGGATGGGTGTCGTGCCGATAGGGCGAGCGTAATCGTTGATTCGTGTCACTTTGATGGTATTTGCAAAAGTTTCAAACAAGACCCAAAAAACCCCAACAACTACATCTGTTTGCCCTACTCTATCTCCAACGATTTTGATATTATCCTCTCTATTGTCACCAAAACCCAAGAGGAGTATGGGCGTATCCATACACTTATTCACTTCATTGACGACTATATCGACAGTGCCAAAACGGAGTTTATCAGTAAAAAATTGATGCAACAGCTCAAAGAGCAATCCCTAAGAGACCCTCTTACCAATCTCTACAATCGAAAATATCTTGAAGAGTATATCAATCAAGCGATGATAGATCATCAAACAAACGCTACACGTTACGGTGTATTGATGGCGGATATTGATTACTTTAAGATGATTAATGACAAATACGGACACGATGTGGGGGATAATGCACTCAAAATCATCGCCAAAGTCTTAAGCGATAGTGTCACCTCTCAAGATTTGGCTGCACGTTACGGAGGTGAGGAGTTTATTATCATACTCAAAGATTGCGATAGGGCAAAACTCCTAGAGGTAGCTCAAAAAATTCGCACCGAGTTTGCCAAACAAAAGATTAAAACCGCTTCAGGCTTGACTTTCTCCAAAACCATTAGCATTGGAGTGGCGCTTTTGCCCGATGATGCTCCCAATTTTTGGAAAGTCATCAAACTAGCCGATGTAGCACTCTACGATGCCAAAAATACAGGGCGTGATAGAGTCGAGATGTTTGATGCCGCAAAAGCTCGTGATGAAAATTTTGATGTGGAGTATTGAGATTTGGTGCGAAGATGCACCAAAATATTAGAGTCTTGATTCGTATCGTCGTAGCATAAAAAGTTTTTTGAGGATCTTTTTACGGGTAACAATTTTCTCTTTTTTCTTCTTCTCTGTAGCGGTTTCGTGATATTGTCTCGCTCTAGCTTCTGTAACGATAAGGTTTCTATCGCATTGTCTTTTAAATTTTCTGTACGCATCATCAAATGAATCTCGTGAATTTAAAACAATTCCTGGCATAACGCATCACCCCCTCTCTAATCCAAATTTTTGCAGTCGCAAAGCAATTAAGTAAGAAAAAAATTATATCGAAATTTTATTAAAATAGTTTGAATTACTAAAATATATCAATTTGACATCTTTCTATTTTGAAAATTTCTAAGTATAATGCGTTATGGATAAAAAGCAGACACTTAAACACTACTTTGGGTATGACGACTTTAGGGATTTGCAAGAAGAGGCAATTGATACGATAGTGGGCAAAAGAGATATGCTTATGATACTCCCCACAGGTGGGGGCAAATCGCTGTGCTATCAGCTTCCCACTTTGATGATGGAGGGCGTTACGGTGGTGGTTTCTCCGTTGCTTTCGCTTATGTACGATCAAGTCACATCACTAGAGGCCAACGGGATAGAAGCAGCAATGGTAAGCTCCATGCAAAGCTTTGAAGAGATTAAGAGCATCGAACAACAAGTCATAAGGGGCGAGATTAAAATGCTCTACGTTGCTCCTGAGCGTATGGATAGCAGCTACTTCATCTCCTTGCTTCACCGTGCCAAAATCAATTTTTTTGTCATTGATGAGGCACATTGTCTCTCTCAATGGGGGCATGAGTTTAGACAAAGCTATCGAAAACTAAGCATACTCAAAGAGCAGTTTCCACGCATCCCTATCGCTGCTTTTACAGCAACAGCCACTCAAATGGTACGAGCCGATATTATCAATGAGCTGCGATTGGAAAAACCCAACATTATCGTAGGCTCAGTCTTTCGTTCCAATTTGTTTATCACCATCAAACATCGCATCGGTGATGGCAAGGCACAACTAATGGAGTTTTTGAAGCTCTATAAGAATCAATCGGGAATTATCTATACCCTTTCTAGAAAATCGACCGAGTCGGTGGCTACTTATCTCTCTCAAAAAGGATACAAAGCCAGAGCTTACCATGCAGGACTTTCAAATGAGGAGCGAGGAAGAATCCATAATGAGTTTATCCAAGACCGTTTGGATATGGTGGTAGCTACGGTTGCTTTTGGGATGGGAATTGATAAACCCAATATCCGTTTTGTCGTCCATCTTCATCTACCACGCAATGTGGAGAGCTACTATCAAGAGATTGGTAGAGCAGGAAGAGATGGGAATCTAAGCCAAACGCTACTGCTTTTTACAACGGCGGATTTGATACAACAGCGTCTTTTTATTGACGATTTGGAAGCGGGGGAGTACAAACAAAACGCTTATGCCAAGTTGCAATCCATCTCTACCTTTGCCACCTCGACAAGTTGTCGCCATCAAAGCATTTCGCACTATTTCAAAGAGAGCCTTGTGCCTTGCACGGAACGGTGCGATAACTGTCTAACCCACAAAAGCCAAACGATAGACATTACCACCCCCGCTCAAAAGATACTCTCGGCTATCTATCGAACCAAGCAGAGCTTTGGAGCCAACTACGTTGTCGATATTCTCAAAGGGAGCAAAAGCAAAAAGATTGTACAAAACGCCCACGATAAGCTCTCGGTTTACGATATTGGCAAGGAGTACTCCAAAAGCGGTTGGCTCACCATTGTTGATCAACTTTTGGAGTTTGGAGCGGTGGCTATCAACGACAAACGAGTCTATATCTTGACGGAGATGGGCAAAAAGATACTTCAAGGCAAAGAAAAAATAGCCATTGATGAAGAGCGATTAAAAGTAGCCTTTGAGACCAAAGTAGTCGATGATAGCGGGGTGATTGACGAAGATACGCAACGTATTTTGGATCGTCTAAGCAAACTACGCAACACCATCGCAACCCAAAACTCTATTCCTGCCTATATCGTCTTTTCACAAAAAACTCTAGTGCAAATGGCAACAGAGCTTCCCGCCACCAAAGAGGCAATGCTTAACATTCATGGAGTGGGAGAGGTGAAGTATGAACGCTACGGCGAAGCTTTTATTGAAGAGATTAAGGCTATCAAAAACGCAAAAAGCAGGGTTGATAGTGAATAAAATAGTAGTAAATCCACCTAGCCCCACCCCGCAAAAGCATCAAAAACTATGCTATAATCAACCCCAAAAAGCAAAACAATAAAAAAGAGCAAAACC
>DYTG01000186.1 GCA_020726085.1 Sulfurovum sp.
AATGATAAAGTTTATTTGGATGGATGATACTCAACTTTTATACTCAATTGCTATAATACACCCAAAACTACTTAAGGATAAAAAATGTTAAAATCTTTTATTGTGTTTATTATCTTGTCGTTCTCCTTGCTTCATGCCAAAGAGTATTCTGATAGTTGTCTAAAAGAGACTAAGGCTTTGCCTGAATTTGAATACATTATCGATGTACAAACCAAAGAGGAGTTTGCACACGGACACCCCAAAGGAGCGATAGATATCCCTTATGAAATGGAAGTAAACGGTGAGACGGTAATCAATGATGGATACGACAAGGAGATGGTTCTTATTCGTCGCATTGGTTTGTGTTCGGTCAAAGCAGCGATTTTGTTAGCCAATGAGGGGCATGGGAAGCTTACCAATATCCAACAAGGCTTTGTAAATGGATGGGAAAAAACAGGATTGCCAATCGAAAAAGGCAGTAAGTAGTTTATGCGTATCGTTTTGGCTATTAGTGGGGCTAGTGGAGTGGCATTGGCAAAAGCCTTTATTGCTCATTTGCCCGATAGTGTAGAGCTTCATGTGGTGGCTTCTCAAAGTGCTTTGGTGGTTGAACGTCTTGAAGAAAAAAAGTTCACTCTCTACTCCAACAAACACATCGGAGCTTCAATCGCCTCGGGTTCGTTTGGTGTCGATGCTACGGCGGTGATTCCTTGCAGTATGAATACATTGGCTAAAATTGCTCACGGTATTGCTGATAATTTGATTACAAGGGTTGCAGCGGTGGCACTCAAAGAGCAAAAAAAGCTTCTTTTGGCTCCTAGAGAGTTGCCTTTTGGGGCTATTGCACTCGAAAATATGCACAAACTCTCTACTCTTGGGGTTATTATCGCACCTCCCGTAATGGGCTATTACTCCGATAGTAACTCACTTGAAGAGATGGAGCGATTTATCATTGGCAAATGGTACGATGCTTTGGGCATTCAAAACAATCTATACAAAAGGTGGAGAGAAGATGAATCAATTTAGAAAAGCTATTTACCCAGGGACGTTTGATCCTATTACTAACGGGCATTTGGATATTGTTAAACGTGCGTGTAAGATGTTTGATGAGATTATTATCGCCGTTGCGATTAGCGAAACCAAACGTCCTCGTTTTGCACTCGAACAACGCATTGAGATGATCAAATCTACTACTCATACCATGCCCAAAATTAAAGTCGTCTCCTTTAGTTCATTGTTGGTCGATTTGGCGCAAGAGCTTGATGCCTATATCATCGTACGAGGATTGAGGGCGATTAGCGATTTTGAATATGAGTTGCAAATGGGCTACGCCAACTCCTCGCTCAATAGCGATATCGAAACCATCTATCTTATGCCCAATCTCGACCACGCCTTTATTAGCTCCTCGATGGTGCGTTCTATCTTGCACTTTAATGGCAAAATAGATCATCTCCTACCCCCCAGTGTTTATGCGTTGATTAAGAGCTATATCTAATGGTGGTACTTTTTGAGGGAATTGATACCTGCGGTAAAACGACACAAATTGAACTTTTGTCCCAAAGATACCCCCACTTTGTGACTACCAAAGAGCCTAGTGAGCGATTTCGTGAGATTTTACTGAGCGGTAAGCTTACTCCACGGGCTTTGATGTTGCTTTTTGTCGCCGATAGGGCACAACACTATGCGGATGCAATCAAGCCCAATTGCGACAAAACTATCATTAGCGATCGTGGTTTGGTAAGCGGTATGGCGTACGCACTGAGCAATGAAACCCTTGATATTGATTGGCTTTTGGAGCTTAATCGATACGCACTTCATGAACATTTGCCCGATAAAATCGTGCTTTTTACAACCACCTATGAGACACTCAAAGAGCGCTTGGCGACCAAAACGCTTGACGGTATCGAACAAAAGGGGCTTGAGTATCTCTTAAATGTACAAGCCAATATGTTGCGTATCGTTCGTTCTCTTAATGTGGAGTATCGACTCATCGATGCCAATGAGACCATCGAAGCGATACATCAACAACTTATGGAGTTTATAACGACATTGCGAACGTAGGTTCATCCGTAGGTT
>DYTG01000187.1 GCA_020726085.1 Sulfurovum sp.
CTTTGTGTTATCTCTTTGGTGTATGTTTGTATTGCTTCCATAATCATCTTTTAAAATAGAGTTGGGTTATTTTACCTATTTCAAACTTTGTAGTACGACATTGTGGCTCAAGGCAAAGCAAAAAATTGAAAATTGCTTTTATTATGCAGACGTTTGGCAGGAAATGGTTGAAAAAATTAGGAAATTTCGGTATATTCTCACAAAAAGAGGACAGAGTGTACTATTTTAGCGGTTTTTTATTTGGCAATGAAGAGGCACTTTTTGCTCCTTATATTCCCCAGTGTGATAGAGTTGTAGCAGGGTTTAGCTACGGGGCGATTGGAGCATTTGAGTATGCGTTAGAGAAAAAAATAGATAGATTGATACTCCTCTCTCCTGCTTTTTTTGAAGACAAAAATGAGAGCTATATCCAAAAACAGCTCCAATATTTCCATTCCCCTAGTTACAAAGAGAGCTTTTTTGCCAACGTAGCCTACCCTAGTACGATAGAGTTGTCACGCTACTACTATCCCCATACCCAAGAGGATTTGGAGAGACTTTTGCGATACCGATGGGATAGAGAGAAATTATACGAGCTGGTTCAACGAGGTGTTACGATTGAGGTATTTTTGGGAGGAAAAGATAGGATTATCAATGCTCAAAAAGCCAATGAGTTCTTTAGGCAAATGGCAATAACCTATCTCATAAAAGAGGCAGGTCATGCACTTTTGGGGGTTTCGTAAGCAAACGTTATGCTTTTCTCGTTTCGCCTCTCCCGAGGTGGAACGAGAAAAAAGCATCGATTGACAATCAAAATGTACAATAGCTAAAATTTAGCACTTACGCCCATGTGAAACCCTTCGATGTTTTCACCTGTGACATAATTGACATCAAAATAGACATTATTGACATATTTGATAAGCGTATCGGTGTAGAGGTGAAACGCCATGCCTACTTGTGTGATGTTCGAAGTATCCATATTCTCTTTGATATCCCCCATCAAAAATGTTTCTTGGGCGTAAGCTTCGACTTTGAAAGGAAGATCAAATATCTTCACAAGCTCAGGAGAATAGACACCCGTTTTGATATGTGCCAATGTGGAGTTTGAACTCTCATCTAGCCCATCCACATCGCTGGAGAAGTAGCCCAAAAATGCCGTTACATAGGGTTCATAACCGTTGATATTGGTTTCGTAATCGTATTTGATATTGGCTTGATAGGTATAGACATCCAATGTATCGCTACTGTTGTAGAGGGCATCAATTCTAGTACGATTGGGGAGTGTTAAAGCATTATTGTAGGCAAAGCTTGGATCAATTTGCGAATAAAGTACACCTCCCCCTACAGCGATATAAGATGAGGCATCAATTTTGTAGCGAACACCGCCGCCTAGTTCAAAGTTCATGGCTTCAAGTTTGGCGTAATCCCCCACGTTTCCTACCAAAGGATTACTGGTAGTCAATTTGGCTACGCCCCCTGCGGCATTGAGATAGATATTCAAATCATTAGTACCCTCAAAGTTGTATCGAAAGGCTGCAAAAATTGTCTTCATCTCTTCGGTGGATTTAAGGTCATGAGTGCCTGAGTCAAAAGATTTTTGAGACCCCATAAGCGCAACTTTTGCAACGTCATTAACAAAATTTTGTTCGAGTATATCCGCATAGATTGTTGATGAAAATAGAGAAATTATCAAAATTTTTTTTATCATTGCATACTGCCTTTGTTTTAATTTTCGTAATTGTACCCTATTATACGCAGAGTCTATTTAAATCATCGTTGAAATTTTGTTTACTCTTTTGGGCTATAGAGTTTTAAAGTGTTTGATAGCTTGATTTTGATTGAAATGAACAAAATATTTTTATAACTGACCTTACGCATCTGCTATTTATTTGGAAGTGGGACTTTAGTCCAATGCCATTTCCTTAAGCCCAAAACCCTCATCAAGTAGCCTTTTTTTGGGCTACGAGGTACTTGTGTCTGGAGTTTTTTTGCGTTCAAAAGTTCTATTTGGCTTAATAGGTAT
>DYTG01000188.1 GCA_020726085.1 Sulfurovum sp.
AAAGATAGATTTTACTAAATCAATCATAACTATTGATGAACGTATAAGAGAGGGTGATACCGATATTACCAAATCAAAAAGAGTTAGAGTTATTGATATGTTACCACAAACCAAACAAGCTCTTATCAATCAACTACATTTTACCCAAAGTTACGATTATGTTTTTCTTAATCAGTATAACCGCCCTTACGCATCACCCAAAACTATATCAACTACGCTTAAAAAGTTTTGTCAAAAATTTAATATCAATGTAGGTACATTGCACACTTTACGAGCTACTTGCAACACACTATATAAACAGTTTGGTTTGCCCAATGATTGGATTTTGCACCAAATCGGACATTTAGAAGATAGTGTAAATCATCGACATTACACGGGTAAAATCAAGCCTAATTTTGATGAGATTGGCAAACTTTTGTCACACTAAAAATTTTTGATTGTTTTAAAGCCCTATATTACGGCATTTGCAGTGGCGGACAGTGAGGGATTCGAACCCTCGGTACCCTTACGAGTACGCATCCTTAGCAGGGATGTGGTTTCAGCCAACTCACCCAACTGTCCTTTTGTGGATTGAGATTATACACAATCAAAGATGAATTGTGGCTTAAAATCTAGCAAAAAGTATAAAAAAAATAGAATTTATGATAAGATTACTCCAAATCAAAATCAAAAAAGGACTATAAATGAAAAAAGCTACTCCGATTATTATTCTCATCCTCTTTACTGTTGGAGTTTTTTTTATGGTGCAAGGAATGAAAGGGGCGGTTGAAAAAACTAAACCTAGCTTTGCGACGCAATCTAACGAGGGCTAGACTATTGAATCAATTGCACTTCGTCGATTACTTTTTGGAGCGTTGCGATGATGCGTTCTTTGTCCTCGGGTTTGATGGACTCCTTGTTGAGATAGAGTGAAAGTTGTTCATTGACGATATTGATCTCTTTGAGTTTTTGGATGTTTTCAAAAAAGTCAATCACCTTATAAGTGGTGACAGGATAGAGAATCCCTTTGAGAAAGATTGTGTCTTGTTTTTCACAATAGATAGCATCTTTGACAAGTGAATAGGTCTCGTGAGAGATAAGAATACCGTTAGGATTGGCGGTTTGTTCTAGGCGACTGGCAATATTGACATGACTCCCTATAATCGTATAATCCATACGATGCGTACTGCCAAAATTTCCTACCGTCACAAATCCAGTAGTAACCCCCATACGTACTTGTAGGGGTTCGTGCAATCCCTTATTGAACCATTGCGTCCCAAATTGTTCAACACGTTCACGCATTTCTATTGCCATGGAGATACAATTGATGGCATCTTCTTGCTCTCCTAGCGAATCGGGGTCACCAAAAAAGAGCATTATACCATCCCCGATAAATTTATCAATCGTCGCCCCGTATTTGAGGGCAATGGTTACCATCTTATCAAGATAGTCATTGAGGATGGAGCTAAGCAACTCAGGCTCAAGATTTTCGGTGGTTTGGGTGAAATTGACCAAATCTGAAAAAAAGACAGTAAGTTTTTTTCTACTTGTCGTAAGAGCCACATCTTGTTTCCCCTCAAATATCGATTGAACAATTTGGGGCGAGAGATACAATGAGAGTTTTTGCGATAGCTTATGAAGAATTTGATTTTGTTTGTTGACCTCATTTTGCTGACGGTCGCTGATTTTGACAATCTTGTTTAGCTGTCGAATGTTTTTTTTGTATGCTTTGACTAAGTATTCAACAGTATTGCGATCGATGTTGAAATTATCATTGGAGTCTAAAATTGACTCTATGTTATAGATAAGCTGTTCTTCTTTTGATAACTCTTGCATGGTACTCTTTGTGTCTGTAATCGAATATAAATTGGTAATTTCATCCTAAAATTTAATTATACATCATTCAAAATAAATTTACCCTGCACTCTAGGCTAAATAGCAATGAATTGAAAGGTAAAATGTTAAAATATTATACTATTATTTAGTTCAATAATGAATGAGAGCGATGAAAACCTTT
>DYTG01000054.1 GCA_020726085.1 Sulfurovum sp.
TTAAAACAAGGGAAAAAATTTAATTAATAGAAATTTTCTCTTTTACGCGATTGTGCATCGCAGAGACTATTTTTGTATCTCGGTCTTTGTTTACGATTGTTTTTTTCTTCTCATTGGCACACGCACACTTATCTTTGAGTGTTTTGGGCGTTGATACGTAGCTGTGTTTCATGAGCGATGCCTCTTTTTTAGCACTGTAGTTAGCGTTTGCAAAAGTTGCTATGCACATCAGCACTACCATTAGATTGATCTTTTTCATTAAAATCCCTTTCAAAAGTTTAGAGTATTTTATTATACTATTTACTCTATTTAGCTTTTAATAAAAGTATTGATTTTTTGAAAATTTTTTTCAAAATGTGTTTTTTGGATACAACATTAGAGCGTTTCGGTAGGAATAAGCAGTTTGGGATGCTTGTTTGTCGAAAGAACATAATCTTCCATTTTTTGCGACAAAATACGTATAAATCCCCGTTTGCGTAACGCTTTGTTGAAGGGAAGCAGATGCAATATATCGCTTTTGTTGTTGAGTTCTCGGATGGGATTGGCAATTTTTTGCTCTATCTCAATAGGGTAGTTGAAAATCTGCGCCAATGTCTCGTAGTGTTCTATAATCATCTTTTTACTTTTGAAATCACCATCGGGATCGCAATTGGAGAGCATAAGAGTAAGCTTTAGCGTTTCACACAAATCAAAGGCTGTTGAAGAGATAGACTCCATTTGATAGTTGTCTCCACTAGCTTGAATAGTGGCTGTTTTGATATTGAAAACGCAATTGTCGCCAAAGAGATAGATAAGCTTTTTGAGTTCATAAAAGCGTTGTTCCAGAGAGTTTTTAACCATCGCATCAATACTCGTCAAGACAACTCCCGCATCAAAGTTTTGAATATCGTACTCAACAATCTCCTTAAAGTCTTTTTTACCGTACGAGATAGAGACTCCCACGGTATCGCTTTGATGACGTTTAATGTCGTTCATGATTCCAAAGTTTGTTGCGTTAATGATGCGTATTTTTAGTTTTTTGTTGTGCAGATTTTCTTGAAGATAGATAGCTTGTGAAAGATAATCAATAGCACGGTATTGATCGTAACGAAAATCAAGCAAAAGATAGATATTTTTGCCAAAAGGCTCTGGGAAAAGCCCTTTTCGTCGATTGATAGTACGATATACTCCATCAAGCACAAGGGGTCGCCCCATAATAATGAGCGTATCATTAGGGCGTATCATCGTGGCATTACTAGGAAGGAGTTGCTTTTGTTCACGGTACAAGGCGACAATTTTCCATTTTCGTTGTGCGATAGAACCCACATGACGATAAGCAAAACTGCTCCCATAAGGAACAAGTACCTCCATAATCTCACCCTCTCCCAAGCCAATGTTTTGAGCAATAAGAGGCACATTGGGCAAATTGTGATAGAGCTGCGACGCAATAATGTTGTTGGCATTGACAATATGAAGATTCTTATCTTGATACTGGGCATACTCAAGCCCCCAATGATCCAAGAGTGTTACTATTACCTTCTCATCAATTTTTCGTATATTTTGCAGCACATAGTTGGTATCTTCAATACTGTTCATCATAATCAAAACCGCTGCAAAGAGATACTCCCTAGAGATACTGCGCAGTTTGCTAAAGCTTGTAGGGTCTATCACTGTAAGTTTAAATGATTTGGATGAATTGGGTGGCAAGATGCTCCCATCAAGTGAAGCAACAATGTAATGATTGTCGGCTACTCTACGCTTATGTGTCCACTCTAAAAAATGTTTGGCAATGGGATTATCGCACAAAATAAGAACATACTTCATAGAAACCTTTTGAATAAACGTTTTAGTAATTATAACAAAATCAACTAAGTATAAGTATAATGCGCTCACAAAACCGTGCCAATACAATAAATTCCTCTCTCGTTCCACATCGGAAAAGGTGGAACGCATACAGAAACTAAAATACTCTATCAAAACCTCTTAACTCTATCAATCCGTCCTCTACTTCGTCCTATGGGTGTACATTTCACAGTTCCGTTTGGTAAGTTTTGTAAATATAATAACTTTGTCAATACATTCCGTGCCTACATTAAAATCCTAAGAAGCTTTTAAGCCCCCACCGCAAAGATTTTGTAGGGGGCAGGGTGAGAGGATTCGTTTTCAAGCGAAGCAGCTAGAGGGCTACTTGCATCGTGGAGCAGTGGAGCGAGCCACCTTGTTCGATGAGTCGCATGCAGTCAATACCGATAATCTCTTTGTCGGGGAAAAAGGCTTTGAAGAGTTCGCCTACTTTTTTGTCGTTGGCATCTTGATAAGTGGGGTAGAGAAGAGCGTGATTGGCGATAAAAAAGTTGGCGTAGGTAGCAGGTAGGCGTTTGCCCTCTTGGTTGTATTTGGGTGAGGTCATGGGCAAAGCGATAAGAGTATAGGGTTCGCCATTGGTTTGAGTGAAGTTTTGAAGTTGGGTTTTCATCGCCAACAACGCTTCATAGTGTTCGTCATGGGGGTCGTTGCACTCAACGTACATAATGGCATCTTTGGCTATAAATCGTGCCAATGTGTCGATATGACTATCGGTATCGTCTCCCGCCAAAAAGCCATAATCAAGCCACAATACCCGTGTAGCCCCCAAATACTCTTTGAGTTTGGCTTCTATTTGGGCTTTGTTTAGCCATCCGTTTCGGTTGGGATTGCACAAACACTCCGTGGTAGTCAAAATCGTCCCCTCTCCGTCACTCTCGATAGAACCACCCTCTAGCGTAAAATCAATCGACTCCAAAGGAGTATCACCAAAATAGCCTTTAGTATGGAGGTGTGCGTTTACTTGATTGTCAAGATGGTAGGCAAATTTTCCTCCCCATGCGTTAAAATCAAAATCAAGCAACTTTACACTGCCATTTTCTTCTATTGAGATTGTGCCGTAATCTCGTATCCATGTATCGTTGGTAGGCAATTCGACAAACTCTAGGTTGTGTGTGGAGCAAAACATATCGGATATTTTGGCTTGATTGTCGCAAACGATGATGACTTTTTGGGCGTAGGCTACTGCTAGTGCCATTTTGACAAAAGGACTCAATGCACGTTCCAAATCATCCGCCCAATCGCTCTGGGGATGTGGGAAACTTAAAAGCAATGCTCTTTGCTTCTCCCATTCGGCTAACATTCGTCTCATCGGTGACTCCTAGTAAAGGTTTTCATACTCAATGGGTGCTTTCTTCTCGGGATCGTAAGGACTGGCATTTCCTTTTTCATCGACTACAACAAATCTATTTTTGGGCAGTACAAAAGTTTCGTGGCGATTGTCTTGGGTTGATTGAGCGATGATTTGATCGTAAGCGTAAATGTCGTATTTGAAGTGGGCTTGGTTGTTTTCGACATAAACGGTAAAGTAGAGAATATGCATCGGTATGGGACGTGGCAAATGCACCGTTGTAGGATCGAGAGAATCAAGTATCTTATCAATCTTTTGCTTGTCGTATCGATCGCCCATCAAATAGCGTAAAAAGGTAAAAGGATTTTTCACACGCATACACCCAGAGCTGTAAATCCTATACTCTCTATCCAAAAGATATTTGTTGTCGGTATCGTGGAGATAGACGGCGTATTTGTTGGGAAACATAAACTTGACACGTCCCAAAGCGTTGGTTTTGCCTGCGTGCTGAACGAAGCTATAGGGTACTCGTTGTTTGCTGTGTTCATAAGTGTAGAGTTTTTCGAGATTGAGATTTTTAGACCCAAAAGCTCCATTGACGTAGATGTTGTTCTCTTCTAAATAGTTGGGATTGTATTTGAGTACATGAATCAAATCCCGTTTAATAAGACTATCAGGAACGGTCCAAGTAGGATTGAGAACCACAAATTTGATATAATCATCAAACATAGGAGTAGGGCGTGAGATTTTGCCAACAACGATATTGGTTCTAAAAAGCTCCATACCGTCTTGATAATATCGTAAGCGATAGTCGGGTAGATTGATCTCTACATGCCCATTTTCAAAACTTCGTGGATAGAGTTTGGTTTTATCAAGATTGACAATAATGGCATTGAGTTTATCTTTGGGTTTCTTTTTGCGTTTGTATTGTTGAAGCAGTGTTACCAAACTTGCGTAACGATCTTTCATGGAGATAAGAGAGTCGAGATAGTTGTGAATATCACCATTAGCAATAGCACGGTAGAGCGTGTTGCTGTTTGGCATGGATTTGGGGTGCATCTCCCAATTGGCTCGAATGTCGTTTGTTTTTCGTAGATTTTTGAGTTTGCGTTGAACCAAATCCCAATCCACATCGCCAACGTGTACAAAATGCACCAAAGAGACAAAAGCGTTGGTAAGTTCAATATCGACAATGGCGTAAAGTTGCAATCTTTGCATAATATCCATGTTTTCATTATCAATCCTAGATAATAGCTTAGTAATCTTGGCTTGATTGAAAGACTTGTCTTTGTAGTTGTATTTAATGCTTTTAAGTGCTGCTCTCATATCCTCAATACGTTGTCTTGAAACGACCCACAAAGGCTTGTACCCTGCTTTGGCATAAATATCATACACCACAGAACCATTGGCACGATAGGGAGCTAGATGCTCTACGATATGGGGTGACATCTCAGACGAGGAGATGCTAAGAGCGGATAAAAAATAAGTCTGCAACAAAAACATCAAAACGGCAATGAAACGCATTGAAACTCCTAAGTTTGAAAATTTGCAATATTATATAATAATAATCAAAAAAATACTTGATAAATAGGAATAATTTTTGAGTAATAAGGGAATTTTGTAATAAAAAAAAGGGGGTTAAGCACCCCTCAAAAGAGGGATACTTAAGCAATTAGAATTTGTAAGAGATACCTACGTTTACAGTACTTACATCAAAATCATCAGCCAATCCTGTAACTGTTTTGCCATCAACATCGTACTCATCAACCATAGCAAGTTTTGTGTAATCAACAAATACAGAGAGGTTTTCGTTTACGTTGTAAGAAGCACCTACACCCCATTGAAGACCATCTGTCTCATATTCATTAACAAGACCTTCAATTTTTGTTTGACCGTAACCTACCAATCCGTAAACTGTTACGATTTCAGCCACTGGGTACATTACTTTTGCATAGATAGCAGCATTTGTAAGGTCGTAATCAGCTACATCAATATCATTGTATTTAGCATCATCCAAACTTGCTGTAAATCGACCTTCAACAGCGAAGTATTTGTTGATTTGGTAACCTGCCATTACCATACCCGCAATTTCCCATGTAGTATCGTCTGCTGCTGAACTAATACCGTTTGGTCTATAAAGTCCTCTTTCAGCTTCCATAGCATACGTGTAAGCTCCACCGATATAGAAACCAGCAGATGAATCTGGTGTTACTACTTCTGTTACCGCTTCTACTACTGGCTCAATATCTCCACCAGCGATTGCAAAAGAACTCATTGCTACGATTGTAGCGATACTAAGTGTTAATTTTTTCATTTTTACTTCCTTGAATTGAAATACGAAATTTTATCTATTTTTGCTTTAGATTGGTTGTAAAATTCTGTAATTGAATTGATATTTTTCGTGCAAATCTTATAAAATGGTTGAAATGTGCTAAAATGTTATCAAAAAGGCTCTTGTTTGCTCCTCTATATCCACATTCCCTATTGCGATTCCAAGTGTCACTATTGCAGTTTCAACTCCTTTACCGATAGAAGCCAAAGCAAAGTTGAGTACATCAAAGCACTCCAACGCCAACTTCACAAAGAGCTAGAGACTCTAAAGCCTTACAGTATCACTTCGCTTTTCATTGGAGGAGGTACTCCCTCGACGATAGAACCCTCTCTTTATGAACCTATTTTTAAACTACTCAATGGCTATATGCAAGAAGATTGCGAAATCACTATCGAAGCCAACCCCAACTCCGCCTCGCTTGATTGGCTCAAAGGGGTCAAAGGTTTGGGGATGAATCGTATCAGTTTTGGAGTCCAAAGCTTCAACAACGCCAAGCTCAAAAGCCTCAACCGCTCCCACACTCCCCAAAACGCCTACAAAGCACTCGAAAATGCCCATAAGGTAGGGTTTGAAAACATCTCGCTTGATATTATCTACAATGTCCTAGGAGATACCAAAGCTTTGCTTAAAAAAGATATTGATGAGGCGTTTAGACTACCTATTAATCATATTTCGGCCTATGAGCTTACTATCGAAGAGCATACTCCCTTTGAAAAAACGCCTCACATGCGGGTAGAAAATCTTGAAATGGTCTATTGTGTGCGCAATGAGATTATCCAAAGAGGCTTCAATCAATACGAAGTTTCCAATTACGGTCGCTATCAATCAAGGCACAATTTGGGCTATTGGCAACTTCAAGAGTATATCGGCGTAGGTGCGGGTGCGGTTGGATTTAGAGCCAATCAACGCCTCTATCCCTACAGCAACCTCGATGCCTACATCGCCAATCCTCTCTATCAAAGCGTTGAAGTGCTAACCGATGAGGATATTTTGCTCGAAAAAATCTTTTTGGGACTACGCTCGAAAGTTGGTATAGCCAAAAGCCTCCTAGCACCCTCCATACAAACCAAAGCCGATTTTTTAGTCGAAGCAAAAAAACTTCTCTTTCAAAACGACACCTATTACAATACCGATTATCTCCTAAGCGATGAGATAGCACTCTATTTGATGTAATAAAGCGTGTTTAGAGGATTGACTATGGATGCAAAAAATCTTGAGAGACTATTGGCAAGTACAAGAGAAGTAAAAACCCCATTTGACTACTTACCTATCAGCTTATTGGCAGTATAATGCGATGCGAATAAATTTACTTTATTTTACATTACTTTATATTTGAGTTAATTATGTTTAAAAAAACTATAAGTATAGCTATGATTTTGGGGCTATTCTCTGTGTCGCTTTTGGCTAAAAGTGCTATGTGTACGATAGAATCAAATGGCGTAGTAGAGTTTGAGGGCTATTGTGAATTTGAATCAGAAAGGGGTGGAAGCTTTTCGATAGCCGATTATGATCCCAACAAACCGCTATTTGGTGCAATTATGTCCGTATCTTTGTACGTTGTAGAAAAAGGTATCGGTGAAGTAAGAGGCTTAACGCGTGATGGCATTAACTCTCGCTGGGGTGAGGCACAACGATCACGACATGACCCTGCTTGTTGGATAGGAAGCGATTTTAAAATCTGCGCTAGATAACATCAAGGATTTCCTTAATTAAAAGAGTGCGATATTTTAGATAAAATACTTCAACTATTTAAGGAGAGATTTATGCGTACCAAAAAGTTTTCGATAAAGCTAAGTGAACTCTTTACTGTACTTCTAAGTACGGTAGCGGCAATATTGATTGTCTATAATTTTTATAAATCTTACGATTTGTCTTACATTATGCTTGACAAAGTACAAAAAGAGATTACCGCCAATATCGTAAATGTCACCAACAAAACGCTCGAAATATCCTCCAATCATGTCAAAATTCTCTCTAGGCTTAATACGCAAGATAAAGATATTTTAAAACACAAAGCCATCTTAAGCAATCTTATGAAAGAGCAACTAAGTAGCTACGACTATCTCAACAGCATCTATATTGCCAATATCAATGGGGAATTTTTGCAACTGCGTCGCTATCCGCAGCTCATTTTGCGTACCATCTCTAGGGATATTAACGGTACGATTGAGGATTGGGAGTATCTTGATGAGCAATTTAATACCATCAAACATGAAGTGCGTTCCAATACTTTTGACCCAAGAGAACGCAGCTGGTTTTATTTAACCAAAGCCACTCGTGATACCTATTGGTCCAACCCCTACAAATACGCCTCATCCAATGAAATTGGCATTACGATTAGCAGTCCCTATTTTGATCAAAGCGGCGTGAAGATCAAAGTCGCAGGTGCCGATATTACCTCGACAAAACTGCACGATTTTCTAGTCGAACAAAGTGCGAAAGTAGAGGGTAATATTGTCATGTTTGATAGCGAACAAAACATTATTGCCACCTCTTTCAAAGATGATTCTTCCCAAGATGTCGTCAAATTGGGTGATTTTGCCCCCTCTGCTATCGTACGCAAAGCCACTATTCAATACAACCGCTACGCCCAAAAAAAGGGCTCTATCAAGGATAAAAGAAGAGAGGAGCATCTCTATTTCTTCTCCAATTTTCCCAAAGACTCTAGCGGTATGGATTGGCGTGTGCTTATCATCATCCCCAAAGAGGTGATTTTGGGCAGGATTACGGCTATCATGTACGAGACTATTGCCATCTCTTTTGTGATTTTATTGCTCTTTATTGGTGTTGTGATTTACGCCTCCAAAAAGCTCTCGCAGCCCATTATCGAAATCGCCAACCAAATTAAAAGCATTGAAAAACTTAAACTTGATATCACTCTTCAAGACAACTCCCAAGTATCTGAGATTCGCAAAGCTCAAACCTCGCTCAAATCGCTTCAAATAGCCCTCTCGTCGTTTATCAAATACCTCCCCGTAGAGCTTATCAAAAAACTCATGATAGCAGGACAAGAGGCAAAAGTCGATGGTGAGGAGAGAGAATTGGCTATTATGTTTACCGATATAGAAAACTTCACAACCATCTCCGAAACGATGGGCCCCAAAGAGGTGGCTTTGCAACTTTCGGAGTATTTTGAGGCTATCAACAAAGCCATTCATATTACAGGTGGTACTACCGATAAGTACATTGGCGATGCCGTTTTGGCGTTTTGGGGAGCGCCTCACGGTGTCCTAGAGCCTTGTCGTAGAGCCATGGAGAGTGCTTTGATGGTGCAACGTTTCACCTACGAACTCAATCAAAGATGGCAAAAAAGAGGCAAACCCATCTTCAAAACCCGCATCGGTATTCACTATGGCAAGTCGCTTGTGGGCAATATTGGCTCTAATGAGCGGCTTAACTATACTATCATCGGCGATAGTGTCAATATCGCTTCACGATTGGAGGAGATAAACAAAGAGTACGGAACCTATCTTATCTTTAGTCAAAGCGTTTATGATGAGATTAAATCCTACTATCCTATAAAGTACCTTGATACCCTTTGGCTCAAAGGCAAAACCCAATCAACCAAACTTTATACTATAGAGAATATGGAGCAATATGCAACACAAAAATCATTTTCGACAACACTGTCTTCAACGACTTCGCAAGATAGCCCAACACAGTTATAGCATTGATAAGCGTATTGTTAAAGCTCTTTATGATGAAATAGGCAACGCCCAAACCCTTATGCTCTATATCCCTTTGGGCATTGAAGTCAATATTATGCCACTTATTGGAATACTTAGACGGCAAAAGCGTACTCTTTACGTGCCGTTTATGGAAGGTAAAAGTTTTAGATTGGTAAAATACAGATTGCCCTTACAGGCAAAAAAATTTGGTATCAAAGAGCCAAAATTTTCAAAAGAGTATATAAAAAATATAGATGTAGCCATTGTTCCTATCGTCGCCACCGATTCAACATTTAGAAGGGTAGGCTTTGGTAAAGGAATGTACGATAGATTTTTTGAAAAAAATAGAAAAAAGATTAAAAAAACGATTTTTGTTACAAAAACACTTTGCTATAGCAAGAGTATTATGACCCAAGAGCACGATATAAGTGCCAATGTGCTTATATCCAAAGAGGGAATAATGCATCGAGCATAGAGTAACCGTTCGTTTTGGATTAGAAGGAAAAGCAATGTTTGAGATAATTGGTGTAGGAGCTGTGGGTACGCTTGTGGGTGCGGGTATCTCTTATGTACTTTTAAAAAGGGAGAATACCAAGCACATTAATCTCTTTGTTTTAGAGGGCAAAGCAAAGGCTAATGCTATTGAGTTTGAAGCCCAAAAAAAGCTTCAAGATGCCTACATTAAAATCAAAGCCGATGAGCTAGAACTTGAAAAGAAGTTTCAAGAAAAAATCAATGAGCTGGATAAAAAATCTCGTATTTTAGAAGAGAAGCGTCAAACCATAGAGACTCAAAGTCAAAAAATTCAAGGCATTAAACGCCGAGCAGTAGAAAAAGAGGAGAGCTTAGAGCGACTCATTGAGCAACAAGAGCAAAAGATTCGTGAGATTGTAGAGAAGATGCAACACATCGCCTCCATGACCAAAGAGGAGGCAAAAGCCTATATTCTCCATCGAGTCGAAGAGCAAAGCAAAGCCGAAGTAGCAGCGATTGTGCGTAGGTACGAACGCCTTGCCAAAGAGGAGGGTGAACGTAAAGCCAACTATATCATAGCCCAAGCTACGACTCGCTATGCAGGAGATTTTGCAGGAGAGCGACTCATTAATGTCGTCAATCTTCCCAGCGATGAACACAAAGGACGCATTATTGGCAAGGAGGGACGAAACATTAAAAGTCTTGAGACGCTATTAGGAGTTGATATTATCATTGATGAGACTCCCGGAGTCATTATCATTAGCAGTTTCAACCTCTACCGTCGTGCTATTGCCTCTCGTGTCATTGAATTGTTGATCGAAGATGGTAGAATACACCCTGCTCGTATTGAAGAGATTTATGAGAGCGTTACCAAAGAGTTTGAGAAAAAGATCTATGAAGAGGGAGAGAATATCCTTATCAATCTAGGACTCTTCCCAATGGAAAAAGAACTCATACAGCTTTTGGGTAAACTCAAATATCGAGCCAGTTACGGTCAAAACTCTCTAGCTCATACCCTAGAAGTAGCCAAATTGGCTGCGGTGATGGCTGCTGAGATGGGAGGAGATGAGAAGTTGGCGTTGCGTGCGGGATTGCTGCACGATATTGGCAAAGCTCTCACACAAGAAGAAGGCGGTTCGCACGTCGAAATCGGAGCAAAGTTGTGCAAAAAATACAACGAACATCCCGTTGTGATTAACGCTATCTACGCCCACCATGGACACGAAGAGCCAAACTCCGTCGAAGCGGCTGCGGTTTGTGCTGCTGATACCATTTCGGCGGCTCGTCCTGGGGCTAGGAGGGAGGTGTTGGAGAATTTTACTAAACGAGTGAAAGAACTTGAAGTGATTGCACTATCCAAAGCAGGAGTCATTAGTGCCTATGCCATTAATGCTGGGCGTGAGATTCGTGTGATTGTTAATTCGTATGAGATTAGCGATAACGAAGCGGTGGTTTTGAGCAAAAGCATTGCAAAAGAGATAGAAGATAAGATACAATACCCTGGAGAAATCAAGGTTAATGTCATTCGTGAAGTGAGATCTGAAAGCATAGCACGGTAGGCAACAAGAGCAAGGA
>DYTG01000189.1 GCA_020726085.1 Sulfurovum sp.
GGTGTGATATTATCACTTTTTTTTAAAAGGTAAAAAAGTTATGGAAGATTTGGACTCAATCACCTTTAAATCGGGATTTTGATGGGTTAATTGTCGATACTGTTCCTCTCTTTTTCCTCTCCAGTAGTAACCTCCAATGGCTCCACCTAAGGTTGTTAGGGTTAACAATCCTGCGGTAACCATTTGGGCAAAAACAAACAATACCCCAACACCGCCCATAATGGCAACCGACACACCGACTTTAAAGTTGGCTTTGGCGTGGGTATTTTTTGCCTCTTTGGCAATGGCTTGTTGTGCCTCTTTGACCACTTTGGTTTTTTCTTTTTCGGCATTGACTCGGATTTTCTCACGCTCTTTGGCAAAACTGCTTTTTACTTTTTCAACAGAATCTTTATGATGATAGTTTGCAATGGAGCTGAACCAAAAAGCAACCACCAAGGAGATAAAAAGCAGAGGTAGGGCAATGCGTAAAATGGCTATTCCCTGCAAATCATTCGCCGAGATAAGCACCAAAACAGCAGTAATTCCTTGCACCAAAAGAAGACCCAATAAAAATTTTAACAGTTGCATCATAAACCTTACGTGATAAAGTATGACATGGTATCAAATATTTTCTAAAGTAACCCCATCTCCAATTTGGCCTCATCACTCATATTTTTTTGACTCCAAGGTGGGTCAAAGACCAACGCTACATCGACCTTTTCTAAGAACTCAATCCTAAAGTGAATACTGCGTACCAAATCCACAATCACTTCGGACATGGAACAGGTAGCCGAGGTTAGGGTCATTGTGATGTGACACATTTTGAGTTTGGTCGCCTCATTGGTTTCACAGTTCACGTTATAAATAAGCCCCAAATCGTAAATGTTAACAGGCATTTCAGGGTCATAAATGGTTTTGAGTTGTTCTATAACCAACGCTTCCATCTCTTCATTGGTGGGAATATTGACTTCACTCATAACGTTTCTCCTTTCATTTTACAGTTTTGTGCATGATGATAAATCACCTTTAAAAATGCTTCCAATCCTTGTTGTCGTACAGGACTTAACAACTCGGTAATGCCCATGGTATGAAGTAAGGCTGGGTCAAAGGCTAAAATCTCTTCGGGGGTTCGGTTGTTGAAGATATCTAACAAAATGGTCATCATCCCTTTTGCCATCATCGATTCTCCTTCTCCTCTAAAGAGTATATGGGGGTGTTGATATTCAGCAATGAGCCACGCGTTTGAAGAACAGCCATGAATAAAACTCATCTCATTTTTTTCATCTGCACCCAAATGGGGTTGGTTTTTTCCTAAGTCAAGCACATACTCAATTTTATCATCCGAGGTAGGGAAAAGGTCGAAATCTTCTTTGTATTGGTTGACTTTCTCTTGCATGGTCATGACAAATCCTTTCTATAAAATGCCTCTTCAAAACTCGTTTGTATCTTCTCTTGTTGACGCATATCGCGTATGGTCTCTATGAGCGTATTGGCAAAAGCAATCACCAACATTTTTCGAGCTTCTACTTCTGAAATACCACGAGACTGTAGGTAAAAGAGTTGGTTCACATCAAGCTGTCCTGTGGTTGAACCGTGTGAGGCTTCTAGTTCATCAATATAAATTTCCAGTTGGGGTTTTGCCACCATATATGAACCCTCACCCAATAAAATGGCTTTGGAGTTCTGTCGTGTTTTGGTGTGTTTCGCACTTTGTTCTACTTTAATAAGGGCATCAAATATTCCTCTTGCCTTATCATCCAAGATGGTTTTAGCCTCTTGCACCGAATGAGAATATTCGCCTTTGTGGATAATTTTAGAAATCGTTCCTCGTTTGGCTTGACTTAAAAGATAAAGTAGATGACCTGTTTCTACATGGGCATAATCATCGAGTTCCATGTTAAAGAGTTGCAGTGCCGAACTCTCTCCAAAGTCAAAGCTTTTCAATACCATACTAGCTTGTTTTTCTACTTTAATATTGTGCGAGGCAATCATGTTGTAGGCATTA
>DYTG01000190.1 GCA_020726085.1 Sulfurovum sp.
TATATTATATCCAAAAATTATTCTCTCAGATGCGTGCCATAAAGGTGACGAAATTTGCCCATTGGAAGATGGTGTCCGCCTCTCTAAAACCCGCCTCTTTGCACATTTTGATATTCTCTTCGATGCTAAAAGGCACAAGTACATTCTCCAATGCCTCTCGCTTTTGGGCTATCTCGTACTCACTGTAGCCTTGGGCTTTTTTGTAGTCGTAGTAAACATCAATAATCTCTTTATCAAGGCGTTTGTTGTCAAAAATCACCTTTTCACAAAAGAAAAAAACCCCTTCATCGTTGAGATTGTGGGCTATCTTTTGTACCAATTTCAAACGCTCAATGGGGCGGATAAATTGCAACGTATAGTTGGCGACTACTATATCTTCACGCTCATAGGGGTAGGTTAAAATATTCCTATCTTCGATGGTAATATCGGCTCCAAAGGCTTGAATTTTGCGTTTGGCTCGTTCGTTCATGGCCGCTGAATTGTCAATGCCTTTAAGGTGCATTTTGGTTTGCATTCTGTTGTGAAGCATTAAGAGAAACTTTGCTGTAGAACTGCCCAAATCAAGCACTTTGAGTCCCTCTTTTTGGCGTTTGCAGATAAGGTCGATGATTAAAGCACTGTTGGCATCGTAAAAAGGAATGGAGCGACTAAGCATATCGTCAAATACCGAAGCTACCGACTCATCAAATTCAAATTTTTTTTCTATTTTTTTGGTAAATACTTCATCTTTCACGGTGAATCTTTTTGGCTATTTCAATATCTTCTAGGATTTGGAGTTTGAGTTTGGTCAAATCCTCAAAGGTTTGATTGGAGCGAATAAACTTCAACCACTGCAATGCGATGCGAGGATTTTTGAGTGCGATGGTTTTGTCGATGATATGCGTCTCTATAGCAAAAGCATTATCGCTAGAGACCCTATGACCGATGAAACTAATGCTCTCATACCATACGCCATCAACCAGTGTACGGGTAGCGTAAACTCCCTCTTTTGGATTGTGATAATCCAATGTGACAATATTAATCGTCGAAACCAACGCTTTAGTACCTATTCCTTGCCCTTTGATAGCATATCCCATCATCTCATAGGGTCGCCCCAGTAGCTTGTTGGCTCTATCGATGTGACCCTCGCAAATAAAGCTCTTGATAGTGCTAGAGTGAATCGAAACCCCCTCGCATTTCATCTCTTTGACGAGAAGCACCTCGCCCTCAAATATCTTTTTGAGCGTTTGAGCGTTGCCACTTTTGTTGTGACCAAACTCAAAATCATACCCTACTACAATGCGTTTGAGTTTTGGGAAATCCTCTTTGAGCATGGCCATAAACTCTTGAGGTGTTTGCGATGAAAGCCTATCAAAATGATAGACAAAAAGGGGCTTGTTGATATAAAAACTCCTGCGATACCCCCTCGTCAGCGTAGCCAAACCACGCTCAATCACAACTACTCCATCACTTAGAGAGATGAGCCTTTGGTGGGCCAAATGTACGCCATCAAAAGAGCCTATGGAAACCGATTGAATGGTTGCATTCTTCACGAAGAGACATCTCCTGCGTTGCTATCGTAGTGCAACTCGTAACTATTTTTGGGTTTGAGGGTTGTAAGAGTGGAGAGATACTCCGCCATGGCGTTTGTCTTTTGGTCATTTAAAGCTTTGGCAAACGATACTATAATAGCTCCATTGGGTGTTTTGGCAATGCCTTGACGCAACTCTTGAAAGCATTTGATAAGATACTCCTTGGAGAGTCCTTGAAGTTTGGGCGTAGCTCCCATCCCCTCTCCATAGACACCGTGGCAACTATTGTACCCGTTTTGCATATAGAGTATCGACATATCTTTGGAATAGAGACAAGAGTGCGATAGGATTAATGCAGTGAGAATGAATTTCATACCAAATTACTCTTTTTTGAGCAGATAATAGCATAAAAATAATTAATATTTTATATAATGGCTCATTTTGTGGTATTTTTTAAAATGAATAAATCTATCCAT
>DYTG01000055.1 GCA_020726085.1 Sulfurovum sp.
TGAAATTGAAAATATCTCCGTAGAGAGATTGATAGAGATTATCCAAGAGGAACTAGAGGAGTAAAAAGTTTGATGCAATAGTGTAGATGGGCCACAACCACCTACAGATATTTAAAGCCTTACAGGAATATTTTGCTCTTTTAGATACCGTTTCAAATCCATAATATCGATTTCTCGAAAGTGAAAGATACTAGCAGCGAGCGCAGCGTCGGCATTTCCTAGCGTAAAGGCATCTCGTATATGCTCCATCGTCCCAGCCCCGCCACTGGCAATAATGGGAATATTGGTCACTTCACCGATGCGACGATTAAGCTCATTATCAAATCCCGCCTTTGTGCCATCGGCATCCATGGAGGTAATGAGTAGCTCTCCTGCTCCACGGTTATAGGCTTCTCTTGCCCATGCAATGGCATCAATACCTGTGTCATTTCGTCCGCCGTGGGTAAAGATATGCCATTCATTTTCACCTACTCTTTTGGCATCAATGGCGATAACGATGCATTGCGAACCAAAGCGTTTGGCACTCTCGTCGATAAACTCAGGGCGTTTGATAGCAGCGGAGTTGATGCTTACTTTGTCACATCCCACATTAAGCAGTGCATAAATATCTTTTAGCTTACGAATACCCCCTCCCACCGTAAGAGGTATAAAGACTTCGCGAGCCACTTGACGAACTACATCCACAATCGTATCGCGCCCCTCATGCGAAGCACCAATATCAAGAAAAGTAAGCTCATCTGCCCCCTCCTCGTTGTAGCGTTTGGCTACCTCTATGGGGTCACCCGCATCTCTTAGCCCTACGAAGTTCACCCCTTTGACAACCCGACCTCTATCGACATCCAAACAAGGAATAATCCTCTTTGCAAAATAATCCATCTTTTTCCTATCGTACTTTCAATGCTTTTTGGTTTGTATTCTAGCTATTAGTAACTTTTGATAAGTTAAATCGTAATAACAAAAAGAGCGTTTGCTCCCTCCTATCGTCTTGACAAAGGGGGGGCATTATACTCTTCATGCACTCTAAGATTGCAATTCCACAAGGGCTTAAGCTCTTGTGTCAAGAACAATTCCTTTAGGCTAGTCTCAATCGCACTAAAAATTATACGAAATAGAGATTTTGCCCTCAAGAGGGGAGATACCTCCTTCGTCTCTCCATGGCCAACGGGTTTTCATGTATTCGTTGGAGTAGATGATAGAAAATTTGCCTTTGCGACTATCTGCCCAACCTAGCGAGAAGCTGTAATCAGATTCAGAATCCTCTTGCAAACCCAAATCACTGCACAAAAAGATACTCCCCGCCACAAAAAACTTATCGTAAACAAAAGATTTCATCGAGAGTTGGAGTTTGTGTTGATTGTAGTGCAAAGATTTGTCGTAATCAAACGAAAAAGAGCTTTTATCACCGATTTGGCGGTATCCCCACAGAGAGACAAAAGTAAAATCTTTATTGGGAATGTACTTGATTTTGGGGACCAATAAAAACTCTTGCCATTTGGTTCGATAGTGTATCTCCCACGTACCATCCCCAAATCCCGCACTCTTTTCGTCTGCATTAAAGCGATTGTTTTCGTAGTTGGAGTAGGAAAATCCCAGGCTATCAAGGGCGTAGGAGTCGTAACCAAAGGTGTAGTAGAAATTGGGCTGATAGCTAATATTTTTAAATCCATTGGTATCAAGCATGAGACCTGTAGTAAAGTACAAATGGCTCAAAGGAGAAAAGCTCAAACCAATGTCAAACGTTTCACGCGTGGCATCTCTACGGGTGAGATTTTGAATAGAGCTATTAAAACTCAAAGTTACATCAAACCAATCTTTGAAATCTTTAAAAAGTTTTTTCTCTTGCGGTTTGGCAACCAAAGGGGCTTTGGATTTGCTTTGGAGTTTTTCGTAGTAGTGGTTTATATCATGAGCGATAGAGCTGTTGGAGTTGCGATTGGTGGTGTGTTCAAGAAGCGTGAGTTTGAGTGCCTCTACCTTTTTGATAGATTTTTTGGGTAATGAGACGATATAGGGGGCAATGGATGAAGACATGGTGCCACTTTTGGGTTTTTGTGTGCTATTGACCTCACGTAAGAGGGTGACGTTATCATCATGAGAGGGGGTGGTTTGCGGCAAGGTTGTACTGTTGTCTTCTTGAATGGTAGTTTGATTGGTCTCTATCGGGAGTGTTGGGGAATTTTTTTTTTATTATTTTGGCATGGAAGCCCAAAGGTAAGATTGCCATCATCTACAATACGATTTTCATAAGGAAGTCGATAGTCGTAGCGATAGTAGCGGTTGGCCCACAAAAATTGGCTCGAATCAATAGAGGTTTGCACTATTGTAAAATTTCTATCGTCGACATCGTTTAAAAATCGCTTGTCAAATTGAACACTGCTAAGGTTGGTATCAAGGGTTTGGAGATACTGCTGTGCCTCTTGGGGTGTAGCAAATGAGCCAACTTTTACAACATAATCCTCGCCTTGAGGTTCAATGCGAACCAAATCATCGGCTTCAAAACGCTTAAGGAGTTTGTGTGCATACGCAAAAAGCTTCATAGTGGGCGAACTAATGGTGTAACGTTTGGATTGAAGCAAAGGCTTTTGAAGGGCGATTGTATCGCGTGCTTTTGGGCTTTTTTGGTAGTAAAAATTGCCAATTTGTTTGTAGTAAATCGATTCCAATACCGCAGCGTTGGTCATAATGTTAAGCGATTTGTTGGGGCGTTGAAAGTCGTGATAGTAGCCCCCAAACCACCCTTCCTTGGGATTGTAAAAATCTTTAACGCCCTGCTTGAGCTCTCTTGCATACGCATCAATATGCCCATAGAGTGCATCATAGATAAAAGCAGCTTTGGTGCTGTAGGTAGAAAAATCCTGAAGCGGTTCATTGTAGCGGTTAAAGTCACTCCAGTGGCGACCGTTGTTATAGACATCATTAGCCACAAAAAAAGGTGCTTGGTCAAGGTGTTCGTGGCTTGAAGTGGTTATTTTATGGGTTATGGTGTAGCGATATTTCTGAGCCAAAAAGAGATTGGAGGCGTAGTGTTTGTATTTGAAATAGTAGGGATGCTCCATCAAGCTCCACAAAAACGTCTCGGCGTTGCTTACTTTGTGTACAGCTCCTGCGGGTACTTCATAGTCGTAAATGCGTGGATAGTGCAAGTGCCGTTCATCGATAAAATGGCTGTAGGTTGAGATATTAAAGAGTTTGAGCGCTGTATGAATGTAGTGTTCGATCGAAGGGTCTCCT
The DNA here is from genome assembly GCA_020726085.1 of Sulfurovum sp. Taxonomy (GTDB): domain Bacteria; phylum Campylobacterota; class Campylobacteria; order Campylobacterales; family Sulfurovaceae; genus FS08-3. The sequence continues at coordinate 3,232 of DYTG01000055.1, forward strand.
ATTTGGTAGAGCTTTTCGGTTGAGTTGCCCTCGTAAGTATCAATTTGAGCATTAAACATTCCATTGGTAATAGCACGAGCGAAGTTAAATCGTGAAACAATCGTACAAATATCATCGCTATATTGTGGGTATTGATTTTGCAAATGATAAAGTCCACTCATCATATGACTCAAAGGGTAGATTTTCCAGCCCACGCCATGTGTATCCTCTTCTCCAAACTCTTTGGTCATTTTGGCTGTAGCGGCGTTGTAGTAAGTATTGGGCAATTCATTGTTGTAGAGCGGTAACGTTTTAAGTGTCTCCATCAATTTACCTATTTGTTTATCAAATTTCTCTTGGGTGATAATATCCAAACTTCTAGCAGCAAGTGTCCCCAAAATGGTTTTGCCAATAGCATCAACTTCAATAATTTTATAGTTGTGATAGGCATTTACGATACCCGTATCGGGATTGTAGTTGTTTTCAAAAAATACCCACGCTATCTTGGCATCCTCTTTATCCTCCACAGCGCTGCGATTGTAGTCCGTATCGATGGAGTAGGGCTCTAGGATGCTTTTGGATTGTTCGCTGGGCAAACATCGAAAGCTATTAACGTTGTTGCGATAGTAGTCGTATGTACCTCGCTTGTTGATGGATTTAAGTTTTTGAAGAGGCCCCATATTTTTAAAAAGCAACGATGCCATTATAATAGAGTTGGTGTTGAGCGTCACGGCTCTGTTGGGTCCAGGCATGGTTTCATAAATCCCTGCATAATAACCCCTATCTTTGTCGTAATTTTGATCTACCAAATCAAAAAGCTGGGTAGTGTAGTTGGTATCAAAGAGGACTTTCATACCAATAGCGGCCTTGGTGCTAATGGATTTAAACTCTTCAAAATCTTGGGCGTGATGATCGAGAATCTTCCATGATTCAAGATTTTCATAGATAGTGTTGTAGAGAAAGTAGGGAGCTTGGTCAATATGGTCTTCGGCTACGGCTGTAAATTGGGTGGTTTCATTAAATCTCGCCTCTTGAACATCGTAAATGCTTTGGATGTATTTGCCCGATTCATTATCGTCCACACCGTAGTCAAAACCCGTGTACCAATAGGACTCACTCCCCACAAAAGCACTGTAAAAATCTCGTGTCTCTGTAGGAATATCCACACCAAAAATAGTAACCTCTTTCATAAACTTATAGCTTCTTGCTTCGCTTAAGTCAAACCCCCAAATCTCATAACTTCTAGCCAAATACTCTTCGTATCCCGTAAGGGTTTCGTGGTTGAGGTTGGTTTGTCCATCGAGGTATTGCGCACCGTACATATTGCCCACGACACTCATGCTGCGGCAATATCGATAACGAAGCAGGAGTTTTTCGATGGTGGGATTGAGCGTCTCTTCGCACTGCTGGAGCATATTAAGTGCTGCCATTAGTCTTGTCAAATCGGCTATCGACCATCCTATCCCTTGAGCTTGTTCGACATTGTTGTAATCGGTCATTTTTGCGGAGAGGGTATTGTAGGTTTTGTTTGGCAGTTCGTTGTTAAATAGCTCCATCTCTTGCATGGTTTCTAAAAATCGATTAATCATCTTTTCAAATCGTTCTTGGGTAATGAAGCCAAACTTTTTGGCGGTGTAGATACCGTAAAGTCCATTGGCCCAATCCCATACCGAAGCAGAGGGGTAGTTGTCGGCTGCATTAATGAGTCCTGTTTGTTCGTTGTAGTTGTTTTCGATATATTTCCACGCAACACGAGCCATTTTAAGCTCCTCCTTGGTGGGCTTTGTGATAAGTTTGCACGGATCATCCAAAGCCTCTGCAATGGTATCGTTTGCCTCGCTCTTATTGATATCGCAACACAAACGCACAGGGTTGCAACAGGTGTTTTTGGCAAGGCTTTTGTTGCCATCAAAGTCGATAAAATTATTATAGATATGCATATAGAGCGGTAGAGTCAAAAAGAGCAATAAAAACAACAAACCACCCCCAATAATCCATAAGGCTTTTGCAGAGTTGTTCGATTTTTTATCTTTCATTGATTTACCTTAATGCCAAAAGATGCCCCTCTTGAATAAAAAAGAGTGATTCTAAGATAACAGCATTGGTATTGCAACTAATAGCACTGTTTATTTTTTGACTATTTTCATAGATACCGCTATACCAACCCCTTTGGCCCCCTAGCGTTGCAACAGCGTCCATAAGCTTTTGGGTGTAATCGGTGCGATAGAGTGCATGCATTGCAAAGGCGGTTTTGGTGCTAAGTTGTCGTTTGTCTTGATAAATTTTGCCCGTCTCATCAATGGCTACCCATGCTTGATTGTTTACAAAGATAGAGTTGTAAATAAAGTAGGGTTTGGTATCAATATGGTCTTCACTTACTGCCGTAAGAACTCCTGTTTGTTCAAAGCGTTTGGCTTGTACTTTGTAGAGGCGGTAGCTAAACTCTTTGGAGTAATAATCCCATCCAAACTCCAACCCATCAAGCATATAAGGCTCCATCAATACATAGTTGTTGGCCCTAAAAGTATTGCTATCACGAATATCGTAGGGTACATCCACGCCGTAAATCTCCTCAAAATCCAAAAATTTATCGTACCGCATGGAGTTGAGTGCATCGATACCAAAAAGAGCATAGACTTTTGCAGCGTACTGTTCATACCCCAATCGTCCCTCTTGAAGCAACCTACTGCGATTGTTTAGCTTAACAGCTCCGTAGAGTTCGCCGTTTTTTTGCAAAGCATTAAAATCCCATTTGGATAGTAGTTTACCAATGCGATTGTTGTAGTCTGGGTAGTGACGACTTAGATAGGCAAGGGGCACAAAGATACGTCCAATATCAATCACCGACCAACCAATCCCGCCCTCTATAGCTTTATTGGTGTAATCGCTCATTTGGAGGGTTTGGGTATTGTAAACTTTGTTGGGAAGTTTGCCTTTGTAGAGTGCTATTGTACTAAGTGTTGTTAAGAGTTTATCGACTCTTTGATGAAAAGTAGCCTCATCGACAATCCCCAAACGATAAGCAGCAATGAGTGCTGTGAGGTAATTGCCACTATCCCAAAGTGTGGTTGATGGGAAGTTATCGACAGAATTGACCAAACCTGTAGTCTCGTTGTAGTTGTTTTCAAAATATCGCCATGCAATGGTGGCCCACTCTTGTTCTTGGGGGGTCAATGCTCTTTGAATAGGTGTTTGGGGTAGCTCTTTGGAGCTTTTTATTTCAATCATTGAGTATCCTTGTTTGCGTAAATCCATTGCACTAAGGAAGTATATCAAAACCGAACCCACCACCAATGCCAACAAAAAAACAATATGGTGTCTTGCTTTTAAAAGATTCTCTTTGTGTATCATTTTTGTCCTTCAAATCTATAACGCGCTGCCTTAACAATCGCCCAAAGTGCTAAGATATTATAGGTTGCCCACATTAAATTAACACCGTATCCTGTAAGGTACTCTCGATAATCCAACACAAGCATAAGCGTTGCATAGATAATTGACACAAGATACAACCCAATCAAACCCACCTGAAATTTAACCAATGGCAAAAAGTTACCGCTTTTGGCTACTTTGGAAGTGACGACAAATTGTATCGGTTTGCCCCTGATGACATCCCAAAAGGCACTAAGGACAATGGGAAAAATGGCAATAAAAAATTGCGCCCCTCGATTGGTCGAAACGCCCCATGTTGCTACCAGTAGAGCCAATTGATTGAAAAACAAAAAGGGAACAAGATGAATAAAAAACTCCATCGAGTAACTCTCCACTGGAGCAATATTGGTAAGCATGTAGATAATAGGTGAAAAGAGCAAGACAAGAAGCCAAATCGCTCCTGTGTAGGACCAAAAGGTACTAAAGTACATCAATTTTTGTCCCAAACTCAACCCCGAACTCAAAAATCTCTTAAACTCTCGTTTGGTCAAATCAATCGTTCCTCCTGCGTAACGGAAGCGTTGAGCCGACCATGTGAGCATATCCAAAGGCGAGAGCATTTTGGATTCAACCTTGGGGTGGAGAATGGAGCGGTATTTTTTGCCTTTGTAAGCGTGGATGAGGAGTGAGGTGTAGATATCTTCGGAGGTGTGATAGACAAGATACTCCACATCAAGCTCACAAATGGCTTTGGATTTCTCTTTGGATTGGGTTATACGCTCTGCCCATCTATGAATGGCTACTTCACGCAAGGCATCAGTTCGGTGAATGGAGGTAGCACCGCAACAAAACGAGGCGTTGTAGTGGTTGCGTCTTCTTTGAATGACATCAAAAAACATTTGAGGATCATTGGCAAAAATATCCTTGCCCGTCTCAATTTTACCCGTCATTTTTTGCACCCAATGTGCTAATACTTCACCTATTTTGCCCCCTTTTTGACTCCATGAGTTTGTCAGCGACTCTCCTTGCGTAGTGTCGCAAAACCACTGCGGCGTTTGTACCCATGCGACATTAGGGTCTTTGAAATAGCCCATAGTGTTGAGGAGTATATCGGGAAAAAGTCGTGTATCGGAATCAATAATGACCATAAAATCACCGCCTGTTAGATCCATGGCGTGTGCAATTGCCCCTGCTTTGCGTCCTTTGTTGCCTTTGCGGGTAATTTGCACTATCTCTTGCGTTTGTGCCATTTGCGTCATCAAAGGATTGTTGCTATCATCAAGCAGATAGATACCCACTTGCCAACTATCAAGTTTTCTAAGCTTTTTGGCTGCTTTGATACTCTCTTGTACTAATAGGGGTTCTTCGTTGAAGACGGGAATATAGATATCGATTTTTATGGCTCTATTGGAGTAATACTCTTTGGCGTTTACTACCTCTTCCATGGTGAGTGGTGGCGTTTGAGGTGGTGTATCGTCAAGCTTCCAAAAGTTTATCACAACCAAAAGAGTCCCTATAAACATCATCGTTTCAGCAAACGCCAAGGGAATAGCAAACCACAAAGCATCCCTATTGAGCGATTCACTCCATCGATACTCCAAATACCAAAAGCCTAGCATAATAGTAATAATACCTAAAAATTGAAACGCACTCTCTTGCCACGGGGAGTAGGGCTGAGGGGCGGGTGGGGTGCGCCCATCAAATGAGCTATCCAAAAAATAGAGTGGATTCATCAACGCCTCCTACATCTTTTCATGAAACGACTCAATGGTCTCTTTAATCTCTCGCTTGAAGTGGCTAAGCTCTCGTCTGCCTTGTCTGGCATCGTGAATCAAAAAATCAAGCCCCACCTCTTTGAGGTCAAGGTAGCCTCCATCAGGATCGATAATAAACTGCTGGGTGATAATGCGGTGTTTGAAATGAAGATTTTTGTTGATTTTGGTATAAGGTAAAACCACACTCTCTTGAAGATGTACCCCCTCTTCGATAAGCACTCCCGAACCTATCATGACAGGACCTACTATCTTTGCCCCTTTGCCAATGCGTACGCTATTGCCTATGTAAAGCGGAGGGGTAATATCAATCGCATCAAAATCAATAGCACAATTGATACCGCACCAAATATTGGGGGCTATCTCTTTGCCGTAGGGTTTGACGTGATTGATTTCGCCTTGCAAAAGCTTCATATTGGCTTGATAAAAATCTTTGGTCGTTCCCACATCAAGCCAATGAAATTTTGGTGTATAGGCATAAAAAACAATTCCTTGTTCTACTAAAAACGGCAACAACTCACCGCCAATATCGTACTTTTGATTGTCGGGAATATAATCCAAAATAGAAGGCTCAAAGATATAGATACCCGTATTGATAATATTGCTTTTTGCCTCTTCCATGCTGGGCTTTTCTTGAAAACTTTTGATTTTGCCCGTTTCGTCACTTACAACAACACCGTAGCGATAAACCTCACTAGGTGGTATCTCTTGGCACACAACCGTAGCAATAGCTCCATGGGCTTTGTGAAAAGCCATAGCTTGTGTTAAATCCAAATCGATAATAGCATCTCCACACACCACCAAAAAGCTCTCGTCAAAAAAAGAGCCAAAGGTTTGTACCTTTTTCAATCCACCCGCAGACCCCAAGGCATAAGGGACAAGCTCTCCGTTTTCTACGCTTCCTTCAAGTGAATAGGCGATATGAATGCCGTGCGCGTGTCCGTTTTGGTAGTGAGCTTCAAGCATATCGGCTTTGTAGCTTACGGTAACAATCACTTCATTAAAGTTGTGACTTTTAAGCAAATCAAAAAGATAGCTTATGATAGGGCGTTCGACTACGGGAATAAGTGGTTTGGGCAGAGAATAGGTCAAAGGACGTGCACGACTTCCCTCACCTCCGCTTAATACAACCGCTTTCATTGCACACCAATCTCAAGAGATTCAACGCTTAAATCATCAATCAATTGTTCAAGTCCAATGAGTCGAATAAGCTCTTGAGGTTGTTTACTCAAAGATGTCAATCTAAGAGTGCCGTTGGCTTGATGAATATGTTTTAAGGCAAAAACGATAAAGCTAAGTCCCATACTCTCCATGAATTCCAAAGCACTTAAATCAAGTATAATCTCTTTTTTGTGATTATTGACTGCCTTTATGATTATCTCTTTGAGTTGTTCAAGACGATCAAAATCAAAACGTTTCGTGTCAATTTTGATATGCAATTGATTATCTTTGTCGGTTATAATGATTTTCATAGTAAATCCTAGGTAAGTGGTAAAAGATTGGATGAAAGTACAAGAAGTAAATTTTATGCAGATAGGATATTGTATCAAATCTACATAAAATACTGCTTAGTCTAATGAGAAAACCGTATCAACAATATTTTGTTTAAAAACAATATCACCCAATCGATAGAGACTCTTTTCGTCAATAGCGGAAGTTTTAACAATACCAAAATGATATTCATCAAAACTAAAATATTGGTATCCGTTAATATCGTGCTGGGGATCATCAAAGAGACTCATAATCGCAAAGCCAAAAAGACCGTTTTGGACAAGCTCCTCTTTGGAGTTCATAAGCTTCAAATAGACACTGTTTGCCTCATCTTCCCAGCCATTTAAATTAAGCTCATTGTATTCTACGGCTGAATTTTGATTAAAATCTTCCCAAGTAGCTGTACCAATAGTAATATAGGGCATAAAAATAGGTTTATTGTATTTTTGATGTAAAAAACTACTCATATTATTAATACGTTGTGCTAAATAGTCGATTCCTGCTTCGTTATTGGTATAGGTTCTGTATTTGTCTGGTTTCTGAGCATCTCTACTAAATTGTCCTGCCATTTGACTAAAAGAGATAAAATCAAGTTTATCTTTCAAAGCGTTATAGACAATCTCAGGTTTTGCCCACTCGCTTTGGTCTCCTAACGCACAAGAATCATAACCGCATTTTGTATAAAGTTCATCAACTCCTCGATTACCTGTATCCATCATACTAAGTGAAAAGAGTACATCTTGAGTATTGTTTTTTATCGTATCAATGGCGTTGGAGATAATCGATGCAAATTTCTTTTGATTGGCTTGTGAGTCTGTTACAGTATTTTTGTTAAATTCTGGCTCCATAATCACAATTTTTGTCCCTTTAAGCTGTTGTAATAATTTAGCCAAACGTATATTATCTTTATAGTATTCTTGAATAAGATTGTCATTTGGTAAACCGCCACTAAGCGCATCGGCAAAATACCAATAGGCAAAGACTGGGACGTAGCCTTGATCCATCATACTTTGAAGCTTTTCAATATTATACCAATTCTCTTGCCAATAGTGCATTACCATCCAAGAGACTATATATTTAGAGTTTTTTAGTTTTTGTTGGAGATAGTCAAATTGAGGGGCATTGAAATTTTTTATATCTTGATAGTGGCTGTTTTGGCTAATGGGTGCTTCACCTACCAAATCCCCTACACTAAGCCAAACCACCTCTTGGCTATTGCCCTCAAAACCAAACGAACCGCTATCGCCAAAGCCAACATGAAACGAGCTGTAGAGTCTATCAGCAGTAATGACACTGTTGTTA
>DYTG01000191.1 GCA_020726085.1 Sulfurovum sp.
ACACTTTGTCTAATACATCATCTTTAAGTGGGTCATTGCGAACAAAATGAAGCAATCTACAGTGGTGGAATTTTGAGGTGAGTTGCTGAGTTGCTACAACACATTGTACCCATATGTATCCAAATGCTATTGTTCAATAGATTTTCTACGTCCTTGACAACACTCTATCGCTTTTTTTAATGATTGCGTGTTATAATATTCTACTTTGAAATTAGGATTTTTTATGACTATTGAAACGTTGATTTTGACTCAAGATGGATGGAATACGCTACAAACATTTGAAGATACTCATGAGGCTCAATTGGTAACTATTTTTGGCGATAGTGATACCATCAAAGAGGCACAACATTTTGAATTTATCAAACAAAAGTACCCAAAGGCTCACATCATAGGGTGTTCTTCGTCGGGCAATATTATGGGCAATGAAATAAGCCGTGCCAATCTTGTGGTAAGCGCTGTTAAATTTAATCAAGCTAAAGTCGTTTTGCACTCGATAGACTTTCAAAAGGGTGATAATCTTCAAGAGGTTTCCAAAAATCTTGCACAGCAATTTGAACTCGATGGTCTAAAGCATCTTTTTGTATTGAGCGATGGATTAGATTTAAACGGTTCGGATTTGGTTGCGGGTCTTAATGAGGTACTAACTATTCCTATTACAGGTGGATTAGCAGGTGATGAGACTAGATTTGAACAAACTTGGATTATTGCCAATGCTCCTGCTGCGCAAAATCGAATTGCCGCAGTTGGGTTTTATGGCGATTCTCTTCATATTAGCAGTGGATGTTTTGGGGGATGGAGCGAATTTGGAACCTATCGAACCGTTACCAAATCAATTGGTAATGTTGTTTATGAGATAGATAATGAACCTGCTCTGGATCTCTACAAAAAATACCTTGGAGAATACGCCAAAGATTTGCCCCATAGCGGTCTAAGATTTCCGCTAAGCATCAAAAAAGATGAAAAAGATTTGGAGATTATACGCACCCTTGTGGCCGTTAATGAGGAGAACAAATCGATAACTTTTGCAGGAAATGTTCCAGAGGGCTTTAGTGCTAGATTGATGAGATCCAATATTGATGCGCTTATTGAGGGCGCAGCTCAAGCAGCATGCTCTATTAAAAAACACAATAGCCTAGCCGCCCTAGGATTGGTCGTAAGTTGCGTAGGGAGAAAAATTGTTATGGGGCAACTCGCCGATGAGGAGCTTGAAGCTTTAACACACGAACTGGGCGACAATGTCCACTTGAGCGGCTTTTACTCTCATGGTGAAATTGCTCCTTTTGAACATACTATCAAAAATTGCGAATTTCACAACCAAACCATGACGCTTACGGTTGTGTATGAAGATTAAAATGCATCGACTTTTAAAGAGACAAATCAAAAAAAATCTTGGCAAAGATTTCAATATTGATGCACTTGAACCCAACTTTCAAAATTTATTGCAAACTATCTCTGATTATTATGAAGAAAATGACGACGAACGCAAAATTTTAGAAAATACCATCGATCTCAACTCGCAAGAGCTAAATGCACTCAACAAGATGATTGCCAATGAAAACAAAGAGATTTCAACGAGGCTTTATCAATACAAAGAGGCTATAGATCACGCTTTATTGGTATCTATCACCGATATTGAAGGCAATATTGAATTGATCAATCCTAATTTTTGTCGCCTTCTGGGATACCAACAAGAGGAGCTTGTGGGGATTTCCAGTAAAATGTTACGACAACACATTGATGAGTTTCCAACTGCCATCTATAGCACGCTCAAGCACAATAAAAAATGGCAAGGAGTCTTGCCCACCAATGCCAAAGATGGAAAAATATACCATATCAATAGCATTATTTTCCCGCTTCTTGATAGTCGTAACACTATTACCGAATTTATTGAAATTGGTGTTGATATTACTCCGCTCGTAGAGGCTAAATACAAAGCCCAAGTTGCAACACAAGCAAAAAGTGAGTTTTTGGCAAATATGAG
>DYTG01000192.1 GCA_020726085.1 Sulfurovum sp.
CTCCTAGCTTATCGATATAAGTACCCTCACCTACCTCTTTCATATTTGCCACTTTGAAACAACCCCTTCTCGTTCCGCCTCTCTCAAGGTGGAACGAGAAGGGCTACGGATTCAATGTTTAAGATTCTAAATCAAGTTTTGTCTCTTCTTGCTCTTTTTTGTTTTCACGAATCGATTGATAGAGTGCAATACCGATGAAGGTAATTCCAATCGTACCAACAATGACTTCGCTAATCTCAAAGAACATCTTGATAAACATCACCAAAGCAAGTGCCAAAATCGCATAATGCGCACCGTGTTCGAGGTATCTAAACTCACTAAGCGTCTTTTTCTCTACAAAATAGAGCGTCAAACTTCTTACAAACATTGCCCCAATACCCAAACCAATCATAATAATAAAGATATTGCTACTCAACGCAAACGCACCAATCACACCATCAAAACTAAACGAAGCATCCAATACTTCTAGGTACAAAAAGCCCATAATACCGCTTCGTACCCCATCAGTAGAGAGTAAATCATCCAAAGAACCAATAACAGAGTGCAGGAGTACTCCGCCAAAAAACGCCAACGCTACCCCTACATCTTTAGTTTGATCGACCAAAATAAGTCCCAAAGTGATAGCAATCATAAGCTCTACATGATTGACCTCTGAAATCTTGCTTACGACGCTATTGTCTTCAATAATCTTAATCCACTTATGTTCTCTATCGGTTTCAAAAAAGAAATCCAAAAAGACCATCAAAAGAAACGATCCACCAAAAGCATAGATAAGATTTTTGGTACTTTCAAGCGTGTGGTGGTATTTTTCGGGTTCATTGAGGGCTAGATTAAACGCTTCTACAAAACCCATTGAACTAGCTACCGAAACGATTAAAATCGGGAAGATAAAACGCATACCAAAGACGGCAATAGGAATACCGAGGGTAATAAATCGCTTTTGCCACTTGGGCTCCATGGTTTCAAGCACCTTAGCATTGACTACGGCGTTATCAAACGAGAGTGACACCTCCAATATTGCCAAAAGTATGGTAATGTAGAGAGCATAAAAACCACCCAAATAGAGGGCAATCACTAGACCAATAAGGGTAATAACAATGGATGAATAAAAATGTTTCATGAAGTGTGTATCCTAATAAATGTATTTGGCGAAGTATATAGTGTTTTGATTAATCATGCTATAAACTGATCAACAAAACCTTGTAGCCCTGCGTTGTATCCCGTCCCTACGGCTTTAAATCGCCACGAACCCTCTTTTTTGTAGAGTCGTCCAAACTCCAACGCCGTCTCGGTCGAAAAATCCTCTTCAAGGTCGTATTTGGCTATTTCGCGGTGTGTGTTGCGGTCATAGAGACGGATAAAGGCGTTGCGTACTTGTCCAAAATTTTGTTTTCGTGCGTGTGCCTCGTGAATGGTGACGACAAAAACAAGCTCGGTAATAGTGGGGTTGATTTTGCTAAGATCTACATGGATTGTCTCATCATCTCCCTCTCCATCGCCTGTACGATTATCTCCTGTATGCTCAACAGCACCATCGATAGAGGCTAGATTGTTGTAAAAAACGAAATATCTATCTTGAGGGATCTTACCGCTTGTATCAAGCATAAAAACCGAAGCATCCAAATCAAACTCACCGCCTGTATTGCTTCCGTTTTCATCCCATCCTAAGCCAAATCCTACTTGTGTTAAACCTGGAGCCTCTTTGGCTAAATCGATACGTCCACCCTTGCTTAAACTAATACTCATTGTTTCTCCTTGTAAAATAATTGTAAAAGTATTATATCTTTTTTTCACAACATTTTTATAACAAAAAGCGTTCATCCCAAGCATAATCCTAAGGCTTTGAAAGTAAGAGCCTAAGAAAATTTAGTTATAATAACATAAAATATTTAACTAAGGAATACATAATGAAAAAGTTGTTTTTATTGCTCTTTTTGATTTTCGCTCTCAATAGCTGCGGTGGCGGTGG
>DYTG01000193.1 GCA_020726085.1 Sulfurovum sp.
CATTCTACTCTCAATCTATCGTGGTATAATACGACCTATCAATACAATAAGGAAAATGATGGAAAATTTACCCAGTTGCCCAAAATGTGGAAGCACTTATACTTATGAGGATGGTGATGTGTTTGTTTGTCCCGAGTGTGCTTACGAGTGGTCAAAAACCCAAGAAGCTACCCATGAGACACAACTCATCGTCAAAGATGCCAATGGAAACATACTTCAAGATGGCGATGATGTGACCGTTATCAAAGATCTCAAAGTCAAAGGAAGCTCATCGGGTATCAAAGTAGGTACCAAAATCAAAGCGATTCGACTCGTTGAGAGCAACGATGGTCACAATATCGATTGCAAAGTTACAGGCGTGGGTGCTATTAAACTCAAACAAGAGTTTGTCAAAAAATCCTAATCCACCAAAATAAGAGAGTTGTTTATAAATATGGTATAATGCTGGATATTTTTATTAAAGGAAGACTAAATGTTTGGCAAACCATCAAAAAATTATGATCTAACATCTCAAGAACTCGACGCATTACAATACGCAAAATTTACCACCGCAAAAGGTACTATTTGGCTTAAACTCTATCCCGACGAAACGCCCAATACCGTAGCCAACTTTGCGCATTTAGCAAACAGTGGATTCTATAATGGATTAAACTTTCATCGAGTTATTGCAGGATTTATGGCTCAAGGGGGTTGCCCACTGGGTACGGGTACAGGTGGCTCCAATTGGCAAATCAAATGTGAAACGACTACAGCAAAACATTCTCATCTAAGAGGAGCATTGTCTATGGCACACGCAGGACCTAACACGGGAGGAAGTCAGTTTTTTATTACGTTTGTCAATACGCCCCACCTAGATGGTGTTCATACGGTGTTTGGCGGGATTGAGAGCGATGATGTGGAGAGTTTTATGGCACTCGATAGCATTGCACAAGACGATAAGATTGTCTCAATTGAGGTAGTTGAGAGTAAAAATTAACTTTTTTTACTCTTAAGGTATTGAGGCTTTTGATGCCTAAAGTGAGTAAAAAACTTTTTAAGCTTTTTCCAAAAGGTCTTTTTGGGATCTTTGGGGAGATTGAGCATTATTTTATCTTGAAATTCCTCAAGCACTTCATGAGCATTGGCCCAAAAAAATCTATCAAGTTCTTCAATTTGCAAAAGCATTCGATGGAGTTCATAATTCACACTAAGACGTTGTTCTTGATAAAAGCTTGATTCAACTTCATGCATCAATCCTTTTATGCAACGCTGACTAACACTATCGCCGCTTTCACGAGTAAAGTTATAAATATGGTTATAGTTTGGGCTTTTTTATAAGGTTTTCAAAAGTATATTGCTTATTTTCAAAAATAATAGACCACTCTTTGTTTTGGATTTTTTTCTCCAAATTTTCCAGTTTTAAAAAACTTTTTTTAAATTGTGTTTGGGTTTCCATAGTATTACTTAAGCCTTATCGTAGGGGATTTTCGGTGAAATTATAACATTAATAAAAGTAGTATTACAAGAAAGATATAATTTTATCTTATTATTTTAAAGGATTGTTTCATGGGAATAGCCAGTATGGATGTTGGACTTAAGCGAATAGGTTTGGCAATATGTTTTGATAACGCTACAGTGATGCCTCAAAAGGCAATTGTGCGTCAAAATCGCAATCAAGCCGCACGAGAGGTTAAAAACTTTTTGATAGAGTGGCAAATAGATAGACTTATTGTTGGTATTCCTTGTGAGGGTTCAAGCAGTGACGAAATGGAACGGCGTATTAAACATTTTGCATTATTAATAGATACGCAAGTTGAAATAGTCTATCAAGATGAGCAAGGTAGTAGCTTTGAAGCAGCTGAATTAATCAGGGGAGAAATGAAGCACAAACGAGACGGTCGGCTTGATTCTTTGGCGGCTAAAATTATTTTAGAAAGATTTTTAGAAAAAAATAGATAATTTCCCAAAA
>DYTG01000056.1 GCA_020726085.1 Sulfurovum sp.
CCTCCTGCTTTGGTGGTTGTTGCGGTTTTGGTAGTGCTTATTGTTTTTGGACTCCACACCAAAGCCTCTTTGGAAAATCGTTTTGTTTTTTTTGCTAAGCGACTCGATTGGACTTGCCTCATTTAGTATCACGGGTTCACTTATTGCCCTTGAACACCATCTCAACTTTACAGGTGTTTTGGCTCTTACTTTTATTACCGCAGTGGGCGGGGGAATAGCACGGGATGTGATTATCAATGAAGTACCTTTTGTCTTTACAACGGGGTTTTACGGTACTATTGCTTTGATAATGGGGGCTTTGATGTATCTTTTGGATCGATTGGGGTTGATAAATGGCTACGCTTTGAGCTTGCTATTGATTGTCGGTACGACGCTTCGCATGGTAGCGTATTACAAAAAATGGTCAATTCCCCTAAAGAGTCTCTAGGGGTTTTTGGCTTGATTTAAGCATTCTCAGCTTTTTGTTGAGTTGTTTAACAATATCTTTGGTATCGCCTTTTTCCATATCGAGAACAATATCGGCAACCTTGCTGTACTCTTTTTTGCGTACTTTATAGAGCTTTTTAGCTTCGTGTTCTCGTTTGAAAAGGGGGCGTTTGGCAATCTTTTTTTTGGCATTGGGAGCATTTTTGAGACGATCGTATATCCACTCAAACGAGGCATCTAGCCACACCACAGTACCCAGTTGCTTGATATTTTGGACTTTATAAAACCCGCCACCACAAGAGATGATGGTATGGTCGATAGAGTTTTCTATCCAATTGGCACACTCTTGTTCGAGTTTTCTAAAGTAGGGTTCGCCTTTTTTTTTGAAGATGGTTTTGATGCGCATATTGTGAGCCGATTCGATGAGGTCATCGGTATCAATATTGAAAATACCGCTATGAACCGCATACTCTCTTGCAAACGTCCCTTTGCCAACTCCCATAAAACCAATAAAAATAATATTATCTTTCACAAAAGCCTACTCTTAGACCATATTGTAACGATGCACTATCTTTTTGACTCGTTTTTTGAGATCTTTGAGTGCTTCGGTGGCACTTTCGCCCTCTGCTACAAGCGATTCAAACTCATCAAACTGTATTTTGGCAATCCAACCAATCTTGTCGTGCAACTTAATGCCCACAAAACGGACTTCACCAAAATGCTCTTTGGCTAATTTGTAAATGGCTTCAATTCTATCTTCATTGGTTTTATGCGGCTTGGTAGTCTCTTGCATAGGTTCTCCTTTTTTGAATATATTTTAAAATTATACACTAAATAGCAAACAGATAAGATTAAAAGGTGGTGATTTAAGAGGCAAAGACTTTGACCACCATTGTGGCATTTTGAAACATTGGGCAAGGTTTAATTGTTTGGCTAAATAGCAATTCGCTTGATTTTCCTCTCCACAAGTTATCCCCTCCTTAACCCCTCTAAAAGAAATCCTAAGCTATAATCAAATCTTTAAAATCTAAAGGAAAAAAATGTTAGAAAATGTCGTTATTATCTATTCAATTTATACGGTTATGAAGCTCTATATTTCGATTATGCAAATTGGCTTTATCAATAATGAGAAGCGAAAAGTGCCTGTGCTTATGAATCAAAGCAACTATCTAGTCGCAGGAAACTACGCAGTAGCCAAAGAAAAATTGGGACTTGTTGAGACCTTTGTCGATTATTTTGTGTTTTTATGGTGGATTATAGCAGGATTTGCGTGGCTTGATGGGCTTTTGGGATTTGAAGGGGCGATTATGCAAAGCGTGGCGTTTTTGTTTGGCTTTGCGATTGTCAATTTTATCGTTGGATTACCTTTTGAACTCTATAGGAAATTTAAAATCGATGAAGATTTTGGATTTAATAAGATGAGTCCCAAAGATTACGCTCTCGATACCCTCAAATCAACTTTGGTTTTTGCCCTTTTGGGTGGGGCTATTTTTGCGTTGCTTTCGTGGATTATTAGTGCCTTTGATGGCTGGTGGTTGTGGGGCTTTGGGGTGATGCTTGGCGTGGTTTTGATGGCAAATATCATCTACCCTACTGTTATCGCCCCTATTTTCAACAAATTTACCCCCCTCGACGAGGGCGAGCTCAAAGAGGCTATTGTAGGGATGTTGGGCAAAGTAGAACTCAAAAGTGAGGGTATTTTTGTCATGGATGCAAGCAAAAAAGATAGCCGACTCAACGCCTATTTTGGAGGGCTAGGCAAAAGCAAACGGGTGGTACTCTTTGATACTCTACTTGCCAAACTCAACAAAGAGGAGCTTTTGGCGGTATTGGGGCATGAGCTTGGACACTTCAAACACGGTGATATTTTCAAAAACATAGCCCTTATGGCGGGATTGTTGTTTGTTACTTTTTATATTTTTGGACACCTTCCTGATGTACTCTTTACCGATATAGGTGTAGTGCCTAGTGCGGGAGTGACAATAGCGTTGTTGATGCTGCTTATGCCCATTGTAAGCTTTGTCTTTACCCCTTTTGTGAGCTTTGTGAGTCGTCACAATGAGTACGCCGCCGATGCTTTTGGTGGTGAGATGGGTGGCAAGAAGCATTTGGTATCGGCTCTTTTGAAGCTTATTAGCGAAAACAAAGCCTTTCCCAAATCGCATCCATTGGTTATCTTTTTTTACTACACCCATCCCCCTGTACTTGAACGTCTCAAAGTTTTGGGATACGAAGAGAGAGCCTATTTTCATGAAGAACCCCAACTTCAAAAAGAGGGGATTTTTGCCTTTATTGATGACAATAAGTGAAGTATTAGATAAGGCAAGAGTGTTGCTTAGCGACTCTTGCCCTCGTCCTCAATTGGAAGCCCAACTGCTTTTGGCTTATTTTTTGGACAAAGATCGCATCTATTTGACGCTTCACGATAGGGAGGAGATTGAACATCTTGAAGATTTTTGGAGGCTTATTGAGCGACGAGCCAACCATGAGCCTTTTGAGTACATCGTAGGCAAAGTAAGCTTTTACGATAGTGAGCTTTTTATCCATCAAGGGGTATTGATTCCACGCCCCGAAACAGAGATACTTATTGATAGAGTCGCCCAAATCATCGCAAACGCAAACATTAAGCGTATTGTCGAGATTGGTGTAGGAAGCGGAGCGATTTCGATTGTACTAGCACGTAAATTTCCACACCTTGCCATTATCGCTACCGACCTCTACGAAGCTCCTTTAAAACTGGCTCAAAAAAACATAGATTACTTTGGACTTAAAAACATACAATTGATACAAAGCAACCTTATGGATAGGGTTGAGGGTACTATTGACCTTGTCGTCTCCAACCCTCCCTATATCGCCAACGGTTTTGAGCTGGAAAAAAATATCAAAGATTATGAGCCTCATAGCGCTCTTTTTGGGGGTGAAGTGGGGGATGAACTGCTCAAAGCCATTATCCTTGATACCCAAAAGCGAGGGATTGGCTACCTTGCGTGTGAGATGGGATATGACCAAAAAGAGTCGCTTGAGAAATTTTTTGCCCAACACGCCATTGATAGGTTTGAGTTCTATCAAGATTTAGCAGGACTAGATAGAGGGTTTGTGGTACGTTTTTAACTCTTTGTGCGTTGTTGTTTTTGTGACAAATGAGTAGAGAGGTAAACCAACTTAACTTTTGTAAAGATAAATCTTATTTTTTAAACAGTTTTTATATGATTTTTTTCTATAATACTTTTACAAATATCCAATAAGATAAAATAATCTTATAGTAGAAAAACATGAAAATAAATATTATTATTGTTGATAAGAGGGTCAAAGAGAGTCTCTATACACCTTTAATTGACCACTACACAAAGATGTTGAAACGCTTTACACAGATTGAAATCATTGAGGTATTTAATAAAAATATCGCAAAAGCTCAAGATATTTCAGCCCCAGAGGCTCAAAAAAGCTATACGTTAGCACTTGAGGGCTATCTTAAGGGCGGATATTCTATTGTGCTTGACCCATCAAGTCCAAGTGTCGATAGCCATACCTTTGCCAATACGCTCAAAGATAGAGAGGTTGTTAATTTTTTCATCGGTGGGGCGTATGGATTTGAGTCGAGTTTTTTGAAACGGTGCGACAAATCCATCTCGCTAGGGGCTATTACGATGTCACACAAGCTTGTCAAAGTGGTTTTGTTGGAGCAAATCTATAGAGGCTTTAGTATCCTAAGCCACCACCCTTATCACAAATAATACATCAGGAGAAGACCATGCTAACACAAGAGCAATTAAACCATTTTGAAGAGAAGTTGTCAAACAAAAGAGAGAAGATTATCAAAAATCTTACAGAAACTGAGCGTGATATGAACGATGTACGAAACTCAGAGCTTAACGATGAGGGAGATTACGCAGCAGCGTCCGTTGAGACAGCCGTTGATAGTGCGATATTGGAACAACAATACTGTGAACTACAAGAGATTGAACTCTCTTTGGCTAAAATAAAACATGGAATGTACGGTATTTGCGAAATGTGTGAAGAACCCATAGGTATCGAACGCCTAGAGGTGAAAAACTTTGCTCGATATTGCATTACGTGTCGTGAAATAAAAGAAAAAAACAAATAAAAGGATAAGCCATGAGGATAACACTCTACACCGTTGCAGCCTTGACTTTAATCGTCATTGTAGGTGCTTTTGCACACTATATCAATCCAGCAAGTTACGCTACCAATCTCTTTGGAATACATTTTGAATTTCTTGTAGCTATTTGGGTGGTTATTCCTATGATGATACTTTTGGTAGCCTCGATAGCCCACATGATGTTTTATGGACTCAAAAACTACTTCAAGCTTCGCCGATGGGTCAAAGATACCGATACGCTCAAAGATGCGCTCTATTGGTCTATCCTCAAAGAGCCTCAAAGACACCGATACCTTAAAACACAAATGAAAGATGGAGCCAAAATTTTGGATGGGTGTCATATTGAGGTAAACTGTTCGGCAGAGGGATTGGATAACCGTTTTGTGGGAGCTATGGAGATTGTCAAAGATATTAAAAACGGCAATTACGTCGAAATCAAAGATAGAAAAATCAAAAACGCTCTCTCCAAAACCAATCCATTGGTGATTCAAAACGAAATCAATCGACTCAAAATCTCCGATGAGTTTGTCGAAAGCGTCCTGCGTGCCAAAGAGAGTTACGATAAAAGCATCATCGATAATGCCCTTGATATCTATTTTTCCAAAGCCACCTTTGAGGGAGCTTTGAAATACATCTCCATGCTAAGCAAAGCCAATCTCTACAAAATGCTTGATCGCTTTGATGAGGGCGAAAAGATTGGCTTGACACACGAGATGATTGAAAAATACGTCAAAGCAATCGATTTTGAGTGCGAAGATTATATGCGACTTGCCAAAACGGCTATCAAAAAGTTTGCCCCCAATGTTACTGTAACGCTCTTTAATACCCTTAGAAAACAAAACGAACAAGCTGAAAATGCCTACATCTACATCCTCTTTGAGTACGAAAAACTCGAAGATGCACATGAGTTTTTGGAGGAGCAAAACGAAAATGAGTTTGTCAAATATCGAGCCTTATTAGAGCTTAAACATCACAACTTTCCCATCAAACTTGAAGATTTGATTGATATTGATAGAGTTTGCCGCTAAATGAGCATTGATTTCTCCAAACCTCTCTATGTGTTAGCACCATTGGCAAGTTACTCTGATTTGCCTTTGCGTAGTGTGGTCAAAAAGTTTGGGGCTGATTTGACGGTGAGCGAAATGATTAGCTCCAATGCCCTAGCCTACCAAAGCAAAAAAACGCTTAAAATGCTCGAAAAATCCCCCCTTGAAACCCCCTATTCGGTGCAATTAGCAGGATCGGACCCCAAAGTCCTTAGAGAGGCTATTGAGAGGCTAAACGAACAAGAGGGGATTGATTGCATTGATCTCAATTGCGGTTGTCCCGTACCCAAAGTGGTCAATAACCTTTCGGGCAGTTCGCTCCTAAGAGACCTTTCCTTGATGGCACAAGCGATTGAAACAATCAAAAAATACTCCACTAAACAATACACTTCAGTCAAAATTCGTCTAGGCTTTGATACAAAAAATCATGTCGAGATTGCAAGAGTCTGCCAAGAAGCAGGAGCGGACTTTATAGCCGTACACGGACGAACACGGAGCGGTCGATACAAAGCCGCTGTTGATTACGATGCTATCAAAGAAATCAAAGAAAACGTCACCATTCCCGTCCTTGCCAATGGTGATATTGATACACCCGCCAAAGCCCAATGGGTACTTGAACACACCAGGGCCGATGGGGTAATGGTAGGACGTGGAGCGATTGGAAGTCCGTGGATATTTTATCAAATGAAAAACGCTATCGACGATGTCCCCAGCGAGCTTATCCACAAGGTGGTTTTGGAGCATTTTGATGAGATGATAGCCTTTTACGGTGAGTATGGGGCAGTGCTTTTTCGCAAACACCTCCACACTTATTCCAAAGCAGGATATCAAGGGGCAAGTACTTTTAGAGATGGCATTAATGCTATGAGCGACCCTTATGCAATGCGACAACTCATCGATAACTTTTTTTCTCAACCTCGCCTAAAGGAACTCTATGCCTAAACAAGCTTTGTTGTTGCTCAATATGGGTGGACCCAATAACCTTGATGAAGTTGAACTCTTTTTGCGTAATATGTTTAGCGACAAATACATTTTGCCCATCAATCCTTTGATGCGTAAACTCGTAGGTACTATCATCATCAAAAAGCGTCTCAATGCCGTCAAAGCAAACTTCCAAAAGCATTTGGGTGGCAAATCACCCCTAACCCAGCTCACACAAGGGCTAGTTGATAGACTTCAAACCAAGCTCAATATGCCTATCTTTATGGCTATGCGCTATGTGCCTCCCTTTGCAATAGAGGCTATCAAAGCGTGTCAAGCTCAAGGGATTGAGGGGCTTGTGGTGTTTCCTATGTATCCCCAATGCTCCACTACGACGACTATCTCCTCGATTGAAGAGATACAAGCCCATTGCAAAGCTCTCAATTATCAACCCAAAATGAAAATTTTGTGCAACTACTATGACGATAGAGACTATATCCAAGCAAGTTTTGATAAAATCATCGAAGCTTTGGGGGAGCGTAACCCAAAAGAGTACGATTTGATTGTCTCGGCTCACGGATTGCCTCTAAACATTGCTCGAAGCGGTGATGTCTATGAGAAGCAAATAGAGGCCAACTTTTCGGCACTCAAACTCTATTTAGAGCTTCAAGGAGTCTCTTTCAAAGACACCAAACTTGTCTATCAATCCAAAGTGGGTGCGGGTAGGTGGCTTAAACCTGCCCTTGATGATACCGTTCGCAATCCCAAAAACCTCAAAGTCCTTATCTATCCCATCGCTTTTACCATCGACAACTCCGAAACGCTCTTTGAACTCGATATCGAAACACGTGAAATTGCCCACAAGATAGGCTATGAGGATTTTGTAGTAGCTCAATGTTTCAACGCCGATTTTGCAGAGTTTATCGCTCAACGTATCAGCAAACCCGAGGCTAAAATTTGTGTCGATTGTCCTGTAAGGTTTTAAATTTTTCCTCGTTCCCATCGTCTTTCTCATTCCGCCTCTCCCGAGAAAAATATCAATAATGGTATCTGTTTTATGTTATAATGATTGCAAAGAATAAGGAGCATACTATGAAACAATCGACAGTCGTTGGTGTCGTCAAAAACTCTCAAACCCTTATCGTCAAACGTGCTTTGTATTATGCACTCTTTTTTGTTTTTACCATGGTTGTGCCTCCCATGGTATTTGAAGCTACGGGTTGGGTTTTTGCTTTAAGTTTTGTTTCCATTGCGGCTCTTTTGAGTGCTTTGATTGTTGCATGGATGTATCATCTAAGAGCCAAAAAGCTTGAATCTTTGATTGATGAGAGCAAATTGGTAGCAAGATGGAGATTGGATAGTGAGCAAAAAGCCCAATATGCCCACTATATGTTTGAGACTCAAAAAGCTAAAAATAAAATACTCTTTTCTATTATGGTTGTTATGTTTGTGCTAATCTTTGGTATTTTCATCGCCATGATTGAAGCAGAAGCTCGAATGCCTATGTTTTTGGCAATGATAGGATTTATCGCTTTTTTGTCTCTTTTTGCTTTTGGTATGCCCTACTACTATCGCCAAAGCAATCTCAAAGCAGACGGAGAGATACTTATTGGTACCAAATTTGCTTACGTTGATGGTCAATTTCATAACTGGGACTTTCCGCTATCGGGACTCAAAGATGCAAGAGTCATTCAAACCCCCTTTTACGCTCTTCATCTACGCTACTACTATACCGATAGAACCTTACGCAATAGCTTTGAACTCAACATTCCCGCCAATAAAGATAGCGATTTGCAAACGATTATAGATAAGTTGCTTCAAGCCAATAGCCTTGAAGCAACAACCATTAAAGGATAAATAGGATGTTTAAACAATCCAAAAATCACCTTGAGACACTTAAAGCGATGCTTTTTGCACCCAAATTAGAGCAAGAAGATACCCAAGCCCAACTGCTCACGCTCAAAAGCTCCCTACCTATCCCAGTCGTTTGGCTCTTTGGCAAGACACAATCGGGCAAAACCTCTATCATCAAAGCCCTCACGCACCAAAACGACATTGAGATTGGCAATGGATTTGAAGCCTGTACAAAGTTTTCGACCAAATACGCCTTTCCTACTTCCCAAGAGGCTTTTATTCATTTTCTTGATACCAAAGGGATTGGCGAGATAGATTATAACCCCGCTGAAGATATTGCGTTTTTTGAACAACACGCCCATATCTTAATGGTCGTCGTCAAAGCCCTTGATAGCAATTTGGAGAGTATGCTAAAGCATCTACAAACCATTACCCAAAACAAAAATTATCCTATCATTGTCGTGCAAACTACTATCCATGAGGGGTACGAGGATATCACCATGGAGCATATCCAACCCTATCCTTTTGAGACTTTTGCCAACGTACCCAATAACCTAAGCCGTCCCTTGCTCCAGCAGCGTGAACTCTTCAAGCATAATCGCATCCTTGTAGAAAAATTTGTCGTGGTTGATTTAACCAAACCTCAAGATGGATACATCAATCCTAACTACGGACTAGAGGCTTTATGGGAAGCGATTGAAGAGGTTTTTCCCTACGGCATACGCTCCCTTATGATGGATAACTTTGGTGATATCTACGCCTCCAAAGCCCACCCCCACATCATCACTCACGCCATTTTGAGCAGCACTTCAGAACTTATACCTCTACCTATGGCTTCTATCCCTATTGTTACCTCTATCCAAGCCAAAATGCTGCACTCTATTGCGTCGATTTACAACCAAAAGCTTGATGTCAAAATCATAACTGAGCTTTCTGCAGCGTTGGGAGGCTCTTTTGTTTTTTCGCTACTGGGGCGACAACTTGTCAAATTGATACCGCTTTATGGCAGTGCCTTTAATGCGCTCTATACGGGAGCTATCACTTACGCTCTAGGACGACTCCTTTGTATCTATTTTAACCGTACCAAAGAGGGAGAGATGCTCACCAAAAGCCAAATACGCACACTCTTTAAGGTCGAATTTGAACGAGGCAAAGCGTTTTTAAAACCCTATATGCAATCGCTCACAGACAATACAAAACCAAAAATTTAAAATAGATTGCTTCGTGCTTCGCAATGACTCTCTTTTGCATCACTTTAAACCGAAAAATGCTAAAATCGCAAAAACTTAACCATTAGGATAAAACAATGAATTTAGAAGAGCTTGACAAAGAGTATGTGCTTCATACCTACGCGCGCAACTATACCAATTTTGTGCGAGGCGAGGGGGCGTTGTTGTGGGATGAAGAGGGAAAAGAGTATGTTGATTTTGCTTCGGGGATTGCTGTAAACTCCATCGGACACGCACACCCCAAACTTATCGACGCTATCACCACACAAGTCCAAAAGATTATCCACATCTCCAATCTTCAAGTTATCCAACCCCAAGCCAAATTGGCTCAAAAGATAGTCGAGCTTAGCGGCTACGATATGCGGGTATTTTTTGCCAATTCAGGAGCTGAAGCCAATGAGGGGGCGATTAAGATAGCTAGAAAATACGGGCAAACCCACTTTGACAACAAACGCTACAAGGTTATCACTCTTGAACACTCCTTCCACGGACGTACCATCACCACTGTCAAAGCTACAGGACAAGAGAGCTTTCATAGCCAAAACTTCGCACCCTATCCTGAGGGCTTTAGCTACCACAATGGCATTGCAAAGGTTTACGATGCTATTGACGATGAAACCGTAGCGGTCATGATAGAACTCGTCCAAGGTGAGGGCGGTGTAGAGCCGCTTGACAAAAAAGAGGTGCAAGAGTTGGCAACATTTCTCAAACAAAAAGGGATTTTGCTCATCGTCGATGAAGTACAAACGGGTGTCTATCGCACGGGTGAGTTTTTGGCTTCCAATCTCTACGAAATCGAGCCCGATATTGTCACACTTGCCAAAGGTTTAGGAGGCGGAGTGCCTATTGGAGCGGTGATGACAACCCACAAAGATATTTTTAGTGCGGGTGACCACGGCAGTACTTTTGGAGGCAATTATCTCTCCACAAGTGCGGGTTTAGCGGTGTGTGAGGTACTTCAAGAGCATTACGAGAGCGGCTATCTCAATGAAACGCTTATCTATTTTGAAGAGCAACTCAAAAGTGTCGCCAAAGAGTACGATATTTTTATACAAGATGTAGGATTGGGGCTTATGCGAGGATTGCGCGTAACAAGTAGCGAAATTTTGGGTACTATTATCAAAAACTCCATGCAAGAGGGACTTATCGTACTCAAAGCAGGACGCAATACCCTACGATTTTTGCCCAGCCTTACTATCACCAAAGCACAAATTGATGAGGGCTTTAGACGCTTTAGAAAAGCACTTCAAGGGGTAGTATAATGCCCCCACAAATCCACACCACTAAAAAACAAATTCTTATTCCCAAATA
>DYTG01000057.1 GCA_020726085.1 Sulfurovum sp.
GAGGTATTTGAATACCTAAAAAGAACAAGTCCATCACAAACAGAATTTTATCAAGCAACAGAAGAGGTTTTAGAGTCTCTAAGACCTTTAATGGAAAAATATCCTAAGTACGGACAACATAAAATTATTGAGAGAATTGTTGAGCCAGAGCGTCAGATTCTCTTTCGTGTGAACTGGGTAGATGACAACGGAGAAATCCAAGTAAACAAGGGGTTTAGAATCGAATTCAACTCTGCTCTTGGACCATACAAAGGTGGTCTTAGATTCCACCCTAGCGTTAATGCTGGTGTTATCAAGTTTTTAGGTTTTGAGCAAATTTTCAAAAATGCACTCACAGGTCTTCAAATCGGTGGAGGAAAAGGTGGCAGTGATTTTGATCCAAAAGGCAAATCTGACAATGAAATTATGAAATTTTGTCAAGCATTTATGAGTGAACTCTACAGACACATCGGTGCAAATACTGATGTTCCTGCTGGTGACATCGGCGTTGGAGGCAGAGAGATTGGCTATATGTTTGGTATGTACAAAAAACTAGCCAACAGATACGAGGGTGTACTTACTGGAAAATCACTCAAATGGGGTGGTTCACTTGCAAGAACAGAAGCGACAGGTTATGGTGCAGTTTACTTTGCAAAGTATATGCTAGAAGACAGAGGCGAAACTCTTGAGGGCAAAAGATGTGTTGTTTCAGGTAGTGGAAATGTTGCTATCTATACTATCGAAAAACTTTACCATCTTGGAGCAATTCCTGTAACATGCAGCGATTCAAACGGTATGATTTATGATCCAGATGGAATTGACTTAGATCTTTTAAAAGATTTAAAAGAGGTAAAAAGAGCAAGACTTACTGAGTATTTAAAAAGCAGACCAAATGCAAAATATACTCCAGTAGAAGAGTATCCTGAGGGGACAAATGCAGTTTATGGCATTGAATGTTTTGCGGCATTCCCAAGTGCTACACAAAACGAACTCAACTTAAATGATGCAAAAAATCTTCTTGCAAATGGCTGTATCTGTGTAAGCGAGGGTGCAAATATGCCTTCAACTTTAGATGCTGTTCATGCTTTTGTTGATGCAAAAATCTGCTACGGTCCAGGAAAAGCGGCAAATGCAGGCGGTGTCGCAACAAGTCAGTTGGAGATGCAACAAAATGCTTCTATGTGCAGTTGGACATTTGAAGAGGTTGATGCAAAACTAGCACAAATCATGAAAAACATCTACATCAACGCAAGTTCTACTGCTGCTGAGTTTGATCAACCTACTAACTTAGTTTTAGGCGCAAACATAGCAGGCTTTAGAAAAGTCGCAGATGCTATGATTGAGCAAGGACTCGTTTAAGCACTTCCTTCTCCGCTTCTAGCGGAGTCGCCAGAGCTAACTATAGTACCAAAAACCCTATACCCATCTATTCTAAGCCCCCTTTTGCTATAATGGCAAAAAATTTTACACCAAAGATAAATAGAGATGGAAAATAAATACAATCCAAAAGAGACAGAAGATAGATATTACAAGATTTGGGAAGAGAGGGGCTACTTTGAGGTAGAGGGGAATGCTTCTATTCAAGAAAAGGGCAAAACCTTTGCGATTATGATGCCTCCGCCCAATGTCACAGGGAGTTTGCATATCGGTCACGCTCTTACTTTCACGCTTCAAGATATTATCACACGCTTCAAGCGAATGGATGGCTACAAAACGTTGTGGCAACCAGGGACGGACCATGCAGGGATTGCAACGCAAAATGTTGTCGAGAAGCAACTACTAGTAGAGGGTACTACCAAGGAGGTGCTAGGACGAGAGGCGTTTTTGGAGCGTGTTTGGAAATGGAAAGCCTACAGCGGTGGCACTATCGTACACCAAATGCGAAAACTAGGCGTATCTCCAGCATGGAGTCGTGAGCGTTTTACGATGGATGAGGGACTCAAAGAGGCGGTCAAAGAGGCGTTTGTACATCTCTACAACGAGGGAATGATCGTCCAAAACAACTACATGGTTAATTGGTGTACCCACGATGGAGCATTGAGCGATATTGAGGTCGAACACGACGAGGTGAATGGTAAATTTTATCACATGATTTACAAATTTGCCGATGGTAGCGGCGAGATAGAGGTGGCTACTACACGACCTGAAACCTATTTTGGCGATAGTGCTATCATGGTACATCCCGATGATGAACGCTACAAGCACATTGTAGGCAAAGAGGTGCTATTGCCCTTGACGCAACGAAAAATTGCAATCATCACTGATAGCCACGTCGATAGGGAGTTTGGTACGGGTGTGGTCAAAGTCACTCCTGCCCACGACCAAAACGACTACAAAGTGGGCAAACGTCACGATTTGGAGTTTATCACCGTATTTGATGAAAAGGGTATCTTAAACGACTATTGCGGTGAGTTTGCAGGATTGGAGCGACTTCAAGCACGTCCCCTTATCGTAGCCAAACTCCAAAACGAGGGCTATATCGTCAAGATAGAGGAGCATAATCATCAAGTAGGACACTGCTATCGATGCAAAAACATTGTAGAGCCTTACATCTCAAAGCAGTGGTTTGTACGCTCTGAGGTAGCCAAAAAATCAATTGAAAAAACCTACGCAGGAGAGGCGAAATTTCACCCACCCCATTGGCTAAACTCCTATCGAGCGTGGATGGATGAATTACGAGATTGGTGTATCTCTCGCCAACTTTGGTGGGGACATCGAATCCCTGTCTTTACTTGCGATGAGTGTGAGCATCAATGGGCGGATAAAAAAGATGAGCCAGAGGCGTGTCCTCGTTGTGCTTCTTGCAACTTCACACAAGACCCCGATGTGCTTGATACTTGGTTTAGTTCGGCTTTGTGGGCATTTTCACCGCTTGGATGGGGAAATGGTGGCAAAATGAGCGAAACTTTCAAAGATACCGATTTGCACGATTTCTATCCCAACGCTTTGCTTATTACGGGCTTTGATATTATGTTCTTTTGGGTAGCTAGAATGATGATGATGGGGGAGCATTTTCAAGGCAAACTTCCCTTTAAGGACATCTATATGCACGCTTTGGTTCGTGATGAAAACGGACACAAAATGAGCAAATCCAAAGGCAACGTCATCGACCCACTCGATATGGTAGAGGAGCATTCGGCTGATATTATCCGATTTACTTTGGCATTTTTGGCAGTGCAAGGACGAGATATTAAGTTGGGGGCAAAAAACCTAGAGCAATTTAGAAACTTCACCAACAAACTCTACAACGCCAGTAACTATCTGCAACTCAATGTCGATACCTTTGGTGATTTGAGCCAAACTCCTATCGCAACGCCATTGGGGGAGTATATGCTAAGCCGTCTTTCCTACGCTGTGGAAGATATACGCAAAGCCATTGAGGAGTATCGATTTAATGATGCCGCTTCAAGTCTTTATAAGTTTGTATGGAATGAGTTTTGCGATTGGGGGATTGAGTACTCCAAAGCTTCCAAAGACTCTATTGTAGAACTAGGAGCTATTTTCAAAGAAACACTCAAGATGATTAGCCCTTTTATGCCTTTTATTGCCGAACATCTCTATCACAAGCTAAGCGGTACATCTTTGGAGAATGGAGCATCAGTTATGGTTATGCCTTTTCCAAAAAATATAGCCTCCAATCCTCAAGCAGAGCATCTCTTTGCTATTATCGAAGAGGCTATTACGGCTATTCGTAGAGCCAAAGTTATCATCGATATGGGCAACTCTAAAATTGCCAAAGCTTATGTTAAACTCAATGAAAACATGAATACCCAAATCATGAAGCCCTTTATAGAACGCCTTGCAAAAGTAGAAGAGATAGAGTTTGTAGTCGCCAAAGTAGCCAACGCCATAACCGATGTAAGCGACAATCTTGAAGTCTATATCCCCACCAACGAAATAGATTTGAGTGCCATTATAAGCAAACTCACCAAACAAAAAGAGAAACTCGAAAAAGAGGTTAATAAGCTTCATGGAATGCTAAGCAACGAACGCTTTGTGGCCAATGCCCCTTTGGCGGTTATAACAGAAAACAAAGAGGCTTTGGCTAATGCCCAAAATAAACTGGAAAAAGTCGAAGCGGAATTAAAGCTCTTTGGTTAATAGCTAAAGCGTTTTGTGCAATCCTGTATTCGCATTAGATAAAATAAGTTAAAATTGATGAGGAGGTTTAGAGATGAGAACAGATGAAATCTATAATCCTCCCACGAACCCTCATCACTAAAAAACAAATTCTTATTCCCATATCGAAATCTTGCAACGAATCTTCCCGTCAAATTACCCAGCTATTTGGTGGAAATTTCATCGGGTTTACCTAAGCCCAAGGAGTGTATAATAATAAATTTATTTTTCAAGGAATCTTTCATGCCTCTTTTTTTTGGTTTACTCTTTTCGTTTATCTTGCTTTCGTGCGGTGGTGGCGGTGGTGGCGGTGCCACGCAAAACAATACGCCAAATAGCGACACTATTACTCTCAAAGGCAGAGTAGTCGATGGCGAGATTAGTGGGGCTACGCTCTTTTTGGATCTTGATTTGGATGGAGAGTTGAGCAACGGTGAGCCTTCTGCTCTAAGCGATGATGAGGGTTTATATACGTTGGTTTTAGACCAAACAACCCTAAGACACGCCAACTATCTCAATCATAAGGCTTTGGTTGTTGCCTTTGGAGGCTTTGATATACGTGCCAAAACCTCTTTTGATCAAAAGCTCAAAGCTACCGTAGATGGAAACACTACGCTTCATATTACCCCCATTACAACCCTTATTGCTACTATGGTGGAGCTAAGTAGTACACTAGAAGATGCCAAACAAAGCGTGGCTCATGCCTATAATATCTCCTATGAGCGTTTGACATTAGACCCTATGGAGGCACTCAACAAGGGAGACAAAGAACTCTTTAACGTCTCTATGCAAATCCACCAAAAAGCCAAATTGATACGACAAAACGCCCTTGATACAACCCAAAGCTACATCGAAATAGCCAAAACGTTGCAATCTAAAACCTCTCTTAGTGTGGATGGAATTTGTCAAAATCAAGAGATTGGCGATGAGATTTTTGCACTTTTGGAGAAGAGTATCGCTGCCCAAATAGTCCAAATTGAACCCTCCAATCTTCAAGAGAGCTTGATTGAGCGTTCATTAACGATTGATAGCCTCTCTGTGCAACTTGCACTGGCACTTAAAAGATGCCAAAAAGATATTGGGGTTTTGGTGGAAAACAATAGCTCACTGGAGTATCAAATCCTAGCCAAAATCTTAGCTCCCTACGGCTATACCAATCCCCAAACCATTCAATCACTATTGGCACAATTGAGCATAGATAGTACGCTCACGCCTCAAAAACTCTTAAGCCTTTTGGAAAACAACAGCGAGTTTAAAGACCTCGTAGGTGCTTTGCAAAACCCAACCGTTACACCATCAAATCCCACAGATACCCCTCTTGCAACCGCAACCCATAGCGATTTGGTAGTCAAAATCAAACGCACAAGCGAGTGGAACAGTGGCTTTTGTGAAGAGGTAGAGATTTACAATCCCCAAGCACAACCCAAACTCTGGAACGTGACACTTGATGTCAAAGGGGATATCTATACCTTATGGAATGCTCATTATACTTTTGATAGCACTACGCAACGGCTCAATGCATGGGGTGTGGAGTTCAATCGTGCCATTGGTGCTAAAGGGATTGTAAGCTTTGGGTATTGTGCCAATAGTGCTTCTGCTTCATCTAGCACACCCTCCAATGACGCAGTCACATCCTACAGCAGTGAGCATTTGCAACTATCTCAAAAAATTCAATCGCATTGGGGTAGCGGTTATTGTAGCGATGTCATCATTACCAATCAAAGCCCTACCGATAAGCTTTGGAGTGTAAGCTTTGAAGCTCAAGGAAAAGTCAATGATTTGTGGAATGCTACCTACACGCAAGACCCAACCACGCTTACAATCCAAGCCAAAGGGGTTGAATTTAACCGTGTGGTTAAAGCGTACGACTCGGTGACGATTGGCTATTGTGCTGCTTTAGAGGAGGGTGTTGCTAGTGATTCCCCCACCAATCCCCCAACGCAACCCAACACTGCCTTAAGCGATGAGCAAAGCGTAATAGAAGATGCCAAAATGGTTACATTTGAGAGTATCAAGGCACTCAATAGTGTGGCTACAAACATCACCTCCAATCTCTATCTGCCTATACTGGGCAAAAACGGATCAAATATCGTGTGGAGTAGCTCCGATACCCAAACGCTTTTGAGTTCTGGGGGTATCAAGCGTCCCGTATACAATGAGGGAGATAAAGCCATTAGACTCGAAGCAACCCTCTCCAAAGGGAGTGCAACCCAAAAACTCTTCTTTGATCTCACCGTCAAAGCCCTGCCTCAAAGCGTTGCGTTGGATAGCTCCAAATATACCCAAGCACTTGATCTATCCATGAGCTTCTATGAAGCCCAAAAAGCATCGGGACCTTTTGAACGTGCAGTGTGGCGAAAACCAATAGCTAGTGGTGATGGGAGCGATGTAGGGGTTGATTTGGATGGTGGTTGGTTTGACGCAGGAGACCATGTCAAATTTAATCTACCCATGAGCTACAGTGCAACGATGCTTAATTGGAGTATGATAGACAATCCCCACACCTACAGCGATTTGGATTACGCCCACAAACAAGTCAAATACGCTTTGGATTACCTCGCTCGTAGCTACGATGAGGGCAAACAAGGCGATGCTAGTGACGATAGAGTCTATTATCAAGTAGGCAACGGCAACGCCGATCATGGCTTTTGGGGAGCACCGCAAGATCTCACCATGCCTCGCCCCACCTCTATTTGCAACGCCACCCAAGGAGGATGTGCAGCAGTAAGCGGTTCGATGGCAGCGGCATTGGCTTCGGGGTATATGCTCTTTAGGGAGAGTGATAGTACATTTGCCAATGGATTACTGCTCAAAGCCAAAGAGATTTACGCTTTTGCCAAAACCTATCCTAGTGACAATGCTTACCGTGACGCTTCGCCTTTTTATCAGCTCTTTGATGACAACAAAGATCAAATCGCATGGGCAGCCATTTGGCTCTATCAAGCCACGCACGAAGAAAGCTATCTGGATGATGCCAAACGTTTTATTGCCAATAAATCCCCCGTGGGGTGGGTACAGAGCTGGGATAATGTCACAGCAGGAGTCTATTTGCTTTTGGCTCAAATCACGCAAGAGAGCCAATACCGCAACGCCATGGAGCAACACATTGAGCATTGGATAACCAGCGTCCCTGCTTCACCTGCGGGTCTAAGGGTGATTAGCCAATGGGGATCTTTACGCTACGCCTCGACACAAGCCTTTGTTGCGGCCAAATACGCCTCGTTGTTGAGCGATGAGAGCAAAAAAAGAGACTATTTAGCGTTTGCACAATCCCAAATTGATTATATTTTGGGAGACAATCCGCTTAATTTTAGCTACCTTATTGGCTTTGGGAGCAACTACCCTATCAATCCTCACCACAGAGCCTCACACGAATCATTAACGCACTCCATCGATTCACCTACTATCAACACCCATATTTTGGTGGGTGCTTTGGTAGGTGGGCCTCTTAGCACCAACGATTACGACTACAAAGATGAACGCACCAACTACATATCCAACGAAGTAGCCACCGACTACAACGCAGGTTTGAGTGCCGCTCTAGCCCAACTTATAGCCATGGGTCAATAAAGCGTGGATTAAAGCCCTATAAAGCTTTTGCCACCTGCACTTGGAATGTAACGCTTATTTACCTTGTCGTACACCAAAAAAGCTTTATAGGAGTATTTTTCACTCAATATTGGCAAAGGCGAAGGACCCACCCAACCCATAGGATGGCTTATCGTCGTGGTGTATCCGATGGTGATAATCGAACCCACCACCAAAGCACTTTGGGTACGCTCGACTTTAAGCACTTTTACTCTCAATGTAATCTCTCTTTGAGCCGATGCGATGGCTTTGCTCTTCACACTGAGGACTTGCAACATTACCACTTCGGGCGAATTTTCTTGCAACTCGTGATAGACGAGAGGTGGCAGTTCGCCGTAGAGCGGATAGAGGATAGCGATAATCAAAAATAGTAGTTTTTTCATCAATAACTCCTTAAAAACTTGTTGAAATTTTATAGAGTGCCATAGCGTAATTGACACTGTTGTTGTAGTGGGTTAGAATATCAAAATTGGTTGTTCCTAACCATATCTCATCGCTTTGTTTGCCAAAAAGCACCGCAAGGGTAGCACGGTTTTGCTTAAAACCTCCAAATCTTAACCCCGCTTCTTGAAGCTTATCAAGGGGGTATTTTTTATCAAATCCACTCTCAAGGGCGTTGAAGCTTTTGTGTTTGCAGGTTGCTTGGATTGCAATTTTTTTGCTATTATCCCATCCGTTTTGGTGCAAAAAATTGGCTATTGTAGCTAACGCATCGGCTTTGTCCCATGGATTGCTCACACCATCACGGTTGTAATCGACTCCGTATTTACGGTTGATAGAGGGCAACTGCTGTACCCACCCCATCGCCCCCGCAAATGAGCCTTTAAACTTAAACACGCTCGATTTTTTTTCCTTGCAAAAGAGCAGATATTGTTCGAGTTCGTACTTAAAAAAGGCTTGTTTACGGTTGGGGAAAAAGGCTAGAGTGGTGAGTGCATCAAAGATTCCAAAATCACCAAAATTGGTACCAAAATTGCTCTCTACTCCTGCTACAGCGATAATTAAATTGATAGGGACTTGATACTCATTGGCTATTTTGCTTAGCAACGCATTGTTCTCTTTTTTAAACTTTTTAGCCCTTGTAAACATAATAGGCACAACAATATGTTTAGCATACTTATCCCAACTCGCATCGCTTCGATAAGAGCGTTTGGGTACGGTGTAGCGAGAGTGGACAAACTTTTGGTATTGAGCCAATTTGAATATCGAGGTGAGATACTCTTTGTTGAAGTTGTGTTTTTGGTGCATCTCATCCATGAAGCGTTGCACCTCACGATTTTTTGCAAAATCATAACTCATCAAATAGATGGGTAAAATCAAGAGTAATAGTATCTTTTTCATTCTAATCCTTTCAAAACAAGTAACGCATCTTTGTAAATAGGTTCATCGATAAACCCATACCGCTCATCCATAAATCCATGCTCACCCTCTCTTGAGTGAGCCTCAAACGCCTCTTTGATATGTTTAGCTCGTTCAATTTGGGCTTCATCGACCCCAAAGATGCGATTGGCAATCTCGACTTGCAACGGTCCCATACAGGCTTTGGACTTAAATCCCATCATCTTTTCACGCTTACACCACGCTTCAAACGCTTGTGTATTTTGATACTCTTGAAACATAAACGAAGTCCCTTGTAGCCCCACGCTGTGACAATCAATAAGGAATTTGGAGAGGATATAATCAATCGTAGGATTACCCATTTGCACAAGCGATTGCGGTAATCCCAAAGAGTTGAGCAAATCCAAAATCCCAATATTTGCCGTCGTAAATCGCTCATCTATCCGCAGTGACTGCAAGTTATTAAACGCCTCTTTGGTCTCCATTGAGATATGCAACTCTTTATCTTTTGCCAGTAGCCCCAACGCCTCTTGCACCTCCTTTTGGGTTTTGATTTTGGATACCCGTATCGCATCAAAAGCAAAATCATTGAGAAACGCTATCTCCTGACGCCCACCCTCATTAAGCGGATTGGTACGCACCACCAAAAAGCTATTGGAGGCTTCCATGTGTGAGAGAAAAAAAGCAATATTAACGAGTGCCTCCCTCTTACGACTCGGTGCAATCGCATCTTCAAGATTGAGCGTAACTGTATCGGCTTCTAAATTGTCCAATCTATTTAAATGCTTAAGTCTTAGAGGATTGAGCATCATATTGCTACGATATTGCCCTCTACTGTATTTGACTTTGCGTTTGTTGCCAAATTGTGCAATTTTTTCATCAATAGAGAGTTTTTCTATTGCTTCTAGGTTTGGGAATATCATTTTGGTTTGGTCTCCTTTTTGTTTGTATCATTATCGTAGGGTGGGCTTTGACCCACCGATTGGCTATCAAATATCTCTCGTGTATCTACATTTTGGAAAGTTTGAACATCCCAAAAAATAATTACCCGTTGATGCAACTTCTCGTTTTTTTAATTCACCACCACATTTTGGGCAAATTGAGGTATTACTATACTTAGATTGTAAATTTTTGATATGTTCTTTGTCTGTTTGTCGTCCTTGAGTTTTTCTATTATTTTGAATGATTGAAATAATTTGTTTGACTTCATTAGAAGATAAGCATTGTTTTTCTTGAGATTCAATATACGACAGATACTCTCCCCCTTTTGTAACATTTGGAGGCATTGGTGTTTTAAATTCACTTTCTCCTATAAATACAATAATTGAAAAAATTTGATTATCATCTAAGTGAAGTAAATCCTGTAATGCTTTAATATGTTTGTAATTTTGATGGAGTGGATTTTGAAAAGTATTGGTATGCTTATGAATTTTTTGCGTCCAACTCTTTT
Organism: Sulfurovum sp.; assembly: GCA_020726085.1. Classification (GTDB taxonomy): domain Bacteria; phylum Campylobacterota; class Campylobacteria; order Campylobacterales; family Sulfurovaceae; genus FS08-3. The sequence goes on from DYTG01000057.1 coordinate 10,475, forward strand.
GATTTTGACTACCAAAAATCCACCCTTTCATATTTTTAGTTTCAATTACAAATAGACCATAAATTGAAACAATAATATGGTCTATTTGAGTTGTACCGTCTTTTGTTGAAAGTGTAATATCGTGAAGATTATGGTAAATACTGCTATCTAAATAAAGTTTTGTTTTTATATTGACAGCAAATTCACCCAGTTTACCTTTACCTCTTGAAGATTTGAGATAAAATCTTAATAACAAAAATGGAATAAACATCCATAGCTCTTTAAAAAGTGACAAAAATGTATTGGCAAAAATTTGATTCATATCAATCATGACTTAACCTTAACTCTATATTTCTAAAAACTTCGCAAAACTATGAATAGCCCATAAATAGGGCATGTTTTTTGAATTTTA
>DYTG01000194.1 GCA_020726085.1 Sulfurovum sp.
CCATCAACTATCGTCATGTGGTACGCCAAACGTATCGCACTCTTTTTGCCAATAGAGGGCAACCCCTCCAACGCCTCCACCAACCTCTCAAACGCATCAAGTTTTTTCGCCATACTTTTCCTATCCAAAAGATAACAATGATTATACCATAAATTTAGAAGGCTGTTTTGGGGAAGATTTAAAATCAGGGAAGCTCTAAAAACTCTATTTTAGATTTGGGAATAAGAATTTGTTTTGGGGTGGTGTGGGTTTGTGGGAGCATTATACGATGAAATTAAGCGACAATTTGGTATCACCGAAAACCAACTCAAAAACCTTATGCGTCGCCTCATCCAAAAAAGCTCCTACAAACGTTGGAGAAAAAGAGTACAGGGGCGTAAAAGTAAATATCAAAGAAACTACTTTTCTCACTACGAAGCTCCAACTTCGTAGTGAGAAAAAAAATAGTTCTGCTTACCACCAAAGAACACAACTCTTATTCTATCTTTGCAGTTCTTCTCTCTTTCTCTTTTTGGAGTTCAAGTTTTTGTTGTTTTTTGACATTGTTCCATATTTCATAATCCTCATCGTCGCCTTTGAGTGGATAGATTCGCTCTTCATATTTTTTGATAACTCGCTCCAAAATCCTATCAAATCCCTCGATATAGCCTTGTGAGGTAAGTTTTTCAATCGCTATCATCAAACCCCAAAAAATATCACCCAACTCATCTTCTAGGTGAGCGATATTATTGAGTGAAAGCTCTTCCAACACCTCATCGACCTCCAAAGCAATCTCTTTTAGATAATAATACGGGTCTAGTCGTTGGCTATCTTTTCTTTGAATATCCAGTTTGTGTTTGTGTCTTGCTATCTCAAAAATCTTTTCTATTTTTTGGGTTCTATTCATTTTTTTCCTTTTTTGTTTGGGGATTGAGAGTAGTAATACCACAAAACCAAAGGAAGATAAAAAACAAACGTCGATTTAATCCACGCTCTGTAGAGATAGCCCAGTTTCCAAACGGGTGCTATACCCAAATGGGCAAATCGCAAATCTTTGTAGAGATTGATATGGTACTCAAGGGTTATTTTCTCATCGAAATCGACATCAAAAAGTTTGGGTGGTCGTTTGCTATCCCACACGAGTGTTTGTTTGTAGTAGTTCGTAGCAATAGTGTTGAGTGTCTTGATGGGATGGGTAGTGCCTAGTGTATAGAGATGAATGGCTATTTTAATCACCACACTGCGAAGCCACAATCCCACTACCATTCCCACATTGCCCAAAATAGAAGCCGCAAATGCCATGACATAGGTACTCATCGACATAAAAAGGAAAAATACAAACACCAAAGCCATCAACATACCCACTCCCGTAGCGATACTAGCCACCCCAAAACCAAAAAGAAGACCCGAAGCAATGCCTGCAGGTATGGAGTTATCCAAAGATAGATTCAAGAGATGGTTGAGCATATAGGAGAGGTTGATAGTGACAAAACAGAGGATAAAGCCATAGAGCAAATCTCGAAAAATGCTCTCTTTTGTACCAATCCATGTCGAGGAGAAGTCGATAAGAAAATAGATGCTAAGTGTGAGCCAAACAAGGACAATCCAGCTCACCAATGATTTAAGCGGTGCTTCGTCGTCGATAACAATCTCACGCATAAAAACGCTATAGGCAAGTTTATTGGAAGAGGGTGTAGATACCATCGCCAACGCCGCAAAGCCAATAAGGGCATAAAAATATAAAGCCTCTATATAAAAATAGACCCCAAAGAGTACCATACTTATAATAGCTATCTCAACGACTGCCAATGAAGAGATAGGCAAGGGTTCTCTATCATGAGGCGTAGGGTCATTTGGCATGGTCTCTCCTGTGTGTAAATATCTATTTGTTTTTTCGTTCTTATCAAGAGGATGGGAACGAGGGAAGCAATTTCTAAGTTTGAATAG
>DYTG01000195.1 GCA_020726085.1 Sulfurovum sp.
ACCAAAGCCAACTTTCTTGTGCTATAATCCAATCAAAAAAGGCAAACCTGTTTGAATCGTATTACCCTTGAAATCATTATTGGTAAAATTTTAAAATACAAAAGCCAACTCATTAAAGGCAATGTTGTTGCTGTGCTTTCGACTTTGATGGTCGTGGCTATTCCTTTGCTTATTCCTATGCTTGTCGATGAGCTATTGCTTGACAAAGAGAAAATTATCGTAGCGTTTATTCAAGAGCATATCGTTGAAACGACGCTAGGTGGCTATGTTTTGATTGTGCTTTTTGTGACGCTACTACTGCGTATTGGGGGATTTATTTTGTCGATTTGGCAAACCAAAATTTTTCTAACTATCTCCAAAAAAGTGAGCTATTTTTTACGCATCACACTCCTAAAACACCTCAAAACCGTCTCGCTCAAAGAGTATGAGATGCTCAAAAGCGGCTCTATTGCTTCCAAACTTATCACCGATATTAATACCATTGATACCTTTATCGGTGCAACGGTGAGCAAATTTATTATCTCGGTTTTGACACTCCTTTTTACCGCTGTGGTGTTGCTTGTTATTGATTGGCAGTTGGCTATTTTTATCCTCCTTACTAACCCACTTGTCGTCTTTCTTACCGCCAAACTCTCGCGCAACGTGGGTAAACTCAAAAAAGAGGAGAATCTTGCTACCGAAAAGTTTCAAAGTGCTTTGGTCGATTCGCTCGATATTTTCTCTCAAATTCGTGCTACCAACAAAGAGGATTATTTTTTTGACAAGATTCAACTCTGTGCTAAAGAGTTGCGAGAGCGTGAGATTGCTTTTGGCTACAAAAGCGAAGCGGCGATGCGGTTGTCATTTCTTGTTTTTTTAAGCGGTTATGAGTTGTTTCGAGCGGTAAGTATTTTGTTTGTCGCCTACGGTAGCCTCTCTATTGGATTGATGATGGCAATTTTTAGCTACCTTTGGGTTATGGCAGCTCCTACGCAAGATATTATCAATTTCCAATACGCCCTCAAAAACGCCAAAGAGGCAATCAAGCGTCTCAATGAGATTTTGGATATGCATCAAGAAAAACGTATCCCAAACTCCCCCAATCCTTTTGACAAGCCTTTGACTATCGAGGTTAAAAATCTCTCTTTTGCTTACAATAAAAGAGAGAACATTCTCAACAACATCTCGCTAAGCATCAAAGAGCATCAAAATATCGCCCTAGTCGGAGCTAGTGGGAGCGGTAAAACGACACTCGCCAATATTTTGGTAGGATTTTATCCCCACGAGAGCGGAGAGATTTTTTATAACGGCATAAACTCCGATGAGATTGATTTAAGAGTCATTCGTGAACATATCTATCTCATCCTTCAAAACCCTAAGCTTTTTCACGATACTTTACGCTTCAACCTTACTCTTGGCAAAGAGTGCAGTGACAAAGCTATTTATGAAGCACTTGAGATTGCCCAACTTAGCACCATTGTTGAAAAGCTTGATAAGGGACTTGATACAATAGTAGGAAGAGAGGGGATTAAACTTAGCGGTGGACAACGCCAAAGAGTGGCAATAGCCCGTATGATACTTGCCAATCCTAGCATGGTAATCCTCGATGAATCCACATCGGCTCTTGATATCCAAACCGAAAGCCGTCTCTTTGCCAACCTAGCCCCTTTTATGCAACACAAAACCTTTATCACTATTGCTCACCGTCTTAGTACTATCCAAAGTGCCGATTACATCTATGTGCTTGAACACGGAGAGATTATCGACCACGGCACTCCCCACGAACTCATGCACAAAGAGGGCTATTTTAGTGCGATGGGGTAAGTGCGTGACACCAAAAGAGGTGAGAGATGATGTGATTATAAAAACTATGCTATAATCAACC
>DYTG01000196.1 GCA_020726085.1 Sulfurovum sp.
TACACGCTATTTAGGGCTTGTTGATACTCGTGGGGGTGGTTGAGGTTCATAAACTTTTCGTCTTTTTCAAACTCTACGAAGAGTGTATCGACGCTTTGGAGTAAAGCATTGAGTTTGTGGTTGTCTTGATTTAAAAACTCTTTGGCTTTGGGTAAAAGGGTGCGTCTATAGATACCGCACAAGGGTTGCGTGCCACTAGGAGAACGGGCGATAATGGCATCGTGGTGACCTTTTGATTCAAAAAGCTTAAGGATAATCTCATTGTCCACAAAAGGAGAATCAACCGAAAGCACAAAGATTTCATGCACCTCAAGTTGCTCAAAAACAGAGACGATACCCACTAGCGGAGAGTTTTGGGGGTAGCTATCGAGTATCAGCGGTGCGTCGAAGCCAAATTTATGCGTTTTGGCACTCAAATAAACACGTCCAAACCAAGGCGTAAGCTTGTGAAACAAAAAAGCACTAAGCGTCTGAAATCCTCCAAAGGGGAGCAGAGATTTATCCTCTCCCATACGTGAACTTCTGCCTCCTGCGAAGATAACAGCAACAGCTTCTTGAATGACCAAAGATTTACTCCTTTTGGGGCATTATAATGGCTAATTTTATACTTTATTATTAAACAACTTGATATAGCAAGAAGAATGTGGTATGATTATTTCAAAAAATAGGAGGTTTTAGTGCAGAATTTGATTCGATGGGGTTTGATGATGGTTACAATGGTGTTTTTGATGGGTTGTGGAAGTGAGGCAGATGGAGCATATACCGATAAGACTGAAGATACAAAACCCACCAATAGTATGGCATTTACTCTAAGTGAGTTGCAAGACAAACAGATTTATATGACCAAAGGCGAAACCACTATACTCATTATCTTCCATACTTCACAATACCTCATACGCTCTCTTAATGGATTTGATTTGGAAGCGGACTCATACACTATCAATAGTGATGGTTCCTTGGCAATGGGCTTAAACATCTACACTCGAACCTCTATCAACAATAGCCAAAATTGGAGCGTAAGTGAGAGCTTCGATAAAAATGGAGACGGTGTGAGCGACCGTGTAACGCCAACCCAATGGTATCAAGGGACTCAATACGCATTGGCGTTTAGCATCAAGGAGCTATCAGGAAAGTCTTTGCGTAGCACAACTAATGGAATCACTACCGTTTTATCTTTCACATCAACGAGCTATGTGCGTACTCTCTACAACACTCAAGGAGTTGTAGGCTCAACAAGCAACACCTACAATATCAACACCAACGGCTCTATTGATTTGGGACAAACCAACTTGCTTCGTATCGCCAAAGAGGGTAACGTATGGACACTCAAAGAGTACAAAGAGAGCGAAGACGCTAATGTAACGGGGGCGATTGATTGGTATCTTGATGCGTTGGCGTTAAGTGTTAATGAGCTTAAGGGCAAAACGTTTTACACACTTGATGAAGCTCAACAACAACTCTCTTTCAATGAAACCTCTATTATGGGTAAAAATTATACACTTGATGGCACACAACCCTCAGGAGGTACCTACATTATCCCTTATGTTATCAATACACAAGGCTCTATCGTCACAGAGAGTATCACCTATTCTCGTATCAACATTACCGATACCTATTGGAGCATGAAAGTATCAAAAGATACCAACAATGATGGTACAACCGACGATACCCAAACGCAATTATGGTATTTTCAAAAACCAATAAACCAATAATGGCTACAGGTGCAACGGTTTGTGCCTTGAATCCTAAGCGTTTTGATTGTATTTGTCTTTGATAAATTCTTGTATGCGTTTATCTTGTGGATTGGTAAAAATCTCGTGGCTAGTATTGTACTCAATCAAATCACCTTTGTGAAAAAAA
>DYTG01000058.1 GCA_020726085.1 Sulfurovum sp.
TACTAAGTGTTTTTCATTGGTAAGTCCCAATGCAACACATCGGCACTCTTGTTTATTTGAATAATTTGTATCTTCAAGCAAAATTAATGGCTCATTAAAAAATACCTCTTCTATAATTTGCCACTTTGGATTGTGCTTTATCTCATTTTTTAGAAGATTACCACCATCCCAATCAAAACCGCTTAAACTTTCAATATTCAAACAATCAAATGCCATATTTGCCCTTTTTGTATGTTGCTATTATATACATTTTTATTCTACCCAGCACTTAAGAGAAAGAAATAAAGAAATCAAAAACAAAACCGATGCTTTTTCCTTTCTCGTTCTACTTCTCCCGAGGTGAAACGAGAGGCACTCAAACAAGTAGGATTTGTTTACTAAAGAGGCTATTAAATTATTAAGGTTTAAGTTTTTAATATTATAATATCGACAAGATATAAGTAAAGGGATTGCATGCAAATTGATAGCACTATTTTAGAGAATCTTGAAAAGCTTTCGCATCTGCATATTGATGAGGATAAAAAAGTCGAGATTATTGCTCAATTAAGCGATATTCTCTCCTATGTTGAAAACCTCAATGAGCTTGATACCGATCATTTAGATGCCTCTTTTTCGACACTGCAAGGGGGTACACCTATGAGAAGCGATGAGCCTTATTGCGATAGTGCTATTTCACACGATATACTAAGCAACGCACCGCAATCTCAAGATGATTTCTTTATTGTCCCCGCTATTATTGAGTAACCCGATGAAAGTATATGGTATCAAAAGTTGTAGCAGTGTCAAAAAGGCTTTGAGTTACCTTGATGCTCACGCTATAGCGTATGATTTTGTTGATCTCAAGCAAGAAAAAATAGAGCTATCTACTATAAAAAGATGGCTAGAGTATGTGCCAATAGAGCAACTTTTCAATAAACGCTCAACTACCTATCGAAATCTTAAACTCAAAGAGTTAAATCTTGGCGATAGCGAAGCAATAGAGTGGTTGCCCAAAGAGCCAATGCTAATCAAACGACCCGTTATTGAAGAAGAAAATGTGATAATGGTTGGTTTTGATTTGGATAAATACAATCAAAAATTACTTTAAAGGATAGTACAATGGCCGAAGAAGAAAAAAAAGACACTATTGATGTCAAGAAACTTTTAAAAAGTGTTGCTAAACATGGTGCGTCGGATTTGCACTTAGTGAGTCGTTCACAGCCTCAAATTCGTATCAGCGGTAAGCTAAAACCTGTCAATTTACCCGTTTTAACAGGCAACGATATTGAAGAGATGTGTTACTCTATCATTACTGAAAAACAAAAACAAGAGTTTGAAGAACACAGCGAACTTGACTTTGCTATTATGCTCCCAGGGATTGGACGATTTAGGGGCAACTACTACAAAACCATGACCGATATGGCTGCTGCGTTTCGTATGATTCCTACCGTCATTCCCTCGCTTGATCAGCTCAATGCTCCTGCAGTTTACAAAGAGATTGTCAAACGGGAAAAAGGCGTTATTTTGGTCACGGGTCCTACAGGCTCGGGTAAATCAACCACCATGGCGGCTATTATCAATGAAATTAACCTCACCGAAAACAAACATATTCTTACCGTTGAAGATCCTGTCGAGTTCGTGCATGAAAACAAAAAGTCTCTCTTCTCGCACCGAGGAGTTGGTCCTGATACGGTGAGTTTTGCGGCGGCTTTGAAATACGCTCTTCGTCAAGACCCCGATGTTATTGTTATTGGGGAAATGCGTACACGTGAGACTATTGGAGCGGGACTCTCAGCTGCTGAAACGGGTCACTTGGTATTTGGCACACTTCACACCTCTTCAGCTGCGGGTACTATTGCAAGGATTTTGGATGTATTTGAAGCAGGAGAGCAACCCGCTATTCGGGCAATGATTGCAGGGTCGCTAATCGCCGTAATTTCGCAAATGCTGCTTCCAAAACTTGGAGGCGGACGGGTTGCTACGCCTGAAATTCTCATCGCCAACAACGCTATATCGAGTCTTATTCGTGAAGACAAAGTGCATCAAATCTATTCGCAAATGCAACTAGGACAAGGGGATTCGGGTATGCAAACCCAAACGCAAGTCATTGTACGAGAGTACGAAGCGGGGCGGATTTCCAAAGATGTTGCGTTGCAATACGCCAACAAAAAAGATGAAGTCAAGAAAAAACTTGGATTTGCATAAGGCTCATGTGTGATTGAACATATTGATTACAGTACCTTAAACTATCTTGATGTTACTCTCATTGCTTTGATTGCTATTTTGGCACTCAAAGGCTTTGTTAATGGTTTTATCAAAGAGTTTTTTGGTGCTATTGGATTGGTGGGAGGTGTGATTATCGCCTCAGAGCAATATGCTTTGGTAGCCCAATACATCTACGACAAAGCCTATCCGCTTGAAAATCCTGCTCTTTTGAATCTCATAGGTTTTATAGCTATTGCTTTAATGATTTGGATTATTGCAGCGATTGCGGGGATCGTCTTTGCCCATTTTGCCAATAAAAATTCCAAAATGGGACTCATTAGTCGTTTGGCAGGATTAGGATTGAGTGGGGGAAAATACTTTTTGGTTTTTTCGGTTCTTTTCATTTCGCTTTTAAAGATTACGCTCATTCGTGATAATGTCGCACCCAAATTGGATCTCAATAGCTCCATTGCCTATCCTTATATGCAACAATACGGCAATGAACTCTTATTGCTTGAGGAGATGAGGGTCTTTGATTCCACAAATTTTCAAAAGAAAATAGAGAATCAAGAAACCAATGAGACAACTACGACCACACAAACCAATGAGACAAGTTCGCAAATCAATACACTCATCGTAAATGAACCGTAGGCAAGTGGGTCAAAATGAGTTATGATGAGTTATTAGATAATTTTAAAGATATTCTCAAAAACAGCGGTCTAAAACAGACAAAACAAAGAGAGTATATCCTTGAAGCACTCTATGAGAACCATCATCATCTTACGCCCGAAGAGATCTATAGACTCATTCAAGATAGATACCCAAAAATCAAAATCGGTATCGCCACAGTCTATCGAACCCTTTCGCTTCTTGAAGATGCTAATTTGATTAGCTCATTAAGTGTAGCTGATCAGGGCAAACGCTACGAGTTGTTGTCGTATGAACATCATGATCATCTTGTTTGCATCGAGTGCGAAAAAATTATGGAGTTTCATGATGAACTCATTGAGCATCAACAAGAGGTTATTGCCAAAAAGTTTAACTTTAAAATGACCAACCACACCATGCAAATCATTGGTGTGTGCCAAGAGTGTCAAGCCAAAAAAAATAGATATTAAGATTGAGGAGAAATATCGTTGTTTGAAAATCAATACATACAAGAGAGAATAAAAAAAGCCGATTTGTTGCGTCAAATGGGTATCAATCCCTACCCTAACGCCATTGAAAAAGGAGAGACTTCAGAGGATTTTCTCTCTCAATCGGCTCACCTATTCACCCTAAGCGATGAAGTCAAAAAAGATGAAAACAAGATATTTCATCTAATAGGACGCATCAAATTTATTCGTATCATGGGAAAAGCAGCGTTTGCTAAGATTGAAGATAGTTGTGGGTTGGTACAAATCTACTACAACCGTGACGATTTACCAGAGGGGTACTACAACCAAATCAAAAAGCTTTTTGAAGTGGGCGATATTGTCCAAGCCATTGGTTACGCTTTTGTGACGCAAACGGGTGAGATTACCCTCCATTGCAATGCACTCCGTATCGTCACCAAATCGATTCATCCTCTTCCCGAAAAGTTCCACGGATTGCAAGATAAAGAGCTTCGCTATCGCCAACGCTACCTTGATTTGATTATGAACACATCGGTCAAAAAGACCTTTGAGATGCGTAGCCGTATCGTTTCGCTCACCCGTAGATTTTTTGAAGAGCGAGGCTTTTTGGAGGTCGAAACTCCTATGATGCACCCAATAGCAGGGGGAGCTAATGCACGTCCTTTTATCACGCACCACAATACTTTGGGAGTCGATAGATATTTGCGTATCGCTCCTGAACTCTATCTTAAGCGTTTGATTGTCGGTGGATTTGAGGCGGTTTATGAGATCAATCGAAACTTTAGAAACGAGGGTATGGACTCTACACACAACCCAGAATTTACCGCTATTGAGTTTTATTGGGCTTACAAAACCTATCGGGATTTGATTGAGATTACCAAAGAGTATTTTGAGTATCTTTTTACGCACCTCAATCTCCCCTCCAAACTTCCCTACGGTGAGATTGAGATTGATTTTAGCAACTTTGTTGAGATTACTCTTGTCGATTCGCTCTCACAAATCGGGGGTGTACCTACGGAAATTTGCCACGATATGGATGCGATTTATGCCTATTTCAAAGCCAAAGAGATACCCATCAAACCCAAGCTCAATTTGGGGCAATTACAAGGGGAGTTGTTTGATGAGTTTGTTGAAGCCAAGCTTATCAATCCTACTTTTATTACCGATTACCCCGTAGAACTTAGCCCTTTGGCAAGACGAAGCGACGAAAACCCCACTATTACCGAACGATTTGAACTTTTTATGGCAGGAAAAGAGATCGCCAATGCCTTTAGTGAGCTTAACGACCCCCTTGATCAATGGGAACGTTTTGTGCAACAAGGTCAAGCCAAAGATGCAGGAGACGACGAAGCCCACGAGATGGATGAGGATTTCATCAATGCCCTAAGCTACGGTATGGCACCTACTGCTGGAGAGGGGATTGGGATTGATCGTTTGGTGATGATACTTACCAATCAACACTCTATTCAAGATGTTTTGCTCTTCCCTGCTATGCGTCCCGAAGCACCCAAAGTAGTGGTTGCAAACGATGAACAAAAATGCAGCAAATGCGGCAATGAAACGCTAGAAGAGCTAAAACCTGCCAAAAAAGGCAAAGGATTCTTGTGTATCGATGCCCTAGCGTGCAAACAACGTACACAAACCGATAAATAACTAAAAAAGGAAACAGTGATGAGTTACCAAATAGAAACATTTGATCCCGAGATTTTTGAAGCGCTCAACGATGAGCTAACTAGACAAAACGACCACCTCGAAATGATTGCAAGTGAAAACTTTACCCATCCTGCTGTAATCGAAGCGATGGGAAGTCTGCTTACCAACAAATACGCCGAAGGGTATCCCTATAAACGCTATTATGGGGGTTGCGAAAATGCTGACACGGTTGAACAACTAGCCATTGATAGAGCCTGCAAGCTTTTTGATTGCACCTTTGCCAACGTTCAGCCCCATTCGGGTAGCCAAGCTAACGGTGCGGTTTATGCAGCACTGCTTCAAGCAGGTGATAAGCTATTGGGAATGGATTTAAGCCACGGAGGACACCTGACACACGGCTCAAAAGTGAGCTTTAGCGGTAAAAACTACCACAGTTTTACATACGGCGTGGAGCTTAATGGTCGTATCAACTACGATAAGGTGCTAGAGATTGCCAAAATCACACAACCCAAAATCATTGTGTGCGGTGCTTCGGCTTATGCACGAGAGATTGATTTCAAACGCTTCAAGGCAATAGCCGATGAAGTAGGAGCGTTACTCTTTGCCGATATTGCTCATATTGCAGGACTTGTGGTAGCAGGTGAACACCCTAGCCCATTCCCTTATGCTGATGTGGTTACCTCTACGACACACAAAACCTTAGCGGGTCCACGGGGAGGAATAATTCTTACTAACAATGAGGAGATTGCCAAAAAAATCAATTCGGCTATCTTCCCTGGATTACAAGGAGGACCACTCGTTCACGTCATTGCTGCCAAAGCGGTAGGATTTAAACACAACCTATCACCGCAGTGGAAAGAGTACGCCAAACAAGTCAAAATCAATGCCAAAGTCTTAGCCGATGTACTTATCCAAAGAGGCTACGAGGTAGTAAGCGGTGGCACGGACAACCATTTGGTTTTGGTATCGTTTTTAAATAAAAATTTTAGCGGAAAAGATGCCGATGCAGCACTAGGAAGAGCGGGTATTACGGTCAACAAAAACACTGTCCCAGGTGAAACACGCAGTCCTTTTGTCACAAGCGGTGTACGCATTGGCTCACCTGCATTGACAAGTCGAGGGATGAAAGAGAGAGAGTTTGAAATCATTGCCAATAAAATCGCCGATGTACTCGACAATATTCACGATGAGGCTTTGCATCTACAAATCAAAGACGAGATGAAACAATTGGCCCAAGATTTTATTATCTACGATAGACCTATTTATTAATAAAATACCAAGAGGAGGCAACTATGGATACCAAAGAGTTCAATAATAATCCTGAAGCAAACGAGTATGTGGAAAATCTCATTGCTAATGATTTAAAACCGCCCAAAAATCGAACCCATACGATACTCACCATTGTGGCTTTGTTTATTATTGTATTGATGTCCACCATTATTGCAACAAAAATCATACTTGATGACTCTCTAAAAGATGAAAATATCCTCCAAGATCCCGATAGCATTCGTGACCCCGATTTAATCGTCGATGAGACAAAGAAACAAGAGGAGAATGAGACGCTTAAGCCCGAAACGAAATCCATTTACGATATTGCTTCCTATGAGGATGAGAGCATTGATGGTATTGACAATGAAGAGGCAACATCCATTATGGATGTAGAAAAAAGCAACGACGGGGCAAATGAAGAGAATAAAACAAGCAGCACCGAGACAAACACAAACGACACTCCACCTAGCAAAGAGAGAGATCCGTTGCCAACAGAAGAACCAAAGCCCAAAACCAACGCCGTACCCACTACACCAGATGGTAGCTACTACATTCAAGTAGGCTCTTTTGTCGAAAAACCAGGGGAACGCTTTTTAAACATTATCAAATCCAATGGATACCGATACATTATCAAAGAGCAAGGGGGCAATAAAAAACTCCTTATTGGTGGCTACGAGAGCAAAAACCAAGCGGCAAAAGCATTGATTGACATTAAAGACAAAATCAATAAAAACGCTTTTATTACAAGATGAGCATGATGAAACATTTACTATTTGATGAGCTTACCCCCGTCGCCCTTTACGCCAAAATCAAAGAGATTTTTACAGATGAAATCACGATGCTCTTTGAGAGTGTCGTCAATAGCAACGAGGGAAACTTTAGCTTTATTACGATTGGTACACAAGAGCGATTGCAATACATCGACAACCAAACGCTCTATACTTTGGATAATGTTCCACAAACCATAGAAGCAAATCCTTTTGAGTTTTTGCAATCTTACTACGCCAAACTCGATGCAAAACTCTATCGGGTCAAAGCATTGGAGCATGGATTTGGTTTTGTAGATGGCTTTATTGGCTTCATTGGTTACGATATGGTCAAGGTTTTTGAACCTACCCTTAAGCCCCACATGGATGCTTTGGAAGATACGCTCCACACACCCGATATGGATTTGGTACGACCCAAGATTATTATCGCCTACTCCCACAAGAGTGCCAAACTCACCATTATCGAAAACCACCTCTCATTGCATGACAAACTCGCAAAACTCAAAGAGAGCCTAAGCCAACCCTACACTCCACGACCACTCAAACCTATCAAACTCGAACAAGATGGCTCTTTTGCGATTGATGAGGAGCGTTTTAAGGCGATTATTGAGGAGTCCAAAGAGAGTATCAAAGCAGGGGATGTTTTTCAAATCCTTATCTCCAATCGCTACACCCAACACGGCTCGATTGACCCTTTGACATTTTATCGAGCCTTGCGTGCCAAAAATCCCTCTCCCTATCTCTTTTTGCTTGATTTTGAGGATTTTTCAATTTGTGGCTCTTCTCCTGAAGTGATGGTTAAGCTTGATGATGGTGATATTTTGCTACGCCCTATTGCAGGTACTCGAAAACGAGGCAAAACACACCACCGTGATAAAGAGCTTGAAGAAGAGATGCTCAGTGACCCCAAAGAGTGTGCCGAACACCTTATGCTTGTCGATTTGGGACGCAACGATGTGGGGCGTGTAGCCAAAGTAGGCAGTGTCAAAGTAACCCAAATGATGCGTGTCGAACGCTACTCGCACGTTATGCACATGGTAAGCGATATTCAAGCCCAAATTCAAGGGGGCAAAGATATGTTTGATCTCTTCCGTGCTACTTTTACCGCTGGAACAATGACGGGAGCGCCCAAAATCAAAGCAATGGAGCTTATTAGTCACTTTGAGGGACTCAAAAGAGGCTTTTACAGCGGAAGCGTTGCTTATTTTTCATTTACGGGAGATATGGATAGTGCCATTACTATCCGTACCGCCTTGATTGGACCCAACTCTATCACCCTTCAAGCGGGTGCGGGTGTCGTAGCCGATAGCAAACCCGAGTTGGAGTACCTAGAGGTTAAAAACAAACTCAACGCCCTTTTGGAGACGATTGCACAGTTGCAAGAGGTCTAAACGCCCTCAACCTTGCAACCAACGCAACGCCTTTTGGTAATCCTCTAGCGTATCAATACCAATGGATTGATAGGATGTTTCGACCATTTTAATCTTGTATCCATTTTCAAGCACTCGCAACTGCTCCAACTTCTCTAGCCGCTCAAGATAAGAGGAGTCCATTTGCGTATAGTGCATCAAAAACTCTTTGCGGTAACCGTAAATCCCCAAATGGCGATAGAACTTCAAAGCCCAAGGTATGGTGCTATGATGATGCAAAAGCGACTCCCAATCATCACGATGATGGGGAATAATAGAACGAGAAAAGTACAAAGCGTGATAATTTTTATCGACAGTGACCTTAACAACGTTGGGATTTTTAAGCTCCTCTACGCTGTGCAAACGGTGCATTGCACTCACCATTACCTCATTTTCATCAAACGCCTCTACCAAATCATCAATCAGTTGCGGCTCAATAAAAGGCTCATCGCCTTGCACATTGATAACAATATCGGCTTCTAGCTTTTCAACCGTTTGTGCTACCCTATCGGTTCCCGACTCATGGCTTTGGCTTGTCATTACTACACGTTGTGTAAAATTTTGACAATGCTTTTGCACCTCTACCGAATCGGTTGCAATATAAACCGCATCAATCCTTTTGGCTTTTAGAGCTTGTTCATAAACCCTTTGTATCACACTCTTACCGTCCAAATCAAGCAAAACTTTATTGGGCAACCTAGTAGAAGCCAAACGTGCGGGGATAACGACAACGGTTTTCATTTTTGCTCTCCGTAACTATTCATTCCATACGTCTCAAATTTTTTGATTGTATAACTTCCAATAGATGATACCAAATCAACCCGTAATGTATTATTAATGTATCTTGATGGAATAAGAAGATTAAACCTATTGTTTCCTTTTTTGATAGCAACACGATAAGAGTCTTTTTGATTATAATGCGAAGTTTTTGTCTCTTTGTAAAAAATCTGAAATGTTGTATCAAGGGGCGAATCTATTTCATCAGACAAAACAACATTGCTTGAGTTTACTTGAGTTTGGTTTAAAGTGATAATGGGGTCATGTTTGGTGGTATTTAACTCCACAACACCCTTGTCGAATCGCAATGAAAATTGATCGTTTTGAGTGTATGGATGGTGGGAGAGGGTGAATATTTTTTCTTTTAGAGCCAAATGGCTAACGGCAATGGATGATATATTGGATATAGGCGTTACAATGTGATTATTGTAAAAATCTCTCTCTACAATTTGATAAATCACAATATTGGGTTGCGTTTGATTGACAAAGCGTTTTAGTTTTTCTCCATGAAGATGATTAAAATGCCACTTGTATATCGTATTAAAACTGTTATTATAAAGTACAGATGGGGCTATTCCAAAAGAATCACATATCAATAAAAGTTTATGCTTTTGTATAGTGTTGTTAATCATATACAAAGGTCGGTCATTAATGCGCATTTCTTGATTTTCTACCTCTTGACATTGACTTAGGTTACCCTCTTCTCTATCAATATCTCCTTTGCAAATTTTTGATTGTTTGTCAAACCTATAAGAGTAGCTTTTTTCATAATTTTTATCTAATATTGCAGATATTTTTAAGAAATTAGCCAAATCACCCGCCCCTTGATGGGTTTGTTCAAAATGATAGTTTGGTATTATAATGTTTATGTTGTGTTTACGGTTGAGATAGGCGATAATTGCTTCAAATGCAAACCCAGCACCTCTTTGATTCCAGTGCGTATCGGTTTTGAAGTACAATGGCTCATCCTCTTTTTTACTTAGCAAAATGGGTCTCAAATCCAATAAATTAATACCTTTTGCATTTGACTGCTCCACAATATCATCGGTAATCGTTTTGCCGTGATACTCCATCCAA
>DYTG01000059.1 GCA_020726085.1 Sulfurovum sp.
TTTTGGGGATTTGGAAGTGGCTCGATAGCAAATTACTTTTTAATTTTGACACGATTGAGTTTTTACGCTAAAATATATACATAAAACTTTTTACATCGAAGGAGAGACTATGAGTGTAACCGTACGCAAAAACTTTGTATTGGAGCAAAAGGTAGCCAATCACTTAGAAGAGTTAGCCAATAAGAGCAATCAATCAATGACAGCACTTATTCAAGATATGATAGAAGAGCGATACCAAAAGCTACGAGCCCAACAGCGCAAAGAGGTATTAAAAGAGATGCGTGGTTTTGGTAATGGGCTACTTACAGATTTTTCGATTCAATCGGTTAAGGCTAATATGGATGTATAGACGAGTATTTTTAGATGCCAATGTCATAGCTGATATCTATGATGAATCTCGTCCTAGTTTTAAAGCGAGTGATAAAGCTATTACGCACTTAGCCAAAGACAACTCCATCAAGCTCTTCACCTCATGTGATATTATCACCACCCTCTACTATATCTTTTCCAAAAACAACAAATCCAAAGCCTTAGAGGCAATCATGCAAATCAATCAACTATGTCATGTTGTAGAGTTTGGCAACGATGAAGTAACCCAAAGCTGTATCTTGATGCAAAACAACTCTAGCTATCAAGATTTGGAAGATACCATCCAATATGTCATGGCAAAAAAAGTAGGGTGTGATTTGATACTATCCAATGATAAGGGGTTTGTTTCAGGGGATATAGAACTCAAAAATACAGAGGAGTTTGCAAGGAGTCTATAAAAAGAGAAGGTAGTGATAATATGCTCTTTGAGTATCGCATCCCTAATCTCTTGGTGTTCATGGGTTTTGTTAAATATTATTGGCACAATTATCCCCATCAAGTATCGCTTGTTGCCTCTCGTGGGTATCCATTGGCTCACTTAAGTTTGCATTCAAAACAACTCTTGTCTAGGAATGATAGCTTTAAATTCCTCTTTTTCTCTATTGTTGATAAACTCTACATTGGGGTTGATTTTTATCACTCTTCTTATCCCACTTCCTCTTCCCGTGTAGGGCAAAATCACATTACAAATTCTATCAAGTGTTTGATTTCTTCTGATGGTATTGCCCAGTTTTATTTTTTCAACTGTTAAGGAGTTGTAAAGTTTCCCAGGACTAATAATTTCTACTCTACCATGAAACATAAATATTTTAATTGGAGAATTAATATAATAATCTCTATGAATAAGTGCATTAATGATAAGCTCACTCAAAACGATTTCATCAATCTCCAAAACTCCATTGGAGTTAAAATCTTTTTCGACTTGAATTGAGCGTAAATTGTGTTTTATGAATCTAAGACTATCTTCATAGAGATGTTGAAAGTTTCCATATATCCTTTTTTCATCAATATATTTTGTGACACTTATATCATCACCGTCAAAGTAACAACAATCAATATAAAACGATTGATTAAACTTTTGAGGATTTGAGCCAAAAATCAAATTACCTGCGAGAGTTAGATTCTCATCTTTCATAATAGTTGAATTTTGTAATAAAATCTTTAAATCCAAATCTCTATTTTTATACTCATCATAGAGTGAAGTATCAAACTTTTGCAAATATTTTTCAAATTGATGAATATCCAAATCACTCATATCGGTATCATAAACACTCTCCTCGTCAGCAAAAAGTCGTTTAGATTCGGCAAAGAGTCGTCGAAGCTCTTCGTGGGAAATTTTCTTTTTATCTGAACTGGATTTGATATAGTAATCACCACTACTTGTCGCATAAGGTTTACTTGTGCCTTTTGAGATATAGACAACTACTACTCTCTTTTCACCAATAGAAAAATTTTCGACAATAGGGTGAACTGGTGGTTTTACATTTTCATTAGCACAATTGCCTATATCTTGTCCTAGTTTTTCAATCTCACCAAAAGATAAACCTCTAATATCTCCTGTTTTATCATCAACACCAAAAACAAGAATTCCACCCTCTGCATTTAAAAAAGCCACAAACTCTTTAGCCAACTCTTTTGCAGGAATTGCTTCTCTTTTGAACTGTGTAAAACTATCCTCACCGTTATTTATTCTCTCAATGAGTTCTAGTGTTTCCATAAGTTATATATCTCCCGTCTTTTATTAAAGGCATCTTGACCGCCTTCCATAATATTTATTATTTTTTGTTGAATGGCGTGATTGTCAATGCTTCCCATCTCTACATTAATTTTATCTTCCTTGTAATCACACGCTATTACTTGTTCACAATCCCCAAGCACGGGTATATTGGCGTTATGCGTTGCAAAGATAAACTGCGTTTGGTTTTTAAGTTTAAGCAACTCTTTAATGACTTCATTGTAGATAGTTTGATTATCCAAATCATCTTCGGGTTGGTCAATAATTACAATATCATTCTCTTTTTGTGTTAAAATAAAGAGGATTAAAGCCGATGCCCTTTGACCCAGAGAGTGTTTAGTTAATTCCTTATTGTTGTAAAATATTTCAGTCTTATTTGGTACTTGATAGGTGAATAAGGTAGATAATGAGTTTAAAAATCTATCTCTAAAAGCCAACAGTTTATTTCCACCCATTGAGATATTGTCCAAATCTTCATATATGGCAACAAGATCAATATAGCTACCAATAAGCATTTCATAATCATTTTTTGATAGTCCAGTACCACTAAACAGATTTCTCAGAAACTTATCAAACTCACTTTTATTAGCTTTAAAATTATATTTTATTTCTATAGATTTTTGAGATTCGTTGATTTTTTTGACCTCTTTATCAACAATCTTAAACTCTTCATAATAAAGTTCATTTAACTCCAATAATAGTTTTTTAAGATTTTTATCACTTTCTAATTTCTTTTGAGATAATTTTGCTATCTCATTTTTCATCAACATTTGAGAGTTAAGCGTTTTGGTATAATTAATAAAATCATCTGCTCTTAAATTATTGGGTAAATTAATTTCTCTTTGAATTGTTAAAAACTCATCGTTAAATGCTTTGTATCTCTCTTTAAAAGCACTATTCACGGAGTTAATATTTTTAAAACTATCCAAAAGTTGTTTAAATTGATTAAAGATGTCTAAAAAGTTTTGCTTTGATATATTTAAAATTTTATATAGCTCATTAAAAATATCTTGATTTTCTTTAGATTGGTAATTTTTTAAAGTATCAAAAAACTTGCCATCTTCGTAACTTGTTAAAAAACTATTTACATCATATCTAAACCCTTGTAAATCTTTTATAATATTTGTAAAGTTTGCATTATCTTTATCAAACTCTATCTGTTTTTTGAGTTTTTCTTCTATATTATGTTTTTTAAACTCTTCTATTTTAAGATTGAGTTCTTCTATTTTTTGTTCCACCTCCTCTTTTTTACTCTCTAAATTGTCATATTTTTTTATATTTTCCAATTGAATTTTAATTTCTTGTTTTTTGGTATCGATTTTTTGCTTAATCTCTTTAGTTTTATCTCCAATAAGTTTTAATACTAAATCATTTTCAAAATCATCTTCATTTTTATAATTTGATAAATCTTTTTGACCAAAATAGAGAGGCTTATTTAAAATTGTATTTATATTTAAATTTCTTAATTCATTGTTTTGTTTTATTTCTATACTATGTCTATATACTCGTTCAATCAAATATTCTTTATCTCTATTATCAAAAGCTTTTATTGTAATCTTACCAGCACTTCCTAATAATTTTTCAATTAATGTATTTTTATATTTAAAATCTGAATTTGTTTCTGAAATATCCAATCCAAGACCGTATCTAATAGCTTCAATAATTGATGATTTTCCGCTACCTCTAACCCCCACTAAGTTATTCATAGAACTTGAAAACTCTATCGTTTCGCCATCAAGCTTACAAGATGAACCATCAAATGAAATTGATTTAATATATCCATTTTCAATAATAGGTTTTTCTTTTTTAACTCTTAGCTCATAATCTTGCAAAGCAAACTTCACCGCTTCAAAATTATAATCCCCAACTTTGATATAAGACTTTTCACCTTTGCCAATCTCATCAATTTTTTTGGGGTCGCTTCCCTCAACAAACGCAGGTAGTTTATTGTCGAACCATTTATTCCAAATAGCTACTTTATCTTTGGTTCTTACTTTTTGAAACGCAATAACTCTCTCTTGAAATAGAGCTTTTCTGGCAAGTTCTTCGATTCTACCGCCCTCAAACTCCTCAAAAAATCCACTTTTGGCTTCTGCATGAGCCAATACAATAAAATAATCTTTATTATATTTATTTAATTTTTCAATTGCAGTCGTTAAGTTATCGTTACTCCTACCGTTTTCATTCTCATGATTTGCTTTTCCCGCAAAAGATTCAGTGATAAAATGTTGAATAAAGTTATTGCCATTTTCAAGCCAAACATCGGGATTAAAGACTACCAAAGTATGAATACCGTTTACTCCATCATCGACCGATAGTTCAACACCTGCCAATAAAAAGATGTTTTCTTTATTTGCTTTTTTTCGTAGAGCCTTAAATTCATCTAAATCAAATTTATTATGGTTAGTAATAATTCCTATATCAATTTTTTCAGTTTTTAACTTCTCAATATATTTTGTAATGTATTCATTTTCTTGTTCACTGCATTTAAACTCTTTATCTGCTTTGGTATGCAAATGACAATCCAATCGTACCCATTGCGAACCATTTGGAAATCTGCTCTTTTGACTCATCTCCATCCTCTATTGGCACAATTATCCCCATCAAGTATCGCTTGTTGTCTCTCATGGGTATTCATGAGTTCCAATGTTTCACGGTAGGTTTCAAGACTTGCCATCGTATCTTCTTCATCGATTTTGTTCATGATAAATCCGATATGCAACAGTACAAAATCGCCTATTTGTACACTCCCCTCTTCCATCAAATCCAAAGAGGCTTCACAGCTTACCCACATCGTATCGACGGTTGCGGTGTTGTTTTCTTGGTTGATTTGGGTTACTTTGCTTGGAATCAAGAGACACATGTTACACTCCTGGTGCTTTCCACATAGATGTGGTGAGTCCCTCATTGACGAGGGCTAATTGTTTTTGATAGATGATTTGCCATCTACTCTCAATCTCACGGTAAATTTTGGTGTTTTCAAGATTAGGCTCAAAGGTTTTCTCCCATACTACCAACGCTTTGGCTGCTTGTGCAAGGGTGTCATAGACTCCTGCCCCCACCCCCGCACTCATCGCTGCCCCCAATGCCGTAGCTTCGGTGACTTTGGGGATTTTGACCACACATCCTGTGACATCGGCAAGGATTTGCGACCACAACGCTCCACGACTTGCTCCACCTGCAAAGACGATTGTATTGATTTCAATACCGCTAAAGGCTTGGATTTTTTCAAGGTTGATTTTGGAGACGATACAAGCGTTTTCTTGAAGTGAGCGAAACATTGAAGCTTTGTTGCAGATATTTGCATCAATGGAGAGATTGATAAAGCTAGGAGCAGCGTGATACCATTTACCATAATTCATACTATCACTAAAGATAGGTAGTATACCATACGAGCCTACAGGTACATTTTGGGCTTTTTCTTCGAGTAGTGTATAGGTATCAATGCCTCTTTGTTGGGCTTCAAGCTTTTCAAGGTCGCAAAAAGCATCCCGAAACCATCGCATAATGAGTCCTGAAAAAAAGGTAATCCCCTCAGCTTGTGATTGCCCCTTGATAACATGAGGATTAACCCGAATGCCCCTATCGGTAGGCGGTGGCGTATCACTGGGAATATTAACCACTTGTTGCCAAAAGCTTCCCCCAAGAACGGCTACTTCTCCTACCTCTACTACGCCCAAACCTGCACTTCCTAGCTGTACATCGCCCCCACCCATAACGACTTTGGTAGTAGTAGCTAAGCCCGTCTCTTTTGAAGCTTTTGGGCTAACTGTGCCAATGACTTCACCCACCTCGTAACAAGGGCAAAAGATAGTATCTTTAATCCCCACTTTGGTAGCCATGGAGCTATCCCAATTGCGTTTGACCAGACTAAATATTCCCGTCGTTCCCCCGTTGCTAGGGTCGGTTGCGATTACGCCACTAAGTTTGGCGAGAACCCAATCCCCTATCATCGAGATATGGGCTACTTTGTCGTAAATTTCGGGGCGGTTGTTTTTGAGCCACAAAATTCTAGGCAACGCTCCCAAAGCAAAAGTTTGCCCCGAAGTAGCGTAAAACTCCTCTTCAATGCCCTCAAATTGCTCTTTGAGATACCTCACCTCCGTAGAAGCTCTAGCATCGACATTGGCAACTCCCCACAGCTCATTGCCCTCTTTATCATAAAGCACAATTCCCTCACGCATACTCGTAGCACTTAGAGCCAAAATATCACTAGCATTAACTTCACTAATTGCTTCAGCAATACAGGCTTTGATTAGCTCCCAATTAATAGCAAAATCAAAGCTCATAGAGTTGGCTACTCCCTCTTCACCTAGGTGAGTCCACTCCTTTTGGGCTACTTTTAGCTCATTACCTTGCGTATCAAACAGTACAGCCCGAATGCTCCCCGTCCCTGCATCAATGGCGAGTAGATAGTTCATGCTTGACTCCTCTATTGGATTTAAAAGTATTGTAACTTATTTGAGATAATAACTACCCGCAATTTTGCAAACTCACCGCTAAGATAGATTTCATTGTACATTAAGTTATACAACGGTACACTTCTTGTATTGTTCAAATGAAATATCAAATCAAAGGAAAAAAATGTTCACAAAAATCTTATTAGCAAGTTGGTTGTTTGTTGGCTCTTTGCATGGAGGTACTATCACTATCGCTGTTGCTGCTAATGTAAGCTACGCCATGGATGAACTTAAAAAAGAGTTTATCAAGCACCACCCCGACACCAAGATAGAAGTTGTACTAGGAAGTAGCGGTAAGCTTACGGCTCAAATCAAAAACGGCGCACCCTATGGACTCTTTATGGCAGCCGATATGAAGTATCCTCAAAGGCTCTACGCCGATGGAGTAGCTACTACAAAACCGCTTCTCTATGCCCAAGGAGGTTTGGCGATGTTTAGTAGCAAAACAATTGATTTTTCCAAAGGTTTGGAACTGCTCAAAAGCCCAACTATCTCCAAAATCGCTATCGCCAATCCCCAAACAGCTCCCTACGGTGTAGCCGCCATGGAGGCTATGAAAAATGCAAATGTTTTGAGCAGTGTAGAAAAAAAGTTTGTCTTTGCCGAATCGATTGCACAAACGGTATCCTATGCCATCACCGCTGCTGATATTGGTTTCATTGCCAAATCTTCGCTCTACTCTCCTAATATGTCAGCCTACAAAGAGAATATCCACTGGGTAAGCGTTGATTCAAAGCTCTATATGCCCATTGACCAAGGAGTTGTAATGCTTAAAAACGGAGAAAATAATAGCGAAGTGGTTGCTTTTTACAACTTCATTTTGAGTCCAAAAGCCAAAGCCATTTTGGAAAAATTTGGATACATTGTGCCATGAGCTATCTCGTTGCAACCGTAAAACAGATAGAAAGTTGTGACAATCTACACATCGTAGCCTTTGATTATCAAGCTCAAACGCTACGGATGATGAGTTTGGATTTGCATGAAGATATAAAAATCGGTGTCAAGGTAAAACTCGCTATCAAACCCTCACATATCGCACTAGCCAAAGATTTTAGTGGGGAACTAAGCTACTCCAATCAACTCCAAGCCACCATCGTCTCTATCACCAACGGAGAGCTTTTAAGTGCTATCAAGCTTGATTGCGAGGGGAGTATATTGGAGTCCATTATTACACTAAGTTCGTCACAAAGAATGGATTTGAGAGTAGGTGAAGGCATTGTAGCCCTTGTTAAGGCCAGTGAACTATCTATTGATGAGGTACTCAATGTTTGAGATGCTGGATGGATTGGAGTTTGGGCCTTTTTTGCTCTCTTTTAAATTGGCGGTTATTACGACATTGATACTTTTTGTTATTAGCCTTCCACTAGCATGGTATCTATCGCAAACGCACTCCAAAATGAAGCCCTTTTGGGAGAGTCTTACGGCGTTGCCTATCGTATTGCCACCGTCGGTTTTGGGATTTTATATCCTCGTAGCCCTTTCGCAAAACTCTCCTATTGGAGCATTTTTTGAAGATGTTTTGGGGATAAAGCTAGTCTTTAATTTCACGGGGCTTGTTGTGGCGAGTTGTTTCTATTCGCTCCCTTTTATGGTACAACCCCTCCAAAGTGGCTTTGAGTCTATCAACAAAAATATGCTAGAAGCCAGTTACATAGCAGGAAAAGGCAAAATTGAAACGATACGCAAAGTAGCCCTTCCCAATATCAAACCCGCCCTCATGAGTGCCATTATCGTCACCTTTGCCCACACCGTAGGAGAGTTTGGCGTAGTGCTTATGGTGGGAGGAAGCATCCCTGATGAAACCAAAGTCGCCTCGGTGGCAATCTATGAGTTTGTAGAGGTAATGGACTACACCAAAGCCCATATCTACAGTGCTATTATGGTCATTATAAGCTTTTTGGTGTTGCTAAGTGTCTATATATTTAATGGGAAACAAAAAAAGATTGGATTTTAAATGATAAAAATAGAGATCAACAAAAAACTCCACGGTGCTAATGGGGGGATGGATTTGTCTGTGAGACTTGATATACTTCAAGGTGATTTTGTTGCTCTTACTGGGCAAAGCGGTAGCGGTAAAACGACACTTTTACGGATACTAGCAGGGCTTGAAAGCTCCAGTGGGACAATTAGCGTAGAGGGCGAGGTGTGGCAAGATAGCAAAACCTCACTTATACCCCAAAAGCGAAAGATTGGGTTTGTCTTTCAAGATTACGCCCTCTTTGACAATATGAGCGTGGAGCAAAATTTGTTGTATGTGCAAAAAGATAGGGCATTGGCTTACAAACTACTCGAACTTACCCAACTTAACCAACTCAAAGATAGAATGCCCAGCACCCTAAGCGGTGGGCAAAAACAGCGAGTAAGTTTGTGCCGTGCCATGATGAATAGACCCCAATTGCTCCTTATGGATGAGCCACTCTCCGCCCTTGACCCCACTATGCGAACCAAATTGCAACACGAGATTCTCGCACTCCACAAAGAGTTTGGCACGACGACGATTATGGTGAGCCACGACCCTAGCGAAATTTATCGGTTGGCTCAAAGGGTTGTGGTACTCCATGGAGGCAAAATCATCAATGACGGCACACCCAAAGATATTTTGCTCAAAACCAGCGGCAGTGCCAAATTTTCATTTGAAGGCGAGTTGCTTGATATTGTCAAAGTCGATGTGATACATCTAGCCATTATTGCCATTGGTCAGCAGTTAGTAGAGGTAGTCGTAAGCGATGATGAAGCAAAAACTTTGGAGATAGGACAAAGCGTAAGTGTGAGTACCAAAGCCTTTACGCCTAGGCTAAAAGGATTGTAATATTTGATTTACTAGCGGATGTTACGCACTTTTATCGGAAGTGGGACTGAAATCCTACCTCCGAAATGCTATTGCATCTGCATATTTATAGAGTGCTTATATTGCCTCGCTATCCTCTTCTAGGGTGCGGATTCGGATGATTTTTTCAAGCGACGATACGAATATTTTACCATCTCCAATCTTGCCTGTTTTGGCGGCGGCGGCGATTTTTTGCACCACTTCGTCCACCATCTCTTCCGTTACGGCGAGTTCGATTTTGAGCTTTGGGATGAAATCAACGACATACTCCGCCCCACGGTAGAGTTCGGTGTGTCCTTGTTGTCGTCCGTATCCTTTGACTTCAGTAATCGTCATACCGCTAATTTCAAGTGTGGCAAGTGCCTCTTTGACCTCTTCAAGCTTAAAAGGCTTGATAATGGCTTCTATTTTTTTCATATTTTTCTCCTATTATGATTTGACAAACTCTGGATAGCTCTCCATACCACACTCGGCTAGGTCAAGCCCGTCGTACTCATCCTCTTGCGAGACTCGTAAAGGTATAAGCTTGTTGATAACGTATAATACTACATAAGAGGCAACAAAAGCAAACAGTGCAATCACAACAATACCTTTAAATTGCACAAGTAACGATTTATCGCTAAAGATACCTACCGCAATCGTTCCCCAAATACCATTGACCAAGTAGACCGATTTAGGCAGGTATTGAGTACATACGATACATCTGCTAAATTTTCCAAAAATATCCTTTGATTGGCATGAAGCTCTCCCAAAAAGCAAAGCTATTGAGTAATTATATCCCTTGCTCTCCCTTTTGGCGATACCCTAATTGTATAAAAAATAGGCACTAATGACACAATAGAGGATTTTTT
>DYTG01000197.1 GCA_020726085.1 Sulfurovum sp.
ATAGAGCGGTGTATGGGGAGTCCAAACAATATCGCTGTGTACCTCATCGCTTACGACAACTATGCCCTGCTTTTGGGTAATCTCTAGCAATTTTTCAAGTTCCTCTTTGTGCCATACACGCCCTGCGGGATTGTGGGGCGAACAAAACAGCAGCATTTTGGTACGGGGTGTGATTTTGGCTTGAAGATCGTCGTAATCCATGCGATAATAACCCTCCTCGTATTGAAGAAGATTGAGAATGAGTTTTCGGTTGCGGTTGGTGATGGAGTGCAAAAAGGGAGGATAGATAGGAGGTTGCACGATAATCTCATAGCCAACAGCACTAAAAGCCTCAATGGCTATGTTGATAGAAGTGACAACTGAGGGGAGAGAGGAGCATCATGGAGCGTTGGATAGGGAAACCGTAACGACTTTCTATCCAATCAATTTGAGCCTCAAAGGCACTTGTAGGCATCTTTTCGTAGCCTAGTATGGGGTGGGTGAGACGTTTTTGAAGTGCCTCTATCACGCACTGGAGAGAGGGCAAATCCATATCGGCTACCCACACGGGAATGACATTATGCGTACCAAAAAGCTTTGGGCGTTGGTGGTGCTGCGGTCGATAGGGGTATCAAAGTCGTATCTCACAAAAAATCCCCGTTTTGAAGCTTTTTGGTGACACCTATATCGATTTTATCGGGGTCAATGAAAACCTTTCGCTCATAGCATTCAAGGGCATAGCGTCCTATCATGGCGGCATTATCTGAGCAGTATTCAAGCGGGACAACGTGCAATGTTTTGCCAAACTCACCGCAAAGCTTCTCATAGGCTTGACGAATAGAGAGATTAGCAGATGCTCCTCCTACGAGGGCAAAATCTCTGGTAGGTTGGCTTTGGAATATCTTTTTGCTTTTTTGAATCAAATGGAGTCTAATAGCCTTTTGAAATGAGGCGGATATATCGCTTTTGTCTTGGGGTGCTAGGTTTGCCTCGCCTCCTAGTCTCTCTATCTCCAAACGCACCGCATTTTTGAGACCAGAAAGCGAAAAAGCAAGAAGCGGTGAGTTGCGTAAGGGTATAGGAAAATCAAAACGCCCCTCATCCCCACCGCGTGCCAAAGCCTCGATAATAGGTCCCCCAGGATAGCCTAGCCCCATCATTTTGGCTACCTTATCGAAACTCTCCCCTACGCTATCATCCATACTTGTAGCCAAAAGTTGCATAGTATCCAAAGAGCTTACATTAATCATTTGCGTATGCCCTCCCGAAATGAGCAAAACAAGCAAAGGCATGATGGAGTTTTTTTCAATAAAGAGCGAATAGATATGCCCTTTGAGGTGATTGACCTCAATAAGCGGAATCCTCAAAAGCATCGCAAGGGTTTTTGCCATAGCAATCCCCTCCAGTAGTGTCACCCCCAGTCCTGGTTGGTTAGTCACTGCAACGGCTTTGAGAGTGGGCAAATACTCCCTAAGCTCTTCCAAAATATCGGGTAAGGCAATAGCATGTAACCTTGAAGCCAGTTCAGGTACTACTCCGCCATAATAGGCGTGATCGGCTTCTTGGGAGATTTTTTTGTGAAAAATTAACTTTTTGGTAAGCCTATCGGTGATAGCAATAGAGCTATCATCGCACGAGCTTTCGATGCTAAGTATCATGGTTTTCCTTAGGTTTTATTTCCAAATATTAAGAAACAAAAGCTTTTTCATTAATATTAGTTTTTGAGACACATTATAATCAATCCTCTATTAAAGATGGTACGCTATAGTACAAAAAATCAAAGGTCAAACGATGAAAATACCTATTTTATTTCCTATTATG
>DYTG01000060.1 GCA_020726085.1 Sulfurovum sp.
ATTACTTCAGCTGCAGTAGCAGCAGCTTTAACAACAGGTGCTTTTGCAGTAGGTACACTAACAGTTAATGGAGGTACTTTTAAAGTATCAAAAGAACTTCTTCAAGGCACAGCAGTAGATGTAAACATTACAACAGCTATTTTTTACAAAGCAGGTATAACAGGCTCATCTGCTAGTGAACCGGGTTTTGAGATTGCTTTTGCTGGTTTGACACCTTCTGCAAAGAACTTAGCGATAATTGATGCTGAGACGAATGCAACTGTTGCAAAATTTTCAAGAATTGATGATAGTTCAATTATTCTTGAAGCTAAGTCTGGAGCATCAATAAACAGAAATAAAAGTTACAAGCTTGTTAGTTTCTCTGATGATAATGATGGCACCAATGATGACAACACAACTATTACAGCAGGTGATTTAAAACTTACATTACCAAAAGGTACTACTAGTGCAAAAGCTAAGCTGATTCTTACGGACAACACAGGGGTCAGTAAACTAGACGAAGTAGAAGATGATATTATCACAACCGTACAACAATTTAGTGCATCAGTAAAAACTAAACTTGATGATAAAATTGACTCGTCTGCAGATTTCAAGAAATTTATAAGTAATACACTCTTGGATACTTATGAAATCAGTTTTGTCAATAATGCTCCATCACTAAATAAATGGGCCGATGCTACAAAAGTCGACTTGGTTCTTTTTTCTGATCAAAACCTTACAAAAAATGGGTACACTGCTGCAACTGCTGCTGCTGCTGCTGATGGAACTATAGATAAGAAGGATATGAACACAACACTTACATATACTGATGCAGCATCCGATAGTAACCAAAGTCACACAAACACACTCACAGTTACTGGAACTTCTGCGATGAGCATTACAACCTTTACAGCATCTGCAATTGTAACCGTTGATGGCATCACTTCACCACTTACAATTATGGACAAAGCAGAAGCTGGTCAATGGGATATTTATGGCTATACAGCACAAATTCCAAACGTAACGGCTATCGCACCTAACTTTGAGACAACAATCAAATTTACCAACAAGGGTAATGAAAATGCCAATATCTACTTTACACTTAGAGACACAGATGGTACAGTTGCTCTAGTTAATTCTGCTATCAACACCAACGTCCCATCACTCCAAGCAGGTACAACTCAAACCTATAACGCATCTATGCTTTTAGCCCAAGTTACAGATGTTGCATTTAATAAAACAGCGTCAATATCAGTAGAAGTTTCTGTTCCAGCAACACCTACAAACATTTACGGTTTTGCATCATTTAGAAACTTAAAGCTAGGACAGTTTAAAGATCTTCCAATCTACAACTCTTCTACACTTAGCTACTAAAATTAGTTCTGCACTCTATGCTTTGCATGGGGTGTAAGATTTTATCTAGGATTTACAGATGAAAAAAGTTTTTTTATTTTTATTTATTACTACATTTACTTTTGCCAAAGATAGTTATGTCTTGACATATATCAAGAAAAATAAGCAGTGCGTTTTGCATCAAAACGGTATGAATATAGAGCTTTTTGATAAACGTTTTACGGTAAAAGAACCCAAAGATGGCTACCGATGCAGTGCATTGAGGCAAGAACAATACAGAAAATGTAATGTTTTGGAAAATAACAACACAACAGCAAATGTTTTAGCTTATGGTATCTATACCGACAACAATTTGGTCATAGCCTTTCGGACAGATGAAAATACAACATCAGATAGTATCGTAAGCGTGGAGTGTGAATAAATTTCCCTAGCCCCAAAACTATGTTTGAGAGTAGAAAAGGACTACACTATCTTCCCATAAAGCCTTAAGATAGCGATATACTCTTCATCAAACTCCATATCAAGCAATGAGGCTCTGTTGTCGATGATATCCAAAGCACGGCTTACCAAATCTCGACCAAAGATACGATAGAGAGAGGCTTTAAAATCATCAAAATCCAACGCTTGAAGTTCCAAAAGCAACAGCTCTTTTATCACCTCGCCCAATCGATTAGTGCTACCGTAACGCAAAAGCTCCAAAGCATCGCTTTTTGCACCCAGTAGCAAAAGAAGATGAATCTTGAATTCACGGATAGTAAAAGGTTGCTTGAACACCACGCCTATGTATTTGCCCACATCGATAGTCTCATCGTGTTCATCGAGTTCATCTACAATCTCCCTCAAATCATAATCTTGAAAGTTTAAAATCTTCTGACGGATAAATTTTGCCTCATTTTTATTGTTGTAAACCAAATCATCGATGGGATAGACTTCACTAAAATCGGGGACAATGACCTGACAAGCATAAAATCCCAACCCAGCATACTCCCTAAGATAGACCTCTTTTTTAAGTTTTTTGAAAATATTGACAAGATAAGCGTGTTCTTTTTCTCTATCATCCCCCTCATGCACCCATGAAGCATAATCAAAGCTCTTCCTATCGCTCAAAAAACCAAAAGAGATTGTGCCATTTGAATCGATAAAATGAGACTCCAAATTGGAACTATCACTCACCAACTCCCTATCAAAGGTGGGTGTTTCAAAATTATCCAAATCCTTGAGCGTTCGTCCTTGCATGAGTTCGCTCATGGTGCGTTCTAGGCAGACTTCAAGCATCGGATGAGAGCCAAAAGAGACAAAAAGTGTACCGTTTTTGGGATTAATCAAAGCAATAGCACTGACAGGAAAAACCCCACCCAAAGAGCTATCAAGTACTCTAACCTCATAGCCCAATGACTCCAAAAACGCCACACTCTCTTTGAGTTTGGGAAAGCGTGCGATAACTCCTGATGGAAAAGCGGGAAGTGCGTATCCATTTTTGATCACTTCAAACTTGACAAATCGCTCGATTATCTCGCTAAGTGCTTGTATTTGAGCCTCAATAGGGCTATTTCCAGAAGCTAATCCATTACTAGCATAGAGATTTTGGATGATAGCAATAGGGAAAAATACCTCCTCACCGCTGAGGATATTTTTAAAGGGTAAAGCGATGATTTTTTGCATCTCGTCGCTATTGAAATCGATCATATTTCGAGCTTCTAGTTCTCTATTGGGATTGTAAAATTTGAGAAGTTTGGGATTGAGATAGCCTCTCTTGTACTCAAAAGCCACCGCATCGGGGAAGGGTTTGGCATTGGGGATATAAAACTCACTAAAAAAGTTATGCGTAGCAAGGCGTTCGATAAATTCACCCAAAGCACTCGCTTTTGAAGCCTCAAACGTTGAGCCTTTGCCGTTGCTAAAAACATAATGAGGAATACCTTCGCAAACAAGATTCGCCCAAAAAAGGTTGTGGATAGGATTAAACTCTCTCTTGAAAACAACGTTTATATCCCTATTTGCAAGTAGGGTTTGCATGATTTCAATGGAGTCATAAACATCGGATGTTTTGGATAGTAGCATAGTCTCTCTTTTTGATGCGATTATAGCATACAGTTGCGACAAATGCGAGAAGCATTCCACCTCAAGGAGAGGGTGGAACGAGGAAAATATTTAAATCAGTTGTGCAGGGGTCTATTTTTTATCTTGTTTGGCAAGAGTTTTTTAAGCTCCATACGTTGTTCTGGAGTCAAGATAGCAAGAACTTGGCTAAGATGTTCGAGCTGTTTGGTTTCTCTAGCTCGAAACTCTTTGGTCGCTTCATCGAGTAGTTTCTCTTCATCAACGCCATCTTTACTCAGTGCATCAATAAGCGTTTGCATTCGTAAACCCTCTCATCTCTTTTTGGTGCGATACTTTAAGCTCTTTGAGTGCTTTTGTTTGCTCTTGTGTCAAGTCCAAATAACGCAAAGTAGAGACAATAGGATTGCGTTGCATTCGAGAGTGGTGGAAGCCTCCTGCATTTTCACCTTTGTTGCAATTCTTTTGAAATGCACACTTTGAGCCGTTCATATTTGCCCCCATAGGCTCTTGGGCAACGGCATCAATAGAGAGAAGCGATGCCAATGTGACGGAAGTTACGATAAGTTTGTGGAGCGTTTTCATCGTTTATCCTTTTTTTGTTTTGGTATAGCGTATTATAGTTTGATTGGATAAACGATGGGTAACCGTGAAGTGAACGGTTGACAACGCCAAAAAAAAGAAGCCCGTTAGAGTCCAGCTTCTTTGATGGCTTCTGATTGGGCATGAGTGATAAGGGACTCTATGACTTGATGGAGCAATCCATCGTTCATAATGGTTTCAAGCGAGTAGAGCGTCAAACCGATACGGTGATCGGTAAGGCGATTTTGCGGATAGTTGTAGGTGCGTATCTTTTCGGATCTATCACCGCTTCCTACTTGCAATTTTCGTTGGGCGGAGGTTTCGTTGAGTTGCTCTTGCATTTGTGCCTCATAGACACGGGCTTTGAGAACTTTCATCGCTTTGTCACGGTTTTTGTGTTGCGATTTCTCATCTTGAATAGCCACCACAATACCCGTAGGGATATGCGTCAAGCGTACGGCTGAATCGGTGGTATTGACCGATTGTCCCCCACACCCGCTTGAACGATAAACATCCATCTTGATCTCATTGGGTTTGATATTCACTTCGACATCATCGACTTCGGGGATAACAGCTACGGTGATAGCGGAGGTGTGCACTCGCCCTTGGGTTTCGGTATCGGGTACTCTTTGGACTCGGTGCGTTCCTGCTTCGTATTTGAGCTTGGAGTAAACACTCTCGCCTTTGATTTGGGCGATTATCTCTTTGTAGCCTCCCGCTGTCCCATCAGAGGTGCTTACAATCTCCACTTTCCATCGTTGCGTCTCTGCAAAACGGGTATAGAGCTTAAAGACATCGGCGACAAACAAGGCACTCTCATCGCCCCCTGCACCCGCACGAAGCTCCAAAAAGATGTTTTTATCGTCGTTTTTGTCTTTGGGAATCATCAAAACTTTGATCTCTTCTTCAAGCTCCACAACTCTTGGTTCTAGTTCCACTAGCTCCTCTTTGGCAAGTTCTCCCAATTCTGGGTCACGAAGAAGCTCTTTGTTTTCTACAATCGCCTCATGGGTAGCAATATACTCTTTGGCTTTTTCAACCAATTTTGCAATAGAAGCCTGTTCTTTGGTAAGCTCTGTCATCTTTTTAATATCAGTAGCAATATCACTAGCACTGAGCAACTTATTGATTTCGTTGTGACGGTCTATAAAGGGTTGAAGTTTATCTTTGAACATTTGTGTTCTTTATGTGGGTAGTTTGGTGTGGTATTGTATTGAAGCTACTTTAAGCAGCTTCAATTGCTTTGACAAGTTTGTTTAGACGGCTTACTTTTCGTGATGCGGTCTCTTTTTTGAGAATCCCTTTGCTGACAAATTTATGCAACTCTTTATTGGCTACTTTAAATGCCTCCATTGCTTCCTCTTTGTTACCCGCTTGGGCTGCTTCTCGTACGGCTCTTGTGATGTTTTTGAGTCGAGTTTTGTAGTATCGGTTTCGTTCTGTACGAACGGCTGTTTGTACTACTCTTTTTTTAGCTGATTTATTGTTTGCCATAAATGCTTTTCCTTCTTTGGTGTATGGTGTGTTGTATGCCCTATTGAAATAGAGTCAATTTTAGTGGAGAGATTTTACCCAAAAAGATATTAAAACTTTATTAAAAATAAAAATAAGTTGCCACAATGCTAGAGAGTTGTCACTCGATTTCTTCCGCTCTCTTTGGAGATATAGAGGGCTTCATCGGCTCTTTGGATGGTTTTTTCTATCGCTTAGTCGTATTGATGCAGCGTTACGCCAAAACTGCATGTGAGTTTTCCTATCTCTTTAAAAGTATGGTGTTCAATCATGGAGCGTAGATGCTCACTTGCTCGTTTGGCTTGTTTGAGTGAATGCGTGGCGACAAAAACAACAAACTCCTCCCCTCTCAAACGCAAAAGATAGTCATCGTTTCGTATCGAAACTGGACATTTATCAACTACAATAATAGGTTCAAACCCCTCTTGCGTAATTTTTTTGGCAATGGAGTTAAAGTGGGTAATAGTCTCCAAAAAGCCGATAAATTGACGGTTATCATCATAAAAGGGACAAAAGCCCCAAAGGAGAGATTCTCCCCATCGACATCAATTGATGTATGGACTTTTAATAGTATTAAATTCTCGTATCCCCAAGAGATTGTCACCTCTTAGATTGGACCAGCTTCGTGAAACAACCGTTCCATTTCTATCCACCAACCCAAACCACACATTTTTAAAATCGCTCTCTTGAGCCAATCTCGACGAAAAGTCCTTGAGATACTTCCCAATATCACGCTTATCAACAAGGGCTTGTTGCACACTCTTGTTTTCACTCAAAGCCAATGCGATAGTGAGCGTGGCATTTGTTTGCTCTTCGATTAATACTTGAAGTTTGTGAGTAATCTCAGAAGTGAGTTTGGAGTAGATTTTTTGAGTTTGGATGGTGTGTTGATACTCTTTGTAGAAGATATTGAGTCTCACGACTCTAGGAGAAACAAGAATAAAAATAGCAACCAGCAACATCAACCCATTTTTGTGTTTCATTGGATACCTCGTTATTGTGTACAAAATGTAAATTTTTGATTCAATCATAATTCTTTGGCAATATTACTCATTCTAAATATTTTTTTAAAGTGCTTTAATGTATAATCTTGCAAATCAGATTTCATACAATATTGGTACGAAATAGGATAAAAAACACTAAATTAAGGATTTATCAATGGGTAAATATATCGAATTAACAAACGCTAATTTTGATTCAACTATCGCCGAAGGTGTAGCAATGGTTGATTTTTGGGCTCCATGGTGCGGACCTTGTAGAATGATTGCTCCTGTCATCGAAGAGTTGGCTGAGGATTTTGAAGGAAAAGCAAAAATCTGTAAAGTAAACACCGATGAGCAACAAGAGGTTGCTGCTAAATACGGTATTCGTTCCATTCCTACCATTCTTTTCTTCAAAGATGGTCAAATGGTTGATCAAATGATAGGTGCTGCATCTAAAGATGTATTTGCAGATAAAATCAACGCACAATTGGCGTAATCTCTATCTATCCCTATCCATCGTGGGTGGGGGTAGAGTTTAAATAAACTCTCTTTTACTCTGTTTTAACTCTTCCAAAAACGTTTCAATCGTATAGATTTTGCGATA
Organism: Sulfurovum sp.; assembly: GCA_020726085.1. GTDB lineage: Bacteria > Campylobacterota > Campylobacteria > Campylobacterales > Sulfurovaceae > FS08-3. Next base: position 7,072 of record DYTG01000060.1, read on the forward strand.
TTGAGGTGTCATGATATGAATCATAATATCTCCCAAATCCGCCACTATCCAATCTTCTGTCTCATCGGTAGCTACAAACTTCTCGCCGTGTTGCCTTAACGCCTCTTTGAGGTGGATATACAAAGCATCGGTGTGTTTGCCCCCCAACGATGAAGCTATCACAACCTTTTGAGCGATGTAGTCGATATTGCTTAAATCAATACTCTCAATATCTTCGGCTTTTTTCTCATCGAGTATTTTTTTAATCAATTCGAGTTTTGTTTCTATGTTTTCTATCAACGGTTTGCCTTTGCAATTTTATCTTTTTGGCTCAAATTATACCATGTATTTAATGAGCTACGGCTATCTACTTCCCAACAATCAACTATTTTATCACCCAAAGGCGTAAAAATTATACCCAAATAGCACTACTATGAGCATATTTTTGCTCGTTCCCATCGTATCAATGAAAACAAGGGAATCAAAAGCTACGCTACGAGGCTTTTTGGACTCTCTCGTTTTATCTTGAGAGAGTGTGAAATAACTGCTAAAAAAGTGCTTCGACAAGCTAAGCCTTCTCGTTCCACCTCTCCTGAGGCGGAATGCATACATAAGCCAATCCATACTAAAATATCTAAATAGGAAGAACAAGATATATGAACTAACACATCTACACTTTATCACTTGTGCGGTGCTTCATTGGTTACCAATATTTAGAAGAAAAAGGTTTAGTGGAAGAGCGGAGAGGTTTTAGTAGATGGGTTTGGGTATGCCTTCTTATCGAGATGATGAGAACGAGGGAAGCCCATTGGCTTATGTTTTCAACCTATTTATGATACAATCAATAACTTTAAGAAAAAGGTAGTGAGATGTTGAGTAGCGATCATAAAAAAGTATTGGGTTTGGATATAGGTGCAAACAGTATCGGGTTTGCTTTGCTAAAGCTTGATGAGCAAAAGGATGAAACGCTCTTTGAGGAGTTGACAAGCAATAGCATTGTCTTTTCTAATCCCGATAAAGCAAAAAAATTGTCGATTTTTGGATTGAAACCCCCGATGCTGATGAGATTAAATCGACTAATATTTACAAAAACGCAGGGTTTAAAGATAGTATCATCAAATCGGATAAAAAAGAGCTTTTGATACTTAATATCAAAGCCCATAGGGCATTATTAGAGGTGCTTCGTGCCTACAGCATTGATTTTAGAAACAAAAATAATCTATTTTACAATGAATTGCTCTTGGTTCTCTACTACTACAAAAACAGCTCTTCTCGTCTCAAACACATCGAGGAGTTGATGGCAAAATATGTAATGGCTATTGATGGGGCGTTTGTCAAGGAGTGTACTAATCTCAAAAATATGGACGGTTTTGGCTCATTTTCGCTCAAATTTGCCAATGAGGTGTTGGAGCTAATGCAAAAAGGGGTGATACGCTCCAAAGCATTGGAAGAGTTGGGCTACAAAAGTAGATATTTGAATATGCCAACCTATAGCTATTTGCCTCCTCTTGAACCAACCCTAAAAAATATAAAGTGGCTACAAAGCAACCTTCCCTACTTCCAAGCTCAACATCTCTTCTATCAATCCAAAATCTCGCCAAAAGTCAAACGTGTTATTGGAGTATTGCGAAAGCTTGTCAATGAATTGATAGCCAAATACGGTGCGATTGATGAGATACGCATAGAGACAGCAAGAGAGCTAAACTCTCAAACCGAAGAGGATACTATCAAAGAGAACCAAAAGAAAAACGATACACAAAACAGAGAAGCTCAAAAGTTTTTACAAAACAAAGATTTAGCCCAAAGTCCTAAAAATTTAGAAAGAGTCAAGCTTTGGAAAGAGCAAGGGGGCTTTTGTCTCTATAGTGGAGAAGAGATGAGCGAAGAGGAGATGTTGGATGAAAATCAAACCGAAGTAGAACACTTCATCCCTCGTTCGGTTATTTGGATAAACTCCTTCAAAAATAAAATCTTAGTGCATAAAAAGTACAATCAAAACAAAAGTTCGCAAAATCCTATCAGCTACCTTCAACGCATGGGAGAATGGGAAAACTTCAAGGGGCGTATCAAGCTTGACCCCAAAAGCCCAAAATATCAGTGGCTCACCGATGAGAAGCATATCGAGAGTGTCATGCAAAAAGAGCATTGGCAAGAGAGCTATCTAAGCGATACCCGTACGGCTACCAAAATCATCGCAAAATATCTCAATCACTATCTCTACCCCCCCTCGAAACCTCTACGGCAAAGGCGAAAAGAGATACATCACAAGTGTCACAGGCAAGGCAATAGGGGAGCTAAAGCATATTTGGGGGATTCATAAGGTTATGCCCAAAGATGAAAACGATAAAAAAGATAGAGACATCAACTACCACCATACCCTTGATGCTTTTGCGATTGCTTTGTGTTCCAATGGGTCCATGAAAACGCTTAATGACTCTTTCAAAGAAAACGAGAACCACTTCCAAACCAAAGCCCAAAAAGTCAAGCTAAAAGAGGGCGTACCAACCACAACCGATAGGGTGAGTATCGTAGAGTATCTTAAAAGTATCGTAGAGAAGTATGAAACCTATCAACGCCTTGTATGCCCCCGCAACAAACGCAAAACCAATATGAAAGGCTTCAAAGATGGTAATCTGAAGCTCTATATCACCCAAGACCCCAAAGATAAGAGCAAAGAGATACTCGCAGAGATGGCAAAAGTAGCGATTGATAGCTCTTTGCTAATCAAAAAAGTCAATGGATTTGACAAATCCCGAAGCGATGATGAGGTCAAAAAAGTGATACAATCTATCCAATTACGCCTCACTCCACAAAAACAAGCAAATATCATTAAAGCGATAGAGATTTATGCCAATAGGCTTTTGGAGCTACGTTGCGGTATTGAAGATTTGGACAAAAAGATAAAAGAGGAGAATAAAAATCTCAAAACAGATCAAACAGACAAAAAAAACAAAAAGAACAAAGAGCATAATGATGGTATCAAAGAAAAGATAATTGCACCGCTTCAACCTCAAAAAAAGGAGCTAAGCCTTGAAATGCAAAATCTAAAATGCAACTTTATGACCCAAAAGGGCAAAAGGCAGATAGTACGAAAGCTCAATCTCTATAGAGAGAAGATTGAAAAAAGCTCTGCCGATAGCATTATCTTTACCCAACGAAAAGAGC
>DYTG01000198.1 GCA_020726085.1 Sulfurovum sp.
CCATATCCATCATGTCCGCATATCCAAAATGCAACCACCGAGCCATAACCGCCATTGCTTCAATCGCCTCTTGGCGACTTATTCGAAAAAACTCTTATAGCCTTTTTCCAATGCTCTATAATCTCGACTTGGCAAGTCTAAAACTTCATCAAAGGTCATGCTTGTGAGATTTGCAATTAGCAAAATCCCTTGTCTCGCTGGAGTTGTCTCTTCTTCACTCAAAAGCTCATCTCTCACTTTTGGTTCTCTAAGCTTTACTACTCTACCATCTTTAAATTTAATATCAATTGTCATCTTTTTTTCCTTTTACGCTGTATGCGTTCTTAATTTTTCGTATAAATCTTTCCCATCAATCATACAAATACGATTCATAAAGTCAATATCAACTTTTTTCACACCACCAAACTCAAGACTATAAGCCGTCACCGCAATCTCAATTGTCATCTTAACCTCTTTACCTCGTTCAGGTAATGCAGTATCTAAGCTTTTTACTTTGCCTTTGATACTTGCAAGTGCTTGTCTCTCAACTCCACCCTGAATTAAAGAGCCTTTTAGTGTGAAAGTTGGAATCTCGGCTAATTGTTGTTTTGCAACACCAAATGCTTCACTGCTGTACTTGTTTAACACTATTTTTGCACTCATAGCCTTAACAAGAGGTATCACCTCATCCATAGCCATCGCACCACCTCGTTCAACTGTAAGAAATTCTATTTTTGGCAATTCAAAGGACTCTGAAGTCCCAATATTCCCAATCCCTTCTAGTAACACATTTATCTCTCGTAAAAACTCTCTTGACTCTACCATTCTATCTCCTTATCCATTTATGATATTTAGTAAAACATCACCATAGGTATCTACATAGGTGAGTTCGATATTTAGCTCTCTTATGGTCGAAACATCCTGAACCAAAACTGTAAGAAAAAATTGACCATTTGTAATAGTTGCTTTTGTATTTTTAATAGGGTCAAAAAATGCCTCAAACCCAAGCACAACACTACCACCTTTTAGATTCCGCATAAAATCCTCAACAGATTGCTTCACAAGCAGCAACTCATCAGCTTTTCTATCTCTTGCCCATTTTGCACTATTCATCATAGTTCTAAGCATCTTATAAAAAGTCCTGACACGGTTTAGTGGTTGCCAAATGATGTCTATGTCTGTACTCTCAAAACCATAAGTTCTCCAACCAACATCCTTGACGATACTGTTTACTCCTTTGTTTCTAAGTCGTCTAGCTTCACTATCTTGACCATCTACATAATCAATGATTCTTGTCGTAGAGCTAACGCCCAACGCTACTAGATTTGAAACCGATTCACTCCATCCAAAAGGATTAGAACTATCCATTTTTGCAATCATCCCTGCATATACAGCAGATGCAAAGCAGTCAACACCCGAGACCCTAACGCTTTGAGGAGAGACAAGGCAAACAAATCTACTTCCAAAATTTGTTGCAAACGCTACCGCTTCACTTTCGGTTTCCTCTAACACATCCACAATAGCCGTTGCCCACAATCGTTCAGCTAAACTCTCAAGAGCCTTTGCAACTTCAAGTGTTCCACTTAATTCAGGTGCAATAACTACATCGGGGCGATAGCCTGTGATAGCCTCTGATGCTCTTAATGCTGTTATAGCAGTGATTGTCTGTTCTTGTGTCGGACTACCTCCTGTATTTGAAACAATAATAGGACAGTTTACATTTTGATTTAAAATAGCCCACAACCCATTTTTTAGTGTCCCTGTTGAAGTCTTATAATACTCGTAGGCTAGTTCACTATT
>DYTG01000199.1 GCA_020726085.1 Sulfurovum sp.
TTAAAAAAGGAGATGAAGCGATACTCTTCTTTTCAAAACTGCTCAAAGAGACTTTTGGGCAAAAGGGATATTTTATCGGGCATATTGGAGGAGATGATTTTATTGTGATGGTAGAGAATGCGTACTTTGACAAAGTCGTCGAGGAGATTCAAACGATACAAAAAAATTTTGTTGATTACACCCGAACCTTTTACGATGATGAAACCAAACAAAAAGGCAAAATATTGATGAAAGACCGCTTTGGGGTAGAGCGAGAGTTTGAGATATTAAGCGTGAGTGCTGCGGTTATTCATATCCGAGAAAATCTCATTATTTTGGATAAACAAAGCATTGGTGAGCTCCTTGCGGTACTCAAAAAGAGTGCAAAAATTACCAAGCTTTCCGTTGCTTCGATACTCTAAAAGCGATATAATGGCACAATTTGTATTCAAGGAACTATTTGATGAAAGCTATCACTATCCCAAAAGCCAAACGAGATTTTACGCTCATTTGCAACGACATTGCCCCCGATAAATCCATCTCGCATCGTTGTGCGATGTTTTCACTTCTAAGCGACCAAAAATCAACCATTCACAACTTTTTACAAGGCGAAGATACGCTCAACTCCCTCAATATCGCAGCCCAACTAGGAGCAACGGTAGTGCGAAAGGGAGGCGATGTGGAGATTACCCCACCTTCCAAACTTCAAGAAGCCAATGATGTATTGGATTGCGGCAACGCAGGTACTGGAATGCGTTTGTATGCAGGACTTTTAGCAGGAATTGAGGGGCTTTTTGTTTTGAGCGGCGATAAATATTTGCGAAACCGTCCCATGGGCAGAATAGCCGATCCTTTGCGTAGTATTGGAGCTTCCATCGATGGACGAGAGGGTGGCAAACTCGCTCCCCTTGTGATTCGTGGAGCCAAACTTCAATCTTTTGAGTATCACTCCCCTATCGATTCGGCACAAGTCAAATCGGCTCTTATCCTAGCAGCACTTCAAGCCGATAATACAAGTCGCTACAAAGAGGATCTCTTAAGCCGTGACCACACCGAGCGTATGCTACGAGGCATGGGGGCTTCTATCGAGACACTTGAAGATGGATGGATAGCCATTGAGCCCCTCAAAGCTCCCCTAAAACCCCTCACTATCACCGTTCCCACCGACCCATCAAGCGGTTTTTTCTTTGCAGTGTTGGCTTCTATCGTCGAGGGCAGTAGCGTCGTGATTGAAAATGTCACCCTCAATCCTACCCGTATCGAAGCGTATAAAATATTGGAGCAAATGGGAGCTAAGATTGATTATATCCCCAAAGAGGATATTTACGAACCCATTGGCGATATTAAGATTAGCTACAATGGAAAGCTCAAAGCCGTAGAAGTGAGCCAAAATATCGCATGGCTTATCGACGAACTCCCCGCCCTCTCGATTGCTATGGCACTAGCACAAGGCACAAGTGTCGTCAAAAACGCCCAAGAGCTACGAGTCAAAGAGAGCGACCGCATTAGTAGCGTATTAGAGGGACTTCATCGCTGTGGCATTGAGACGATTGAGCATCAAGATGGCTACGAGATAGTAGGCGGTGAGCTCAAAGGGGCGACAATCAATAGCTACGGCGACCACCGCATTGCGATGAGTTTTGCTATCGCAGGGGCTTATTGTGGGATGAGCATCGAAGATATTGAGTGTATCGATACCTCATTCCCCAACTTTTTTGAGATTTTAAACAGAGTTAGGGTTTGAATAATACGTTGATTTGATACCCTTTTATTACAAAATATTCTATATAAT
>DYTG01000061.1 GCA_020726085.1 Sulfurovum sp.
CCCCTTTGCTGTCTCTACAGATACAAACCGCATCACTTTTGGAATCTTTGGGCAGGGTAGGGGGCTGGGGTTTGGAGGGATATGAGGCAAATGCCTTTTTTAATTTTTTGAGTTGCTTTTTATATTCCATTTTTAGGATTTTTGGGCAAATATCCAACCCCAAACTCGTTTAATCAAGCTCTTCTTGGGTAATGGTGTCTCTTGAATAAGATGCTCACTCACAAGAGGAGGGGCGATATGGAGTTGTTCTTGCTCTAACAATCGCTCCAACTTATAACGTGCTTGGCGGATTTTAGAGGGTTTAAATTGCATCAAGAACCTTCTCTATCTCTTGCATGGCTTCAGTGTTTTTGAGTCTAAATTTAATCTCAATTCGTCGTGAAGCCATCTTGTCTTCTACTCCATCGGTTACAACAGCGTCCATATAGGCTCGTCCGCTTGAAACCATCAAGGGTTTAATGTCGTAACGTTCGACAATATTGAGTCCAGTAAGGTAATTCATAACCGCCAACGCCCTATCTTGGGAGAGTTTGAGATTGTAGAGATACCCTCCGTCGCTATCGGTATGTCCCTCTATGACAATGGTATCAAGATGAGGGGCGATATTGGGATTGCTAAGGAGTGCGGTAATGTACTCTTCAAAAGAGCGTTGCAATTCACCTTTGGCTTGTGCTTTAAGAGTGCTACTGCCTACATCAAAGAGTATCCCCGAAGCCAAACGAAGCGAACCGCTTTTGGGGTCAATAGTGATTTTATCGCCCAATTCCCGTTTGAGTTCGGTAATGACTTTGATACGCATACCCGTGAAAGCTTTGATTTTGGCTCTTTGGGCTTGAAGTTTGGCGACCATTTGATTGTATCGGCTATCTTTTTCATCCAAAGCGTTGAGCAATTCGAGAAGTTTTTCATCTTTGAGCTTGACTTGATCTTTGGTATCGGTGAGTTCATTGGAAAGTACAACGACTTTGTTTTCATAATCTTGAAGTGCTTTGTTGCGTTTTTGCAACGATTGGTTGGTGTCGCTTAAAACATTTTGAATAATGACAATTTTTTTATCAAGCTCATCTTTGGAAGTATTGCTTTGGAGTAGCATACGGTTGAGCTTTTGAATCTCTTCATCTTTGAGGGCAAGGAGACGTTTACTCTCATTAATGACGTGATTTTTGGCATCAATGGTAGAGTTTTGTTCGTGGGTTAAAGATTTTTCGAGTTGCAGTTGGGCGATGGTGGTGTTGAGTTCTATTACTTTGATACGGAGATCTTTTTCTACGAGTTCAAGCTTGAGTTCTTTTTGGGTGAGGTGGGCTTTGAGAATAATTGATTTGGAGACGATAGCCCCGATGAGCAAAATAAAGACAAAAAGCAACCCCGCCATCAAATCGGCATAGGATATCCAAAAGTTGCTTTGGGCGTTTTTTTCTCGTCTAAACATCACTCTCTCGGTTTAAGGATTTTTGAATGGCTTGGTTTTGTTGGCTAATGACTACGGCAAAATCACCCAGCTTGTGGACAATTTGGGCTATCTCTTCATCAAGCTTGACAAAGGTTTTCTCCAATGAGCTGTCAAAGTGTTCCATGGTTTGTTGCATACTTTGGGTGCTTTGATTGAAACCCTCGATGTTTTCACGGATGTTTCGCACCGCATTGACGCTCTCTTTTCGACTCTCAATAAGCGCTACCGTATTACGCAACTCTTTGGAGGATTGGCTCATGTTTTGGGTAAGCGAATCAAAGGTACGCATCGTCTCTTCTAAAACTACTTTAAAGTTTTTCATGTATTGTTCGTTGAGTTCTTTGACAAAATTGAGACTAAAGGTCTCTTTGAGTGTCGTAATAATCTCTTGATCTTTGAGAGCGTTTTGCATATGTTGGTGTTTGATAAGTTCGCTTTTTTTCCAAATGTGTTTTTGGTAAAATTTCTCTAGCTCCAAAATGTATTTATCAACCTTTGATAGACCACGTTTTTCAAAGTAGGTCCACCAAAGCGAGAGAAAGATACCGTAAATCGAAGCGTAAAACGCCGTCCCAATACCCGCAAGAAGTACCGTAATCTCATGGTCAAGCGACGTGACATCTTTGACGCTAAAATCGGGCATAGAGATAGCAATAGCGATAAACGTACCCAAAATACCCAGCATTGGAAAGATACTGGGAGCTATTTGAGCAAAGTTGTCGTTGCGAATATCTTTGTAGTACTCTTGGATGTATTCATGGATATTAAGGGTTGATTTGACTTCATTCATGATAGCAAGAGCGTTGGTTTCAAGCGCTTTTTTGAGAGAAGCTTCCATTTCCTGCTTTTGGCTATGCATCTCACAAATGGCGTAGTTGGCGTTGTGCTTGATAAAAAAGATAAAAATAGCAAAAATAATCGCCACAACGCTAAGAGTATGGAGCTCAGCTTTGAGAGGTACTAGCCCAATGTAGCCCATAGCAACCATGAGTAGAATAATCAAAGGAAGCGATAAAATAATAAAAAAGTATTGCGTACAGTCGTAGTTTTCTCTCTCAAGCGTATCCATTAAACTATCCTTTGTTGGAGTAAAACTGCATTATAACAGTGTTTGTTAAACACTTTCTACTTCCAACGAGTGGAGTAATCACTAAAATCCTCCTCCTCTTCATCAATAAGCGGTGGCAAATCGTAGTTATCCAAATCGTAAGGGTCCCTGATGTTCTCCTCTTTGAAATCGCTCTCAAAATCATCGCTCTTAAACGCCTCATTAATATCCATCAAATCGATATAGTACTTTAAAGCCTCCTTAAATATATCATTAATCCCCATATTCATCTCCTCTTGAAGCTCCTCTAGGCGTTTGTGAAGCTCTGTTGGGATGGTAAAGGTAATCTCTCGTTGCATAGTCCTCTCCTTAGTTAAGGTCATAAATTATTTACAATTATAACTACACTTAGTTAAAAACAACCTCTAAGGAGCAGTCGCTTTAAATTTTTGCACTTTGAATTTTGATATATTTTTTTGTCAAATGCAATTATCAAAAAATAGAGACTCAGCTGTAGGTTCGGCTTTAGCCGAACATTTAGAGGTCATGTAATGTTTAAAACTCGGCTAAAGCCGAGGTTACGGATTCAAGGTCGTTGCTTGTGACATATTTGAAAATAGATTGCTTCGTGTCTTGATGACCTATCCAATAGATGGTATATTGAGGATTTTGGGACTTTGATCCCACTTCCGATAAAAGTGCGTAAGGTTAGTTTTTAAGGCTATTTTTGAATTTTTTGCGATACTCAAATTTTGTTTACAAAATATTTTTGCTATACTACGAAGAAAATAAATTCTATAGACTCATACTAATTTTGAATAAGGTATTAAACTCCCATGAAACATGAAACCCTTTTAAATGCTTTTGTTTTTTTATCCAAGTATTATGGCAAAGATATATCCAAGCACTCCATTTTGGCACAATTACCCAAATTTGATGGGGATATTCCCTATGAATATATTGGCAGAGTTTCTCAAAAGCTTCACTTTGAGTCCAAAATCATTTCACTCAAAATCTTTAACCTTGAAAAAGAGTTTTTGCCTGTTATTGCCAAAACCAAAAACGATCGTTTCCATGTAGTCCTTGAATACGATGATAAAAATTTTTTGCTCAAAAGCAACGCGCTTGAAAATGGTACACAAAAGGTCTCCAGAGAGCATTTTGAGGAGATGTTTGAACATGAAGTGATTTTAATAAAACCCAGTTTTAATTTCAACAAAAGCAATCAGCGTTTCAAAAATCTCAATCCTAAAAGCTGGTTTATGGACTCTTTGATTTTTAATAAAAGTCTCTACTCTCAGTTGATTTTGACTACGATTATGATTAATATTTTGATTCTTGCATTGCCTATGTTTACGCTCAATGTCTATGACCGAGTGATACCTAATAATGCCATTGAAACGCTTTGGGTTTTGACATTTGCTGTGGTGGTGGCTTTGATTATCGAGTTTGTGCTTAAGATGTTGCGTACCTATTTTTTGAGTCATATCGGCAAAAAGACTGATATTTTGGTCTCTATCAATATTTTTGAGCATCTTATGAACCTTAAGCTTGAACAAAAGCCTGCCTCAACGGGTATCTTTAGCAATACTCTTGCATCGTTTGAAAAGGTACGAGAGTTTTTGACAAGTGCTACGATGGTGACTATTATTGATATGCCTTTTGCTCTCTTTTTTATTGTTATTATTTTTATGGTAGGGGGCGAACTGGGCTATATTCCGTTGCTTACGGCTATTATTATTATTCTTATTGCCCTTGTTTCGCAACAGCGACTCAAACCTATCGTAGAGGAGTCTTTTTATCAATCCAAGCTCAAGCACGGCAATTTGGTCGAGTCGGTTTATGGACTAGAGAGTATCAAAGCCATAGGAGCTACCAATCGTATGTATTCACGCTGGGAGACTAGCATCAAAGAGACGACACAATCCAATCATAAAATCCATATTGAATCCAAACTCGCCTCTACGCTGATTTCTACGGTGGTTCAAATTAGCTCTATTGCGTTGGTGGCGTTGGGGTCGTATATGGCGATTGTGGATAAGAGCATTACGATGGGGGTGATTATTGCTGCGATGATTCTTAACTCTCGTGCCATGTCACCTATTGCTCAGTTTGTCTCTATTTTGTCGCAGTTTAATATCACGCTAAGTTCTTATAAAGCACTTGATCAATTTATGAAGCTTGATGATGATCGCTACAAACAAGCAAAGTATATTCGTATCGATGAAAACAGAGGAGATATGGTACTCGATAGCGTATCGTTTCGTTATCCCAATGCACAGTTTGAGATACTCAAAAATATCAATCTAACCATTCGCTCAGGGGAGAAGATTGCGATACTAGGCAAGGTAGGTTCGGGAAAATCAACCCTTATTAAACTCTTAGCCAATCTCTACGAGCCTACATCGGGTTCGCTTATGCTCAATGATGTCGATATTCGTAAAATTGATTCGAGCGATGTGCGCTCTTTGGTATCGCTTATTCCACAAGATGTGATGCTCTTTTCAGGCAATTTACGAGACAATATCGCCCTAGGATACGATGCGATGAGCGATAAGGATATTTTTGAAATTTTAGATACTGTTGGACTCTCTACTTTGGTTAAACGCAACAAAAAAGGGCTTGAGATGGAGATTGGTGAACGAGGAGATGGGCTTTCGGGTGGCGAAAAAAAGAGCGTTACCATCGCTAGGGCATTGGCTAGTAATACCCATGTACTTTTGGCTGATGAACCTACCGATTCAATCGATGCTCAAACAGAGCGTTATATTATAGAGCATATTAAAAAGAGCATTCAAGATAAAACCTTTGTAGTAGTCACGCATAAGCCCTCTATTTTGCAACTTGTTGATAGGGTATTGGTTGTCGAGGATGGCAAGATTGTGCTTGATGGTCCCAAGCAAGAGGTGTTGGCAAAAATTACGAAATCAAAAAAAGCAGGAGATCCCTATGAAGCATGATAACCTCCAATACAGCAACGATTTGCTCTTTAGCGTCAAGCATGAAAAGCATCTGGTGCATCATATACTCCTCTATCTAATTGTACTGTTTGTTGTGCTTTTTTTGATTTTTATTCTTTATGCTCAAATTGATGAACGTGTCAAAGGGAGCGGCAAAGTTGTACCCAAAACACGTGTGGTCAATATTCAATCGCTTGATGGTGGGGTGATCGATGGAGTCTATCATTTTGAAGGAGATGTGGTGATAAAAGGGGAGAAGCTTGTAGCTTTAAATCCTTTGCGCGATGAGTCCAATCGACAAGAGCTTTTGGTGCAAATCTATACGCAACAAGCTCAAAAGGTACGTCTAAAAGAGGAGATTGCCTATAGTCTTGAACACAATATTACGTTGGCTTTTGATGAGAATATTGCACAATACGGACAATCTCAGCTTGATATTTTCAATCAACGCATTGTAGAGCTTCATCATCAAATTGACGCGCTCAACCATCAAAAAGATCAAAAAAAATCACAACTTCACAATCTCACTATCAAAATAGAGCCGTTGCAACAATCAATAGAGTTGCTCAAAAAAGAACTCTCAATCAAAAAAGAACTCCACCGTGCAAAAGCTCTCTCTGTCGATGCTATCTATCGAATGGAGCGAGAACTCAATGATTTGGTTTCGACGTTACACTCTTCTCAGGAGAGCATTGTAGAGACGCAGAGTGCTTTGGATGAGATGGAGAGTAAATACCATGAGCATCTTGCAAGGTTTAGGCTTAGAGCCATTGAGGAGTTGGCAAAAGTAGAAGCAATTATTGAGCAACTTCAAGCCAAAATGGTAGGAGAAGGGGATAGAGTCTCTCGAGCCGTATTGACTTCGCCAGTCAATGGAATTATAAAAAATGTTTATTTTTCACACCACAATGAGGTAGTCAAGAGTGCGGAGGTGATTATGGATATCTTGCCTACCGATGATAGATTGCTCATTGAGGCTAAAATTTCGCCCAAAGATATTGCCTTTATTGCTATCGAACAACAAGCCAAAGTCAATATCACGGCGTATGATTTCTCTATTTATGGTGGATTGGACGGCAAGGTGATTGAGATAGGTGCGGATAGTTTTTTGGATAAGGCAACCAATGAATATTACTATTTGGTCAAAATTCTCACAAGTTCAAACTATCTTGTGGGCAAAAACGGTGAGGAGCTCAAAATAATGCCCGGTATGGTTGCTGAAGTCAATATTATTACAGGCAAGAAGAGTATTTTTGATTTTATCTTCAAGCCTATTATCAAAACCTACAAAAATGCTCTTCATGAGCGATAGAGGAGTATCATTGAAATTTTTACAACTAATTTTGGGAGCGATTGTGCCTATGGTGGCAATGGCTACAACGATTCATCAAAGTGCTTATTGGAGTTTGGAACGCACACACAAGCTCAAAGTCCAAACCGTTGAGCGTCAAATCAGACAGCAATACGAAAAGTACGCCAAGAGCAACAACTATCCAAAAGTTGATCTCAATTTCTACAAAAAAAGAGAAAAAACAGAGTTTGCCTCGGGAGATAGTTCTATCCAAAACAGCACCAACTACTCCGTAACGCTTACTCAAAATCTCTATAACGGGGGCTACGATAGCAATGCATTGAAAATGGCTCAACAAGATAGTAAAATAGCCCAATTGGAGTATGAAAACATCAAGCAAAAGGTTATTTATGAGGCTATTACTACGCACATGACTCTTATTGTCTCTAGTGAGCTTCTCGCAATGCAAAAAGAGCTAATAGCCCACTATCAATCGTTGTGGAATATCGTCAAAAAAAAGACACAATACGGCGATGCCAATGAACAAGTCGAGCTGCAATCAAGACTCGATAGTGCCAAAGTAAAGCAGGAACAACTTACAGCCGATTATGAATTTAAAAAGCTCAAATATATCGAGCTTACAGGCAGACAACCCGCAAAGCTCCAAACCTCATTGGGGTTTAAAAATTCCCTTATGGTTCATCCCGATAGAGTGACGCTTCAAAACAATGAAGAGCTTGTACGAAATCTTTTGGAGATTGAAAAAGCACACTATCAAATCGCACAAGATAGGGCGAGGTTTTTGCCAAAAATTGATTTGGAACTCAAAGCCTACAAAGCTGAACCTTTGGCACAAGCGGCTTATATTACCGAAAATCAATACGGTGCAAAAATTAACCTAAGCTACAATCTCTACAGCGGTGGCAAAGATAAGATAGAGTCTGAGATTAGTCGTCTCAAAAAACTTAAATTAATGACGCAACGAAGCGATACTCATCGTGATATTCGCCTAAAGTATGCTGATTATTATTTGCAGTATCGCTACGCCTCTAGCAATATCGCAATCCTAGAACGTTTCATCCAAGGCGAGTCCAATCGCTACTATCGGGTAAAAAAAATTTTTACCCTTAGTCAAGATAAGAGTTTGCTTGATATTTTGGGTGCATTAGAGGGGCTTCATAGAGCTAAAGAGCTTAAAATTAATAATCTTAATAACAAAGTAGTTCAATATGCCAATATGCTTTTGTTGCAATCAAAATTGAGCTTAAAAGCGTTGTGATAGTCCCAATGGATAGCCCCTCAATATCAATCGTTGTCCCTTTTTTTGATACACCTCCAGAGTTTTTTTATGCGTGTTTAAGGGGGCTTAAGGGGCTTAAGCCTTTTGAGATTATTGTCGTAGATGATTGTTCAAGCGATGAGGAGACGATAGCTATTGCCAAAGGGATGGGGTGTAGGTATCTTAAGACTCCCTATCAATCGGGAAGCGATGCCTTACCTTTTAATATGGGCGTAGAGGTTGCAAAAGGCGAATATGTTTGCCGTGTCGATTCGGATGATTTGCTTTTGGAGTTGCCTAGCAAGATGACGCATGAGATTCATTTTGCCTATCTTGATAGAGTTAAAGTACCGCTGGACGTAAGTGTAGAAAAGCTTATCTTGCAACCTCGTGCGATTTGCAACGGCATGGTGGCTAAGCGTTCGCTTTGGATGCGCTATCCCTATATCGAAAGGGCAAAAATTTATACCGATGTGTTGTGTGCTATGCGTATGCTGTACAATGGTCATAGCTACAGTGTCAATCCTCGTGTAAATTACATCTATCGCAAACGAAAAGGCTCGATACAAGACTCCAAATCGCACTTTACCCATCGTCTAACCCACATTCAAACTGTGGCTCAATTTTGCTTAGATGAGGAGATTGATCCAGCCCAATCAATACATCTTTTGGAACTTGCCATGCTCAATCTGAAATATGGTAGTAAATCGATAGAATATTGTAAAATTTAAAAGTATGTTCATATAAATATGTTATAATCTTTATGTGGGTATTTTGTCTAAATGCGTTCAAAAGTTCATTTAGATTAAGATACGCAAAGCTATTGTTTATTTAAACTATTCTATTCAAATTATTTCAAGGAAGTTATCATGAGTAAAGGATTTAGCAATCTTCTCTCGCAAGAAGTAAATGGTTCAAATTCAAATTGGAGCGGTGTAGGTTCGGTTGAGTTTGTAGGCAAAGTTGGTGGTGCGGTTGCTCCTGAGGCAGTGAGAAGTTCATACTATTTTGGTACGCAATATGCAGGTGAAGTTTTGGATGTGGAGCTTGATTTTGCACATGCTGATAAAACGGCTATGAAAAACGCTTTGAGCATTTCAAACGGTGATAGTATTATTGATTTTATGATTTTCAACATGGGCCCTATCTCCAAAGCTGTTTTCCAAGCGGTAGTGGGCGAAGATGGAAACTTGACGCTTGATATTGCTTCGGATATTGAATTGTCGATAGAGGCTATCGGTGTATTTGGTGCTATTATTGAGCCCCAAACGGTAGAAGCAACACCAGAAGATACTACTAGCGACAACACTCAGCCTACAGAAGAGCAAAATCTCTACGGTGGTGAAGAGAACTATTATGGTGCGGAAGATGATTATTACGGTGCAGAAGATGATTATTATGGTGCGGAAGATGATTATTACGGAGACGACAGTGTTGCAGAAGAGATTCATGAGCCAATTGTATTGCTTGAAGAGTCTTTTGAAAATCTCCAAAGCACCACAGGTTGGCATGTAGAAAAAGGCACAATCGTGGGCGACCATGGTGTCGTTTGGGATACGCACAGCAACGGTCTTGAGGTACAATCTGGCATCGTAAGCGAATCTTCGGACGGCAATGTACACGCCGAACTTGATGCACACGGTAACAATTCTAATGTAACACTCTCTACGACGGTAGCACTAACGGATGCTAGTGAGTATGTTTTGGCATTTGATGTTAAGCCTCGTGATGGTGGTGATAGCCGTGGTGAAAAAGATACTTCCGATATGGAAGTGAGCTTTGGTGGAAAAAGCGTTACAATCGTCTCGGATGCTCAAGGGAATTTGAGTATTGAAAATGACGAGAGCGTCAAAGTCGAAAGTGTTTTGGATGACAACGGTTGGACAAAAGTAACTCTAACTTACAGTGATATTACAGAAGATAGTGCAGAGCTTGTCGTCAAAGGAACAGGAGCTGATGATACGTATGGAATGTTGCTTGATAATATTAAACTCGTTGAAGCAACACCCGTCGAAGTTTCTAATCCGATAGAAGAAGTCGC
>DYTG01000200.1 GCA_020726085.1 Sulfurovum sp.
ACAACCAACTCAAACGTATCCGTCATCACATTCGTAGCACCGCTTAGTGAGAGTGTAGCGTAGAGGTTTACGGTAGTATTTACATCTTGCGGTACGACTGTGCCGTTTGTTGCGTTGATAGCGTCGAGGTTGTTGCTATTCCATGCTACGCCTATGTTTCGTCCCTCTACTACTAGCGATTTTGTCAAATTCAAATCACTGGTTACATTGTTTTCGGCTGTATTTTTGAGTTTGATAGCATTCCATGTAATGAGCGGTTTGGCTAGTGCCAAAATATCATCTGGAGTTTTGGCTTTGGCTTTGATGACTACTTCTCGGCTCTTGTTGATAGACAAATCACCCTTGGCAAGTGTGTAATCAAATGTCACTACGGTCTCATTGGTATCTTGCGTAATGCTTCCGTTGCTATTGACAAATCCCCTAGGATTGGAGGCGGTATAGGTGATGGCTACGCCGTATTTTGACGTTTTAGGTAACTTAGTGTTGGCATCAAAGGGGCTTGGGATAGCTTCTATCTCTAGGATAGCTTCATCTATTGCTTCTTGGTTAGTAGGAGCTTTGGGAGCTACTGTGAGAGCATGGGAAACCTCTTTGGTCAATCCACTACTGTGTGTGAGTGTGATGACAAAGTTGCACGATTGTGCGATTAAATTATAGGCAGGTTGGGTTACGATACCGCTAGTGTCGATAGCACTGCAACTGTTGTTATTGTAGGTAGCTACTATACCATAAGGCAAAGATGCAGGGAGTGCCAAATTGGAAGTAATGTTGTTTGTGGCACTGTTGTTGCCTTTGATTTGCTCAAATGTCACGCGGGTTGCAGCATTATCCAATGCCTTTTGAGGGGTAATGTCAGTTGCTTTTAGCTTGATAGTAAACTCTTTTGTTGTAGAGGCTTTGCCCTTTTTAATAGTGGCTTTGAGTGTCGTGGTCACATCGCCCTCATTAAAAGTAGGTCGTGTAATGCTACCTGTAGAGAGATTGACCTTATCGCCTCCTCCGCTCCATACGATAGTAGTATCGTTTCGGTAGGAGTGTGCAGTAGGAAGTCTTAGGTTTGTGGTGATATTATCCAATACACTGTTGCTCCCTACAATATTGAGTCCATTAGCTATCTCTTCAACTATGCTTTGATCACTTTTGTGTGTTGGTGCTAGCATCACATCAAGTGCACCATTACCCTCGCCAATGCTTGGTACTTTGGATATATCTTTGGCTAATTTCCAAATCGTATCGAGTTTGTAAGTCTCTTCGTTGTTGAGCGTCATCATCGTACCCTCAAAAGTAGCAATTTGCGATGCCAAATCGACAAAGTCACCATCAAGCAATTGAGCGTATTTGATAAGCATCAAGTTGAGTCGATAGAGTGAAACGTCGCTTAGAGGATTGGCAATGACTTTGTCGCTCTCTATGTCTAAAAACTTAGCCACTTTGGCTCTTGCATCATCAATGCTCATCTTATGTTGGGAAACAAGTGCCTCTACCAATGTCGTCGATGGAGTAGCGATAAGCCCTTTGAGATTGTCACCCTTTTGGATGCGTTTTTTGATAGTACCTGTAAAACTTTGGTTGGTGACTGTATCTATCCCGCCTGTAGCGATAATCGATACATCGTATTTAAAATCACTGTTTGAGAGATTAAACTCATAGTATCCATTGGCATCGGTTGCAGTTGATGGTTCGTTTGTATCGTGGGAACTATTGGCATTGAGGTCGATAAAGACATTGGCCCCTGATACCGCACCGTCGATAATGTAGCCCGATA
>DYTG01000062.1 GCA_020726085.1 Sulfurovum sp.
ACTTCTTAAGGGTTACTATCCCAATGGAATCGATGGGTACAAGATGGTAAAAAAGAACGCAATAACCTCATAAAAAAATAGGTAGGGTGGGTTTCCACCCACTACAAATCTAAGTAGGTGAGACTCTATTTTTTTGCTACCAATGAAGCCTTCAAGGCTTTGTCATGGGATGTAGTGTCCCACCACTCATCGTAGTAGATGATTTCGAGCTTCCCAAATGCCTCTTTGAGTTCGTTTTCTTGCAACAAAAACTCTGCATTGGAGGGGGCTTTGGTATTGTCTGGGTGAGTTACGAAGGTTTCGTAGATGAGTATCGCACCGCTACGCATACTTTGCATAATAGAGGGGAAAATTTTGCGATTGAGATAATAGGTGCAAACGACCAAATCGTACCTATCGTGTTCGAGTAGATGGGTGTCTAGATCAACACTTTGGAGATGGATGTTGTCGTTATGGGCAATAGTGCCAAGGGCGATTTCGGAAATATCAAGCGCATCAACCCTAAACTCATTGTGAGCTAAAAATTTGCTGTGTCTGCCTTTGCCACACGCCAAATCCAAAGCCAATCCACGATGTGCTAGAACATGGTAGTATCGAACCAAATCAATAGGCTCATCGCTTATAGGGTGGTTGTCGAGGTATTTTTTATTCCATCTAAATTTATCTTCGAGCGCCATTGGTTGCCTTTGGTTATTTGATTTTGAATGCAGTATATCGCAATTAATCTACCTTCTGATGAAGCATCACTTTATGGTCACAAGGTGTAGTATCTCCATTGCAATAGCGTTTATCATAGCTAATGACATAAATTTCATCCCCACTTTGAAGATAGTTATGCTCACCAAAATGGGCATAAGCCGTAGCACCGATGGATATCAAAGCACAAGCTGGATAGTTGCACTCTTTGAGATGTTTGGCAATATCTTCTAGGGGACCAAAATCGCTTTGGTGATTCATCTTCTCAATAAGCCAATTTTTGAGTTTGCCATAAAAGTAGCTGTAGCCCAAAAGCGGAGCATCCACACCGTAGGGGTGTAGCACTCCCTCACGCTTGACAAAAGAGCATAAATGGTAGTGATCCATTATACCGCCCTCTTCAAACTTATCCACCTCAATCCATGTCGTGCCCACGCCTTTGGAGTTCTCTCCCCAGCTCTTTTTTTGGGATATTTTAGTAGCGTCGTCTCTTCGGATTGTACAATCGTTGAAGGTTGTAAATTGGCGAACATTCAAATCGACCACTTGGTGATTATTATCGTAAACAATATCGCAAAAGAGAGCAATTTCGGGTTCTACTTGTGCATTGGATTGGTAATTGGGCAGTGTGAGTCTCTCAACTCCTATCGAATAGACCCCCAAAAAACTCTCACTACTAGGCAAATAAAAAGGAAATATTCCTTTGGGAGCGTCTGGTTCGCAAGTAACGACATTTTTAAAATCCTCCAACTCTCCTGCTTGTTCCAAATGGTGGGCAAAGTTTCCCGCTACACCCAAACCGATTGCATTTTTAAGTAACATAGTTATCCTTATAGGGTTTTTGAAAGAGCGATTATCTTTTGAAGATGCTCATAGGCTTTGCCGCTATCGAGCTGAGTCTCTATCTTCTCGATCGCCTCTTTGATGTCTCTAGCCCCTCCATCGACAAAGAGAGCAAAAGCTCCATTGAGTACGACAATATCACGCTTAGCATCACGAAGCAATCCCCTTAATATATCGCGTGTAATGGTGGCATTGAGCAAGGAATCACCGCCCAAAATAGCACTTTTGGGGGCAAGTTTGAAGCCATAATCGGTAGGGTTGAGTACGCCACGACTCATATACCCCGCCTCAACATAGGCAAATTGTGTGGTAGCAGAGATGGAAATCTCATCCAATCCATCATCACTACTCACCACATAGGCACGTTGCGTGTGAAGCTCTAGCAAAGCATTGCTTACAGAGTCGATAAAACTGGGACTAAAAACCCCCAAAAGATACTTTTTTGCACCTGCTGGATTGGTGAGGGGTCCTAGTAGATTGAAGATGGTACGGTGGGGTATGGATTTGCGAATGGGCATAATGTGTCCCATTGCAGGGTGGTGGTTCATCGCAAAGATAAAACAAAAACCGCACTCCTGGAGCATCTTGACTTGTTTGTCGGGAGAGAGATTGAGATTGATACCCAGCTCTTCAAGCATATCGGCGCTGCCTGATTTGCTTGTAATGCTTCGATTGCCGTGTTTGGCGACGTGACACCCCATGGAGGACAAAATGAGTGCTACGGTTGAGGAGATATTAAAACTACCGCTTTGATCCCCACCCGTACCTACTACATCGATAATTTGCTCTTGAAGGTTAGCAGAAATGGGTAACTTGATGGAGTGGTTACGCATCACTTGAGCCGCTAGAGCAATATCGTGTGCACTCTCCCCTTTGTGATAAAGGTTTGTCAAAAAAGCTTTGGCTTCATCGTGTGTTAATGTGTTGCCAAAGAGTCGTTCAAACATCTCTTGATGATTCATAATAGCTCCTCTACGTATTGGTCTTTGTGCGTTTTGGGTATCGATTTGGTAGCGGGAATAGCCAAAACCCTATAGGATTTCGCTCCTTTGAGGTATTCAATCGTCACTTTGTCTCCAACGACTACATTTTTGGAGGCTTTGGATTGTATATCATTGATAAAGACTACACCATTTTTTACCATATCGGTTGCAATGGTTCGTCGTTTGACTACATTGGTGGCACTTAGCCACTTATCAATTCGCATTGTTGTTTCCTACTGATTAATTGATATTACAATTATAGCAGTTGAAGTTTAGATTAACTCATCTTATTATCGAAATCTATCAACTTTGTTGGCATCTTTGAGGTGTTTGAGGATTTGCGATATACGCATGGGATGTCCCAATTTGTTGAGATAGATGACGTAGTTGGCAAGTACCGCTTTGCCATACTCTCTTGTCTCTTTGACTTCAATGGATTCCATGCTTAAAAAAGGCTCATATTTGGCGTTATTGAAGAGATTTTTATGCGTAAGCAATCCTTTAGTAAAGCCTATTCCACCATTATAAGCGTAGGCTACCAACAGAGGGTTAAAGAGCCAACTTTGGAGATAATCCAAATGAAAGTTGGCATAAACCAAAGCTTTTTGAGGGTCAAACATATCATCCAAATCGATACTATCGCCTCGCTTTTTGGCTATATCTTCGACCAAAAAAGGCATGATTTGCATCATCCCCAACGCAAAACTGCTTGATACGGAAGCGGGAACAAAACGACTCTCTTGCCTAGCTATTGCATAGATAAGGGCTTGACGTGCAACAGGCAAGTGACGCATAAGATCACGATAGAGCAATGGGAAATAGTGTTTTTGATAATCGTACGCTTTGGCTTTGATGTAGCTGTAGTGGGCTATGGTTTGGGTAGTTTCAAAATTTTGAGCAAGTTTATGATTATCGACGCTTATGTCAAATATTTTTGTTTTGAGTTTCGCCCATGCGATAGGGTCGGTAATATCAAAATTTGGGTTGCGTTGTTTGCTAAAAGTGGGATTAATCGTATCAGGGTAGTGCAATCGTAATCTATCACGAGCCAAAAGGGTATAGATGTTGATATCCTTACTTTCAATAAGGGCATTGAGATATATCTCATCTTTGCTAATCAAATAGAGCCAAAAAGAGGTAAGGTCTTTGGAGACGCTTTCTTCGGCTTTTTTGCGTGCTTCGCCAAAGTAGAGCAGAGCAATATCGGGCTTGTCGTTGCGTAGGGCATTGAGTGCAAGTTTGATGTTTGTATCGTAGGTAAGTGCATTGGTCAAAGCAGGTGCAAAGAGGAAGGATTTTTGCAAATACTCCAAACCCTCTTGCTCGATAAGCTCAATGGAGCGATTAAATTGAGTACTGTGGGTAAGTTTTTGGTATTGATTGGGAGTGAGGATATGGTTAAACTTTTTGCGTTCGACTTTGGTAGCGTTGTTGAAAATAAAAGTTTGCATATCCGCCTCTTTTTTAAGAAACTCTTGCATGGGATGGGGGGCTTTTTTGACCTCTTTGGATATTTGAGCTTTGCGTCTCCATGCCTCTTTTTGGGCTTGGGTGGGTTTTGGGAGAGGTTTATGGGTGAGTGTTGGATTGAAACCTGTTTTTTTGCGAAAAGCTTCAATCATCTTGCTATTGAGTGCAAAAGCTCCTTTGGTAATCTCAATGGCTTGGGTTTGATTGGTGTCATCTTGAAGGAGATAACGCCAAATGTAGTAATCTTTCTCTCTGCTTGTAGGCATTTGATGGACATAATCAAAGTCAAAATATTTGGCATACGCCCCAATCACTACAAGAGCAAAAAGAAAAATCAAACGCATCATCTAGTGTAATAATTGCAAAATAATATTGTCTATAAACTGCAACCCCAACAAAATCACAAGCGGCGAGAGATCAATGCCCCCTATCGCCACAAAAGGGATTTTTTTGCGTACGAAATCAAAAACAGGCTCGGTGAGTTTGTAAATCGTTTGCACAATAGGATTGTAGGGGTCAGGACGCACAAAGCTAAGTATTGCCGAAACAAAAACCACAATAATGTAGAGCGTAATAAGTGTATGCAACAGTTGCAAAATGGGAATCATGATAAAACTCATGCGACAAGCTCCGTAATATAAGATTTAATAAATGGATAGATAAGGTCTAGTTCTATATCTTGCTCACAAAAGAGCGTTTGCAGTGCCTCTTTGAGCGTTTCATCCTCTAGCATCGAGGTTTTTTTGAGATACGCTACAAAAGTTTCGTAGGTGTAGAACATAGGGGCTTGGAGAATAATCTCTTGCACCAATTTAGCATTGCCCGTGCATCTTTTGGGTGCAAAAATCGCTTTGATTTTGGTCTCTAGTTCATGAATCGTAGAGACTTTTTCAAGATAGAGCTTTGCCAATCTCCCTATATCGCTATCGGCAAAGCCAAAGAGGGTTGAGAGCTTTTTATCCTCCATTTGCCTTAGATGTTCACGGTTGATAAAACGCAATCTATCCCAATCCAAACGCACGGAGTCATGAGAGAGCTTGGTAATATCAAACCACTCTATTGTATCGGGCAATGTAAAAATTTCTACAGGTGTTGGGTAGCCTAGTGCAATCACATAGTTGATAATGGCATCGGGCAAAAACCCCTCTTTAAGTAGTGCTTCAAGGGTGATGTTGCCTCCCTCGATAAGGGGTAGATGGCAATAGGTAATGGGTTGGGTGTAGCCTAGCATCTCTTGAATACAACGTTGTTTGATACTCTTTTTTAAATCTCTTCGAAGAGCAACAATGTGCGTAATGCCACTAAGCATATCATCACAAGCACAAGCAAAATCAGTCGTCGGTATCGTATGAGTTTGTAAAATGACAAAGTTATCAATCTCCTTGGGTGAAGTGGTAATCTTATCCGCTATAAAATCATTGATGACAATTGCATCATTGGGTTTATGTAATTTTAGTTCAAAAAAATTGTGAGTCTCTTTGTGTTCAACAGCAAAAGCTTTTTTCTCTTCAAGCAGTCTAATGGCTAGTGTTTGATGAATATGTCTGCGTTCATTTTGGTACAAGCGTTGCTCGTGCGGTAAAGCAAATTTCTCCAAAAGCATAAAGATCGATTCGTCGTTTGCATGGCTATCATCAATATAGATTATAAATTCTTCATGTTTTTGAAGAGCCACAATATAGCTAATAATAGCGACTCGTAAATCCTCTAGGCACATCTCATGAGCAAACGAAACGGCAAATCTTAGCATTTGTACTCCTTATTGGTGTTGGCAAAATCTTACCTAAGGTTCGCTTAGGGTTCAATTACCTAGCCTACCATTAGCTCCTCTACGGGATAAATTCCTATCGCTTTTGCCTCTTGGATAATCAAATCGCTTACTTTTAGCCTCGATTCGACGATCACATCGGCAAGTTTGGATTTGATATGAAGCTCCAAAGAGCGCGTACCTTGATACTTTTGTGCCAAATGAAAAAGCTCTTCAATGAGTTGAAAATTGGGAGCCAAATCAATAGCAAGGGCAATAGGAAACTCTTTGGGGGCTTCATCGATGGGTTTTTGCTCTTTTTTGACCTTTACACGCTCTTTTTTGGCATCTTTGAGCGTTTCGATTTTGAGAAGGTTCATACGGGTAAAGTTATCATCTTTGCTAATACGTACCTTAAAAGCGATGGGTTGGGTGGTATCAAAATCATTTTCTAGTTCCTTGAGGCGATCTTCAAAGAGCATCAATTCGATATTGCCGTGCAAATCCATGATATTGGCAATGCCAAATTTGTGACCCTTTTTGGATATTTTCTCAACAATATTCTCAATTTTCCCTACAAAGAGTGCCTCCGAACCGTCGCTTAGTTCAGAAATTTCAGAGCTTAGGGTATAGTTTAGACCCTCAAGTTCCTCTTTGTACTTATCAAGCGGATGCCCCGATACATAAAAACCCAATGTCGCTTTTTCGAGTTCTAAAATCTCATGGGCTTCGTACTCTTTGCCATTGGGAATATTGATTTCAATCGTTGTAAGCTCACTATCGTCACCAAAAAGCGACCCAATAGACATCTTTTTGGCTTGTGAGACTTTGTTGCTTGATTCCAAAATGAGTTCGATAGAGTCAAGCATGGCTTTGCGTGAATAGCCAAAACAATCCATAGCTCCCGATTTGATAAGCGACTCTATCACCTTTTTATTGACTTTGGTGGTATCAATGCGACTGATAAAATCGCTCAAATCTCTGAACTCACCCCCTTCGCTTTTGCTTTTGAGAATGCTACGCACGGCAATATCGCCCACGCCTTTGATAGCCCCCATACCAAAAAGGATAATCTCTCTAGCATCCAACGAACTAGGTGTAAAGACCAAATCGGAGCGATTGACATCGGGAGGAAGTAGCTCCATACCCATACGCTTAGCCTCATCGACGTATTTGACTACTTTGGTTGTGTTGTCTTTTTCAAGCGTCAAAAGTGCTGCCATAAACTCCGTAGGGTGGTATTTTTTGAGATAAGCGGTATAGAATGTGACAAGTGCATAGGCTGCAGAGTGCGATTTGTTGAAACCGTACCCTGCAAATTTGACAATCAAATCAAAGAGTTCCGTTGCTTTGGTTCTATCAAATCCTTTTTGAGCTGCACCATTGGCAAACTCATTTTGGAGTCTATCCATCTCCTCTTTGATTTTTTTACCCATTGCACGTCGTACTAAATCCGCTCCACCTAGACTAAATCCCCCGATGGTTTGCACGATTTGCATAACTTGTTCTTGATAGACAATAACCCCATAGGTAGGTTTGAGTATCTCTTCGAGTTGCGGAAACATATAGGTGATTTTGGCTCGTCCGTGTTTTCGTTCGATAAAATCATCCAACATTCCCGATTCCATGGGTCCTGGTCGATAGAGAGCCAATACCGCAATAATATCTTCAAAGTTATTGGGTTTGAGACGAGCGTTAAGGTCTTGCATACCATCGGATTCAATCTGAAACAAGCCAATCGTATGACCCGTTTGGATGAGTTCATAGACCCCTTTGTCGTTTACATCTTGAAGTTTGAAATCAATGCGTTCACCGTGGCGTTTGGCTACGAGTTTGTTCGCCTCTTCAATTACGGTCAATGTTTTAAGCCCCAAAAAGTCAAATTTGATCAAATCGACATCTTCTACATACTTTCCATTGTATTGCGTCGCTACCGTCTCCATGCCAGAGGGTTTAAAAAGCGGGGTTTTGTGCCATAGAGGCTCATTGGAGATTACCACACCTGCTGCGTGTGTTCCTGCGTTACGATTGAGCCCCTCTAAGGCAAGGGCATACTCCCATACTCTAGCAGCTAAGGGGTCACTCTCTATGAGTTCTTTGATTTTGGGTTCTTTTTCGTAAGAGTTTTTGAGATCAATACCCAGTTCATCGGGGATAAGCTTTGCCATGGCATCGGCTTTGGCGTAGGGCATATCAAGGACCCTTGCGACATCTCGTATCACCCCCTTAGCTAGAAGTTTACCAAAGGTGATGATTTGAGCTACGTTGTTGCGTCCGTAGTTTTCGACGACATACTCCAGTATCTCACCCCTACGACTTTGGCAAAAGTCCATATCAATATCGGGCATACTTACCCGTTCGGGATTGAGAAACCGTTCAAAGAGTAGCCCATAAGGGATAGGGTCAATATCGGTAATCTCCAAAGCATAAGCCACCAAACTACCCGCCGCCGAACCCCTCCCAGGCCCCACGGGGATACCCATCTCTTTGGCTTTGGCGACAAACTCCCAAACGATGAGCATGTAGCCAGGGAATTTCATAGTGTTAATAATCTCAATTTCGGTTTCGAGTCGCTCTTTGTACTCCTCATGGCGACTAGCATCAACAAGTGTCAAACGCTTTTGGAGTCCCAAACGGCACTCATGGATAAAAAGCACCTTGTCGTTTTCGAGGCTATACTCCTCATCAAGATAGGGCAGGGAGATACCACGCAACAAGGCTTTTGGGCGAGTAAATTTGAAGTTTGGCGGAGTAGGGTTGCCTAGCTTAATCTCCACATTGCACTTATCGACAATCTCTTGCGTATGGGTTATCGCCTCTGGAATATCGGCATAGAGTTCCATCATCTGAGCGGGAGATTTGAGATAAAATTCATGCACAGAGTGCCTTAGTCGTGTGGGGTCATCGTAGAGTTTGTTCATAGCAATACACATAAAGGCTTCATGCGAATCGGCGTGTTGTTGTTCGAGATAGTGAGTATCGTTAGTAGCGATAATCTTAATACCCGTCTCTTGAGAGAGTCGAATCAGGTCATTATCAATCTTATATTGGTCGCCAATACCGTGACGCATAAGCTCCAGATAAAAATCCTCTCCAAAAATCGCTTGGTACTCCAACGCCACCTCTTTGGCTCTTACATAGCCTTTGGCACCGTTTTTGACGTTTCGATCGCTTAGATTGAGATGCCAACTCACCTCACCTTGCAGACACGCCGAGGAGCAAATCAACCCCTCGCTATGCTCTCTCAAAAGCTCTTTGTTGATGCGTGGATAGTAGTAAAACCCTTCTATATAAGCTTTGGAGCTAAGATACATAAGATTTTTGTACCCTATCTCATTTTTGGCATAGAGACAGAGGTGAAAGCGTTGTTTGGTGCTTTTGTCATCGAGATTGGGATGATTGTGCAGATAGGCTTCGAGTCCGATAATGGGCTTGATGCCCTCACTACGCATAGCATTATAAAAATCAATCGCCCCAAACATATTGCCATGATCCGTCATAGCCACTGCTTTCATCCCCAACTCTTTGGTCTTTTTGGCTAAAGCTTTGATTTTGTTAGCTCCATCAAGAAGCGAATATTCAGTATGCAGATGCAAATGGGTAAATTGGCTCATAAATTTCTCTTGAGGTTAATTTTTGGGATTTCATTATAGCCAACTTTTGGTTAGGTTTCGTTACTAGGGGTGGGTTTTAAGTTTATTTTAATCGGGGGGGTAAAATTATGACGGATATTTACGAGAGGTGACAATGAATGAAGATAGAGTTTTGAGCCTTGTTGCAATACTTTTGCTTATGATAGGGATAGGGTATTATTTGCTCTTTCGTACACCTATTATCGCCTCGTATTGGTTTGGGGTGCAAGAGTGGCACAGTAGATTTGGACTCTACACATTGGGATGGTTGCCTAGCTTTGTGCATCAGTTTAGCTTTGTGTTGCTTACATGGATTGCATTGGATAAAACACATGAAAGCTTTGCGATTTGGTTTTGGCTTATGGTTAATAGCTTGTTTGAGTTTGGGCAGGTACTAAAAGGAGAGGTGTTGGGCTATTTTCCAAATGTCATAGCCAACTACTTCAAAAACGGCACATTTGCACGGGAGGATTTGGTGGCTATTTGGATAGCGACACTTATCGCCTATGGTGTGATTAAATTTAATAAAAAGGAAAAAAATGCAAGAGCATAAGAAATGGATACGCCTAATGGTCGTTCTCTTTGTGGGGATGTTTTTATTGGTCGGTTCTGGTGGCGGAGGAGGAGGTG
>DYTG01000201.1 GCA_020726085.1 Sulfurovum sp.
GCGTATTGTCTTTTGTAATGTTGTCTGTGTGAGAACTTCCACTATCACTAGATACTACAATATCAACGCTCGGAGCGATAGGAGCAACCACATCTACAAGAGCTTGAATCTCCGCCAAACTATCCACATCCACATCACCTTTTGAAGCAATCGTTTCCAAAAGTACTACTGTTCGTTTTGGCGTTAAATCATTCATCCCTGCAAGTTCTAACTCAGCTTGAGTAATCGTAGGTGTTCCCCCATTTGCCAAATCAATAATCTTATCTGCAATATCCCCTAAAGTTTGGATTTTCGCCAAAGTATTTATATCTCCAGCCACTGCATTATCCAAAATATCATTGAAAAGTGCTATCTCTTGAGGAGTTGTCAAACGCTCATCAAGCCCTAAAATAGCCAAATCATCACTATTTAACTCTTCTGTACTCAACGCATTGTTATTCCCATCCGCCAAAGCCAAAAGTTTATCCAAAGTAACCATCACAACTTTACTCTCATCAACCGCCACTTTAGCCTCTTGAGCTTTATCATTCGCATTGTCAATCGAACTCTCAACCGCCGAAGTATCAACAGGAATCTCACTAGCCATGGTTACACTTTGAAGATAATCATCAAGTGCATTTTGTGTGTCCATAGCCGAATTGATAGCATTCTCAGAAGCCTTAGTAGCATTTTCTTGAGCCGTTTTCGCCAAATCCACATTTTCTTGCGTTGGATTTTCAAGAGCATTATCTTGTGCCTCTTTAGCCAATATCGCTTTTTCTTGTGCAATTTTAGCCATCTCATCTGTTGCAGTTGCCAAAGCAAGAAGAATTGCAAGTTTATCCGCCACCACTTTATCTGTTGCAACTTCCGTCGCAGTTTGCAAATCAGTAGCATTTTTAAGAGAATCAGTCGCATCTTTTAACTCAATATTTGCATTTTCCAACGCTGTATTCGCTAAAGTTTGAAGTGCTTTTGCATCTTCCAAAGCTTTTGTTTCATCTGTTGTATCTTCGTTTGCTTGAACTGCTTTATTAAGTGCATCTTCTGCTAACGCAACCGCATCATCCGCTAAATTTTTCGCTTCATTTGCCTCTTTAACTAAATTTTCAGCCGAAGTTTTATATTCATTAGCCTTATCAACTGCTATCGAAGCTCTTTCTTCAGCATCTTTTAGAGTTGCATTATCCGCCGAAGTAATAGAGTCTTGTGCCGTTTGAGCTGTCGCCAAACTATCATCTGCCAATTTTTCAGCTTCATCACTTGAAGTTTGAGCTGTTGTAGTTTCATCGTTTGCTAATGTTGACGCTTCAATCGCAAGTGAGACCGCATCATTTGTTTCACTCACGATTTTATCCGTCATCTCTTCAGTTGCTGTTTGCAAATCAATAGCATTTTTTAGAGAATCTGTTGCGTCTGTGAATTCAAGATTTGCATTTTCCAATGCCGTATTTGCCAATGTTTGAAGAGCTTTTGCATCTTCCAAAGCTTTTGTTTCATCTGTTGTATCTTCGTTTGCAAGAACTGCTTTATTAAGTGCATCTTCTGCTAACGCAACCGCATCATCCGCTAAATTTTTTGCTTCATTTGCCTCTTTAACCAAAGCTTCAGCCGAAATTTTATAATCATTTGCCTTATCTACTGCAATAGAAGCTTTATCTTCAGCATCTTTTAGAGTTGCATTATCAGCCGAAGTAATAGAGTCTTGTGCTATTTTAGCCGTAGCCAAACTATCATCTGCCAATTTTTCAGCTTCATCA
>DYTG01000063.1 GCA_020726085.1 Sulfurovum sp.
AGGCAACACAAAATAGTCTATTAACTCTTCAACAAGATAGGAAATTCCCTATCTTGTTGCCTCTTTTCTTATTTTACTCCTCCTTTTCTCCATCATTTTGTTATCGATTTGTTACATTCTGTTATCAAACTGTTATTTTTTGTCACTATTATTAGCAAAATTTTTTTATGGGAGCCCATAGTGATTAAACTATACAATAAAAGTATCTTAGCCGCTCTTGCTTTGCTATCTTCTAGTAGCCTTTACGGTGAAAATATCGTTGATTCTATTATGAAGTTGCGAACCGATGTCGAGGGGCTTTATACCAAGATAGACGAAAACAAAGAGAGCTATAAATCGCAAATGAAATCGATTGCGATGCAAGTAGCCGACACTGAGGCACAAATCGGTAGAAAAGAGACTACATTAAAATTAAGCAATCTTGAATTGGAAAAAACCAATGACAAACTTGCCAAATTGGGCAGTTCAGCTCAAGATTTTAAACCGCTCTTAGCAGATGCTATCGCCAAACTTGAAACGCTTATCAAAGCAAACATCCCTTTCAAAATCGAAGAGCGTCTAGCCTCTCTTGCTAAAATCAAAGCCGATCTTACAAGCGGAGCTATCACACAAGAAAAAGCTCTCTCATTGGTTTGGGCTAGTTACGATGATACGCTTCGTATTACCAAAGAGATTGGTTTATTTAAGCAAAACATAGAACTAAACGGCGAACCAAAAATGGCAAAAGTAGCAAAATTGGGCTCTATTGCACTCTACTTTGCTACCCTTGATGACAAAGTAGGTTACGCTATCAAAGAGAGCAATGGTTACAAATACCAAATCGAAGAAGATGGTGAAAAAATTCAAAAAATCGTTGCTTTATTTGATGCGTTGCAAAAGCAAATTCGTACAGGCTACTTCTCAATCCCCAATGCACTTGTTCTTTCGGAGGTCAAATAATGAAAAAGTTTACTCTTCTTGCACTCATTTTATTAAACTCTACTCTCTACAGTAGCCAACTTAGCGACGCTTATCAAAAAGAATACACCTTTTTAAAAGCCCAAAAGCTCGAACTTGAAACACGATTTGTGAGTGAAAAACTTCAACAAGATACCGATGTCAATGTTTCCAAAGCCAAAATCGAACTCCTTAGAGGCAGTTTGATGAGCATTACCAATGAACTTCAAGTCAAACAAGATGAGCTTGAAA
Organism: Sulfurovum sp.; assembly: GCA_020726085.1. Lineage (GTDB taxonomy): Bacteria > Campylobacterota > Campylobacteria > Campylobacterales > Sulfurovaceae > FS08-3. The sequence goes on from DYTG01000063.1 coordinate 1,189, forward strand.
AAGCTACCAAAAAATTAGCCGACAAACAAGACAACTCTGATTTGACATCCAATGTTGTCATGCAAATGGTTACAACCCTTGAGCCTTACAACATCCAAATGGGTGATGACAATAAAACCACAAGCGTTGAAAAAATGACCAAAGCGTTTGATTTTGCTATTGGTCTCTACTCAAAACTCTCCTCAATCGAGACTAGCAAAGGAAAATTCTATTTACCAAATGGCTCAATAGCACAAGGCGATATTGTCAAAATAGGTAACATCGCAGCTTACGGTATCTCAACAACGGCTACGGGTGCATTGGCTCCAGCGGGTGAGGGAAACTACAAATTATGGAATGCTGTGGATAGTGCCGACGATGCTAAGGCTTTTTTTGGCAAAGAGAAACTCCCAAATCTTGATATTTTTATCTATGAAGACCTTGACAAAGAGATAGAGTATCAAAAAGAAAAAACCTACAAAGATACCCTTAGAGCAGGGGGCATTATTGGATACATCACTCTTATGATGGGAATTTTTGGACTGTTGTTAATTATTTACAGAGCTATCTTGCTTTCACGTTCGGGAAGTAATGTCGATATGATTACCAACATTGTCGTTGCAAAAGTAAACAACCGAGAGAGTTCAGGTGTAATACTTGAAGCTATCAAAAATTACGAAGGCTCAACAGCAAGAGTCATCAAAGCAACACTTAGAAACATAGGCAAAAACAGAGAACACGTAGAGGATATTGTTATGGAAAATATTCTTAATGAGAGTTCAAATATTGATAAATTTGGCAATTTTGTTATTGTTATTGCTGCTGTTGCACCACTTTTGGGACTTTTGGGTACGGTTACGGGTATGATTGCTACCTTTGATATTATTACTGAATACGGTACGGGAGATCCAAAGTTGCTTTCGGGTGGTATTTCTGAAGCATTGGTAACAACCATGTTTGGTCTTATTGTGGCTATTCCGTTGTTGTTGCTGGGCAATTTGCTAACAGGATGGGCACAAAATATCAAAGATTCGATGGAGCATAGTGCTTTACGTATTGTAAACCTCTTTGAAAAAAATAATTTAAGATAAGATTATGAGCTTTCTTGAACAATTCATCACCTTTATGAATGCTGGTGGAAGCGTCATGTGGGTACTTTTCGTACTCAATTTGATGCTTTGGTATGGATTAGGGTATCGTTATTTGATACTCCAACGGGGAATGAAAGGTACAGTACGAAGAATTATTGATAAACACTTTGAAAAGGGTCACACCAAAAAAAGAAAGGGACTCATTGATTATGCCGTAGCTGATGCTATTGAAGCCTACAACGAGGCAACGGCGGTCAATAAAAAGTGTCGAAACTACATTGACGATGCGTTATTCCCCTACCGAGTTATGATTGGTCAATACGCTGTTGTAGTCAAAACCATTGTTATACTCGCTCCACTTGTAGGATTGCTTGGGACGGTTATGGGGATGATTGAGACTTTTGATGCCTTACAAAACAGTGCGATGTTTGGACAAGGTTCAAGCATATCAGGCGGTATCTCCAAAGCACTCTTTACGACTGAACTAGGACTCGTGGTAGCCGTACCTGGGCTAATAGTGGGAAAAGTACTCGACAGAAAAGAGGATAAGTTCGACTTGGAGTTTGAACAAATTACAGATGTTTTGTGTACAAAGGATGAATTATGAGACTACGAAACAAAAAAGAGACCGTGGACAATATTGATATAACCTCAATGATTGACATGGTTTTTATTCTATTGATATTTTTTATGGTAACGACAACATTTGTCAAAGATATGAAGCTTGACATTAATCGACCCGCTGCATCAAGTGCGTCCAAATCCGATACCAAGGTGGTACGGGTTTATATTGATAGTTCATCAGAAATCTACATTGATAATCAGCCTGTTAAATTGTGGGCCATTCAAAGCAAACTTAGAGACTTATTAAGAACTTCCAGTGATAAATCGGTTTTAGTGGTTACCGATACCAATATTCCTGTTGATGTGTTGATTAATGTTGTCGATGAGTGTCGAATGAGCGGCGCTAAAGATGTAGCCGTATCAACCACTAAAGAGATGGGATAATCAATCATGTCAGCCACAACGTACAATAGCAATAAAGCAAAACTCATCTCTTTTGCCTCCATGATTTTGGGAGCAGGTTTGATGATGGTTTTGGTCGTGGCGTTTAATAAACCTGTTAAACAAAAAGAGGAAAAAGTCAAAAAAGAGATGCGTTATGTCAAAATGAACAAAACAACGCCTCCCCCTAAGCCCAAACCTAAGCCCAAACCCAAACCCAAAACAACTCCGCCTAAAGCCCCCCTGCCCAATCTTGATTCGATTTTGGGTGGCATTGAGATGAATATCCCAGAGTTTGCTACTGATAATATCACAGGCGATGGAAGCGACGTATTGGGCGATATGGCCAAAGATGCTGCCATGAACGAGGGAAGCGTTGATAGCAAACCCCGTGTAGCTTCACGAAGCCCCATGGAGTATCCCGACGATGCCATGAAAAAAGGCCTCAAGGGATATGTCATTGTAAACTTGCTCATAGCCGTAGATGGAAGCGTGGAAGCCGCTCAAGTACTGGAGTCTAGCCCTGCGGGTGTTTTTGATGCGGTTGCGGTCAATGGAGTGCGTAATTGGCGATTTATTCCTGCCAAATACAAAGGTAATCCCGTCAAAGTATGGGCAAAACAAAAAATTCGATTTGATTTTAACTAAGGGAGTGTGAAAATGTTAAAAAAATATATATTATTGTCTCTCTTGGTTGGTTTGGCTTTTGGAGCCAATAAGGAAGAAGCCCCAAAAGAGGATCACTTAGCCATTGCAACGATGATGTTTTACGATGGTAAGTACGACAAAGCACGGGGAGAACTCAAACTTGTAGCCAAAAGCCAACCCGACTTTGATAAAGAGAAGTACTACACCACTGCGGCGATGATAGAGCTACGAAGCTCCAATGATGCAAAAGCCATTGAACTTCTTCACAGGGCTATTGAAGCTACCAAAAACAAAACCTTTTTGCCACCACCAGAGATTGAAGAAAAGCCAAAGTATCTTTTTAAAGTTTTTACCAAAGAAGAACCCAAAAAGGTGGTCAATACCATTCCTTTTGATGCCAAAAAAATCAAACAAGATAAGCTTGACGCGCTCTATATTTATCTCTCTCAAGCCTATTATCGTACCAAAAACTATTCAGGGACGATTGGTGCTTTGGATAATGCAGGAAAAAAAGGAGTAGAGAGTGCCTCGCTTTTTACATTAAGAGCTGAATGTTATTGGAAGCTTGAAAACCATGAAGGTGCTTTGAATGCTCTTGAGCGAGGACTTGGTCGCTTTGCTGGTGATGAAACTTTGCTTAAACAACGCTTCTACTACTTTGCGGAACTCAAACTCTATCAAGCGGCTATTGATGCTGCCAAACGCTACATTGATGTAGCCAAAGGCTCAAAAGCCAATGAGTATATCGCATTGGCTCAAATGCTTTTGGGCGCCAATCAAAAAGAACAAGCTCTTATGATTTTGGAAGAGGCGAAGTCAAAATATCCTAGTGAGCCTAAAATAAGTATGCTTTTGGGGCATCTCTATCTCAAGCAAGGTATGCCCCACACAACAGCGCATCTCTTTGAAGAGGCATCGCACTACGATAACAAATACAACAAAGAGGCCTCTGAGATGTATCGACGAGCCAACGATTTGCCCCATGCACTCTATCTTAATTCTCAAATTGGAGATGAAGTAGAGAAGCTCAAACAAAAAGTGGCTATTTTCATTGCACGGGGTGAGTTTGAATTTATCATTGGATTACGAGATGCACTGGAGCGTTACGCTATGCTTGATGATGATAATATTGTGTATGCCTTGGCGTATTCTTATTATATGATCAAAGATTACGATGCGGCAGAGGAGTTATTTAAACAAATCAACGATAGCGAACTCTTCTCAAAAGCCACCTTGATTCGTAAAAATATTGAAAAGTGCAAAGATAGCAGTTTGGAGTGTATATAGATGAAAATATTTAAGATTTTTACCATCGTGGTGCTTTTGAGCCTATCATTATTTGGTGCGGGTAGTGTTTCTGTTTTTGTCTTCAAAGACGGAAAGCCATTGGCCAACAACGAAGTTCGACTCGATGGCAAAACAATACTTGCAACCGATAGTGACGGGGGCATAAAGGTAGAGGTTGGCACGGGAAACCATCAAATTGAGATATTTGGAAAAGATGCTATCAATTTGGGCTACTTTAAAAAAGCAGTAACCATCAAAGAGGGAAGAGATACGCAAGTCATTGCTTCATTTACCTCAAGTGGTGGCAAAGAGATAGCCGTCGATACTCCACGAAAAGAGATGAAGAAAAAAAGCAACGAAGTCAAAGCCACAGGCAAAGGGCGATTATCGGGTCGTGTTGTTACTACTAATGACAAAAAACCCATCGAAGGGGCTAGAGTATTTGTCAAAGGAACGGCGGTTGATGCACGAACCGATGCCAATGGAAATTTCAACGTTGAAGTACCTGCAGGAGTGGCCTTGAGCGTTTCAGTCGTTCATTCTGCCTACAGTTCACAAACCAAAGGGGGCATTACAGTACCCATAAACGGCACAGGCTCTGTCACTATCGGACTCACACCTGCAAGTATGGAGCTTGAAGAGTTTGTCGTTTTGGCTCCTAAGGTAGAGGGGAGTATTGCAGATGTTATGATGGAAGAGAAAAAATCAAATGCTATTGCCAATATTTTAGGCTCTGAAGAGTTTTCTAAAAAGGGTGATAGCTCAGCCGCAGGTGCTTTGAAAAGGGTTACGGGTATTACCCTTGTGGGTGGAAAAAATATCTATATTCGTGGATTGGGTGAGCGATACTCCAATATCGAACTCAACTCTATGCCTGTCCCTTCGCCAGACCCCACCAAACGGGTTGTGCCTCTTGATATTTTCCCATCAAGCGTCATTGGCTCACTCAAAGTCCAAAAGAGTGCATCGGCTGATATTCCCAGTAGTTTTGGGGGTGGATACATCGATATCCGAACCAAAGATAAATCAAAAGATAAATACATCTCTATCTCATTGGGTGCAAAAGGCAACAGCGACCTAGGTTCAACAGTCAATGACTATCAAGGTGGTGGCAGTGATTGGAGTGGATACGACGACGGCTATAGAGATATTCCCCAAAGCATTCTTGATGCGATGCAAATTAACGTAGGCGAGAGAGTTCCTGCCTTTACAACAGACTACTTCACCAAAGAAGAGTTATCGCAATTTACACGAGACTTTTTGAACAGAAATTACAATATTACTAAAAAAAATCTTCCTATGGGATACAATGTTGCCGTTGAAGCCGCTACCAACTACACCATCAAAGAGGATCATAAAATCGATATTTTTGCCAACTATCGATACTCCCAAGAACATGATTATCTTGAAGAGAAGTATTTTGGATACGATATGACCATGGAGGGTGTTCTTAATACTACGCCCGATAAAAACGGTACAAACTCAAAAAGCAACTCAAAATATTCTCACGGAGGTATCTTGAATATCGGTTACAACTATTTGGATATACTCAAACTCAAATATACCAAACTCTATACGCTCAACGCACTCAAATCAACACGGATTGTCGATGGTATTATGGGTTCAAACTATGACCACCTCACAAAATACTATTTGGATTGGGAAGAGAGGGAACTCAATGTTGATCAAATCAACGGTGAATTTAACTACAAAATCTTCAATATGGGTTCAACGTTTGAGTTTGGATTAGAGCGTGCAAAAGCCAATCTAAATCAACCCAACAACTTTCATTATGCCTACATCAATCTCAACGATATGACTATTTTAGATAATTACATCTCCAATCATATCGTCAACCAACTAAGCTCTGCTGATGATTTGGATGCTATATATCTTAAAAATAAACATCTTATTGATTGGTACTCCAAAGAGGATTATATTGAATACGGTTTTTCTAATTCATCCAAAGAGCGTATTTCAAGACAAAGCAAGTTCTTCTTAAGAAAATTGGGAGGAAGAGATGTTGAAGATAGCGATTTTGATGGTGATATTGAATCCATTTATGATGCATATGTGCGTGCTGAAATTGACTACGATGAGCGTCCTTTTATCGTAAGCCCTCTTTTTAAAGCAGCCGATTATTTTGATGCACAAGTTGATGATAAGAGCTATTTTTTAAATACACTCATTAAACCCAATGATAGATTGGAGATTTTAGCGGGTGTTCGCTATGTTAATTTCAAACAAACCATCTATCAATACAAAGAGGATCGTGAAAACGAGGATATGACAAAAAGAAAACTCATTGAACGTATTCCCGAAGATTTGACGATTGAAGATTGGTATCCTAGTGCAAGTGTGAAATATAAGCTTAATGATAAACACCACTTTGACGTTGCATTTTCAAAAACTTATATTGTACCTGACTTAAGAGAGTTTACCAATGGAGAGTATTTTCACCCCTATGATGTTGCTACAGTACTAGGAAATCCAGAACTCGAAAATACAGACATATACAGTTTAGACCTTAAATATAGCTACTTTATATCCGATAAAGAAGCGATAAAATTTGGACTATTTTACAAATACCTTGAAAAACCTATCGAGGATGTTATGATACCATCTAGCTCTTTACCTATTTATGGCTTTGATAATGCCCAAAGTGCAACACTTTATGGTATAGAAGTGGATGGAAGAAAAGATTTGGATTTTATCTCCAAATCACTTAAAAACTATTATATATCGGGCAACTTCTCTTATACCGATTCAGACGTAACGCTAAGAGAAGAGCAATTGGAGACCTATACGACCAACCATAGACAACTTCAAGGGCTTTCGCAAACTGTATTGAACCTTACGTTGGGATACGAAAACGACAATCGCTCCATAGCGTTGTCTTACAATAAAATGGGTGAACGTATCCGAAAAGTCGGTATGATTGATGGGGACTACAAATATCCTGATTATTTCGAAATACCGCCTCATATTCTTGATTTTGTATGGATTGAGAAGTTCAATAGCGGTTTAACACTCAAGTTGAAGTTGGGCAATATCATTGACGACGAGACTGTTTGGAAGCAAGGGGATAATGTGATACAGCAGTTTAAGAGCGGAAGGGATTACAGTTTCGATATCTCCTACAAATTTTAGGGATGACAATGCAAAACGTCATCGCTCCCTCAATCACAATTTTGGTGATAGAGGATGATGAGGAGATGCTTGAATTTGAGCGTACCCTCCTTGAAAAAGAGGGCTTTAGTGTTGTTGAATGCGTTTCGACAAAGGGAGTCTATGCACAAATTCAGCAACAAACGATAGACCTTATTGTAATAGATAGAACGTTACCCAATCTTGATGGTGTCAATTTTGTACGCTTTTTGAGAGACAATGGTGTTCAAATACCGATTATCTTTGTAACCGACAAAAGTACAGATAGCCAAGTCGAAGAGGGCTTTGAATCGGGTTGCGATGATTATCTCAAAAAACCTTTCAATCCCAAAGAGTTTATCTATCGTATCAAATCTCTGCTCAAACGCAACCATTTTCGTGAGCAAAAGAGAGTGGGTTACCGTGATATTACGCTTGATCTTAACAATCGAAAAGTCTATGTAGCCGCCCAAGAAGTAAGCCTTACAAAATTGGAATTTAATCTGCTTAGCTTTTTTATTCAAAATAAAAACTCCATTTTGGAGCGTGATTATCTGCTTCATCATGTATGGAGAGACAAAAGCGATGCACAAAAACGCAAAGTCAATGTCACCATCAACCGCCTTCGTAACAAAATCGATCCCGATAACACCAAGCACTACATCGAACCCATTTGGGGTATCGGGTATAAATTTATTTAAAACATAGCTCAAAAACCTCGCTTGATGTTATAAACATGACTTAGCGTATAGACTTGATAGCGTGCTGGTTCACTAGAGCCCATACCACGATAGCTAAGCATCAAGGCTTTACGATGCTCCAAATCAATCCAGCCTATAAAGATACCGCTATGCTCAGCCCCCCTGTACTCATGGTTGATATGATAAAGCCAATCGCCCGATTCAATACTATAGATAGGGGCGTAAGGACCACTTTTGCCCCCTTTAAAGATGGTTTGTTTTTTGTATCCATAGCCCGACCGAATATAGATAGCATTAATATAATCCCAACATGAACCACGAACCACTTTAGGGTTTGCGTAGGACATGGAGTGGGCAGTATTTAAAACCTTTTTGCCTACGGGCGTGGCGTGTTTTATTGCCTTATTAATGGTAGGCACATACTCTTTTGGTACACTTCTGGGTCTTGAGGAGCAAGACAACAGTAAAATAAGACTTAAACCAATCAATCCATAACGCATCATAACGACACCCCTTTGTTTCGTAATCAAAAAAGAATATTATACACTATTTCCATTACACTGCAAGATAATATATACTTATAACTATTTTTTATTTATTTATAGTAATAGCACTTATTTTGAAATATAAATATGTTAAAATTTCACTATTCATTATAAGGAGAGAGCTATGAAAAAAA
>DYTG01000202.1 GCA_020726085.1 Sulfurovum sp.
TCCCATCGCTCGAAAAGGCTACGCAAGAGACACCGTCACTATGCCCAGCCCCTATTTTGAAGTTTGCCACATCGTCGTAGCTTTCGCCATTAGGGACGAGTGGCTCATGGACGGGGGAGGCGAAGAGGATGGAGAGTAACACAAGGGAGAGGATAAGATATCAGATAGGGTTCATGGGTTGCCTTGTGGGTATGATTGTGTCATATATTGGACTGTCAATTTCTTGTATGCATTCCACCGCAGGAGAGGTGGAATGAGGGGTATCTATATCGCTTTGAAGGGTCTGCTCTTCTCATGCATAGCTACCAAAAAAAACCCACGATATAAAAACCAATATTTTGGTATTTGTTTTTGAGTTGTTTGAGTTGAGTTAAAACAGTGGCTTTCATTCTTCTCTCTTTTGGTTTTATTATACATCGACTTTTAAATCAAATCACCAATTGTATTTTTCAAAATAGGTAAGTTGTAGCGTATAACATCTTCGATAATATTATCGTCTGTACTGTCGTAATCATGGGCTATATAGTTGCGAATAGAGCTTAGTCCTCTAAGGTCATACTTGTTGAAGTGTTACAATATTGCAAATTCATTTTCCTCTTTGAGTTTATTAAATTGCTCAGCAAGACGCACAAGGTGCATACGAATTGCAGGTTTGATGAGCTTATCCTCTAATGCTTCGACAACTTTGAGTTCATCATTGTTTACGATAAATTCAATAGCCTCGATGGATTCTAACGCACTTTTGAGTCGTTTGATTGCTTTAGACATAGATTATATCCTCCAAAATATCTCTATTGCTTTGGGATACAAAGTCGATTTTGGTTTGAAAAATCTTTTGGAGTTCCTCTTTGATCGATTCAATGCGTAAAATTTTGGAAAAGCCATCTCGATACTTTTGTGAAAATCTAGGGTAGTCTAGTCGGTAGGCTATATCGATATCGCTTAATGTGCTTTGTTGATTTTTGGCATAGCTACCAAACAACCCAATCAAAATAAGTCCCTCTTGTGCATAGAGAGGTTTGAGCCTTTGAAGCTCCGATACTATATCATCTTTTTGCATTCTTCTCTCCTTTGGTGCTATTATACTCTAACTTTTATGGATATGAATGGTGTTGCCATCTCCTACGAGGGTTACACCGCTGTTGTCGCCGTTGATAGAGATGGTTGTTTGGAGGGAGGTGTGGTTTTCGATGGTGTAGTCGCACGGTTTGTCGATGATGATGGTTTCAAAGTAGTTAAAGTAGGAGTTGATACCTTAGTTGGTTTGGAGATTGGCAAGTTTTTCACCGCCCATGGTGATGAGCTTAAGCCGTCCATTGGCTTGGTCTAGGATAGCACGCATCAATTTGGCAAAATCATCCAAAGGCAAATCGTTTTCAAAATCGGTCACAAGCAAAAAGGTATCCTCTCGTGAGCTATTGATGAGATCAATAATATCTTTTTTGATACGATGAGAGTTGGTGGCACGAGAGCGAAAGAGTTGGGCTGTCTCATCAAAATACTCCTCTTTGGTCATATCATCGGTGGGCAAACCTAGACGATAGATGAGGGCATAGTACTCATGGGCTTTGTGTTTGATGGCGTTGATGTAGGACAAGCGATTAATCCCGCTTTGGGCAATAAGCATAAGCGGTACGGGGCTAGGAGAGGTGTAGAAAAAAGGTTTCGATGGGGTTATTTTGCATCAAAACACCTCCC
>DYTG01000064.1 GCA_020726085.1 Sulfurovum sp.
AGTGTTAAGTTTTTGGAGCAACACAATAGGACGCTCTTTGGATAAAAGTAGTTCTTCTTCTTTGGATGATATTTGAGCAAGTTTTTTTGCCATTTGAGTATCTCTCACCATTATAACCAAAGGTTTATGGGGGCGATTTTTGCGTTTACGCAGGGTTTGTACCGCTTTATAGTTGGAGGCATCGCAAATCAAATGATACCCTCCTGCTCCCTTAATGGCTACAATTTTCCCCTCTTGAATAATTTGCACTACTCTATCAATGATTTGACTTTGACTAACGCCTAAGGCTTGACATTTGTCTCGTAATTCCAACGTTGCCCCACACTCAAAGCACCCAATAGGCTGGGCATGGTAGCGACGATTGGAAGGCGTACAAAGCTCCGCTTCACACGCATCGCAAATCGCAACATCAGGGGGCATAAGGACAAAGGTATCGTGTTGCATTTGGCTTTGGATAATAGAAAACTGCGCATAGCTTTGAGGCTCGATAGTATAAAAATTGATAGCATTAATACAAGCCAGTGGGGGCTTTCGAGACTCTAGATGATCCACAAAATCTTTTAATAGCTCTCTGGTGGTATTAATCCTAATGCTTACTCCCTTAGAGTCATTCCAAACCTCTCTATAAACGCCAAAACGCATCGCCAAAGCATAGACAAAGGGAGGAAACCCCACCCCTTGAACCGTGCCTTGAATATCTATTTGATAACTCTCCACCGATACTCTCCTTGATCTATCGCATCATTTCTCATCCCCAATAGGAGAGAGTGTGAAATAATAATGGTTAATTGACCTTATGCACCTACACCCTATTCGTAAAATAGGAGATAGAATGACATTTTGGAAGTGGGACTTCGATCCCACCTATTGACTTAGACAGCAATGAAAACCAAATATTGGCTTTTTGTGGGATTAAAGTCCCACTTCCGATAAAAGCGCGCAAGTCAAACAAAACCCCCCTATTTTAGGGCTTACAGGTGATTATTATATCTTATTTTCCTTATGAATATTTTAGTGTAGTCACGGAAAATTATTGTGTCATTTTGCTTCGCAAAGCTCTATAGTGGGAGGTTTAAATGTGTAACATCAGTTATTAAAGAGTACGGGATGATACTTGCATTGCAAACCTTAAAATTTCTTGCAAAGATACAAAGATGTCAAAAGCACTCTCGCCCGACCATAAACTCCCTCCCAAAATTCAAGCCAAACAGGTGATATTAATATCCGATGAGGAGAGTATTAAATTTTTTGCGTGTGAATTGGAGAGCTTTCATCACTTTGCACCGATGTTTGAGAAGTACAAATCCTTTTTATCGCAAGATGGACTCTATTTGCTTTTTTGTGACCGATTTGGAGAGCAATGGGAGGTTTGAGTATGAGGGTATCGGCTTTAGTGCCTATATGCTAGATGAGAGTTCAGTTTGGAATGAGCTAATCAAACTAGCAGACCTTGATAAGGGCGATATGAAAAAGCTCTCCGCCGATGAGATGTGTGCTATGATTGGCGAAAGCTCCAAGCAGATTATGGGTGCGGTTTAAACTCTTTTTGCTTTATGTGCGGCTGTGTCGCACACAATAGGGTTTTTTGGATGCCCATACCTTCCACTTTCCTATTTTATGCCTCTCAGTTGTCTGTATTAACGATTTGGCTATAATGTCAAAATTTATCAATTACCAAACTATTAGGAGAGATTAGAATATGAGAATCAAGAAAAAAGCTTTAACCTTTGAAGATGTACTACTTGTCCCCCAGCACTCTACTGTGCTACCCAAAGAGGTATCGGTCAAAAGTCACTTAACCAAACGTGTCACACTCAATATCCCTATCGTATCGGCAGCAATGGATACCGTCACGGAGTACAAAGCCGCCATTGCTTTGGCACGATTGGGGGGAATTGGGATTATTCACAAAAACATGGACATTGAATCGCAAGTAAACCAAATCAAAAAAGTCAAAAAGTCCGAAAGCGGTATCATCATTGACCCTATTTACATCTCTCCCGATGCTACCATCGCAACCGCAGACGCTTTGATGGGCGAGTATAGGATTTCGGGCGTACCCGTCGTGGATGAAAATCGCAAACTTATAGGTATCATTACCAATCGTGATATGAAATTTATAACCGATACCTCCAAGCGTGTTGAAGAGCTGATGAGCAAAATGCCCCTTGTGACAAGCAAACCAGGTATTACACTCGAAGATGCCGCCAAAATCTTGCAACAACACAAAATTGAAAAACTTCCCATCGTCGATGAAAACGATATTTTGCAAGGACTTATTACCATCAAAGATATTGAACGCAAAATCCAATTCCCCGATGCCAACAAAGATAGCTTTGGGAGGTTGCGTGTAGGTGCTGCAATAGGCGTGGGGCAGTTTGAACGTGCTAGGGCGTTGGTTGAAGCAGGGGCGGATGTATTGGTACTAGACTCCGCTCATGGGCATTCACAAGGCATTATCGATACCCTCCGAGAGATCAAAGAGAGCCTTGATATTGATGTCATTGCAGGAAATATCGCTACAGGTTCAGCCGCAAAAGATCTAATCGCCGCAGGAGCCGATGCGCTCAAGGTTGGCATTGGGCCTGGAAGCATCTGTACTACTCGCATTGTTGCAGGTGTGGGTGTGCCTCAAATTTCCGCTATCGATGAGGTGGCACAAGTGGCCAATCTTGAAAATGTACCCGTAATAGCCGATGGGGGGATTAAATACTCAGGCGATATTGCCAAAGCTCTTGCGGTGGGTGCGAGTAGTGTGATGCTGGGTTCGGCATTGGCAGGGACTTATGAAGCACCAGGTGAAACCATCATCTTCAACGGTAGAAAATTCAAAAGCTATCGTGGAATGGGAAGTATTGGGGCAATGACCAAAGGGAGCAATGACCGCTATTTCCAAGAGGGAACGGCAGCGGATAAACTCGTACCTGAAGGCATTGAGGGGCGTGTTCCTTATCGAGGTAAAATCGAAGAGATAGTCCATCAGATGATCGGAGGACTACGAAGCTCTATGGGGTATTGCGGCAGCAAAGATATTGCTACACTGTGGAAGAGAGCTGAGTTTGTAGAGATTACCGCAGCAGGACTCAAAGAGTCGCACGTTCACGATGTCACCATTACCAAAGAGTCGCCCAATTACCATGCCTAAAGCAATCCGTTTGCTCTTATTCGAAGCGATAAGGGCAAAATGAAAAGCCTAAAAAAGATTGATACTGCTCAATTGGAGTCAATATTTTATACTTTTTTTAGAGATGTTTGTTTTTTCTTGCTTTTATCCTTTTATTAGGGTACAATATTTGACTTAAAGATGATTTAGAGTTTCATCTATTTTTGGTTTACTTTTATTGATAATAACGAATTAATACTGCATTTACCTCATATACACAAACTCCTTATGACACTTTAACAACAAACACAAACTCAAAAGGATTTGCATTGGCAGATACACACAACGGAACCGTCAAATGGTTTAACAGCGAAAAAGGTTTTGGATTTATCCAATTGGAAGATGGAAGTAAAGATCTCTTTGTACACTATAGTGACATTCAAAATACAAGCCACGGAAGAGTCTCGCTTGAAGATGGTCAAAAAGTAAGCTTTGAGATTGGTGATAGCCCAAAAGGCAAACAAGCCAAAAATGTTCAAGCACTTTAATCGTTTTTGTTTCCAACGCTCTTAAGAGCCTACTCAAACCACTCTTACACTCTATTGGCGTTCAAGATTTCACGATACCAATAGAGCGTTATGAAGCTAGCCTTCGTAACGAGTAAAACTCCTCTCTGTAGAATTTAAGCTATTTTCTTTTGTGGCGAAAGAGGTAGGGATTTATCACGCTTTCCAACGCCTCTCGAAGGGGTTTTTCAAAGATTGTTAGCTCTTGTTGGAGTCTAGTCGCCAAGCTATCCGCCTTGTTTATCGAGACTTGCACTCCCAAGAGATTGACAAAACTGTTTTTGTTGCCATCGTTGCCTGTAGTTTTACCTGCTTCTTGTTCGCTTTGGGTAGCATCGATAATATCGTCTTGAATCTGAAAAAGCAACCCCACATCAAGTCCAAATTGATAAAGCCTATCTTGCGTCTTTTTGTCCAAATCGACAATTACAGCGCCCATAAGCAAAGAAGCGGCGATGAGTTTGGCGGTTTTGTTGATATGAAGCGTTTTGAGTTGTTCGATGGTTAGGGGGGTGTTTTCAAAATAGCAATCAATGGCTTGACCCAGTACCATCCCGCCACTTCCGCCGTTTTGCCCTAATATCTTAATGAGTTTTATTTTGACATCGTCACGCAAAGGAGCTGTAGCAATAGAGTAAAAAGCATCGCTATTGAGCGCATCTCCTGCAAGTATAGCCGTCGTCTCATCGTATTTTTTGTGAATAGTTTCAAAACCTCGACGCAACGGAGCATCATCCATGGAGGGCAAATCATCGTGTATAAGTGAGTAGGTATGAAACATCTCAACCCCCAAAGCAACACGCATCGAAGCATCATACAAAAGCGGCTCATAAGCATCCACGACACTTAGTAAAAGCATAGGGCGAAAGCGTTTGCCCCCTGCAATGAGCATCATGCCCAAAGCATCTTCGTAGATAGGGTGAAAGGTTTGGATTTTGGGTAGGTTTTCTTGTAGATATTTTTCAAATTTTTGCATTTATAAAGCCTATATGTGATAAATTTAGATGATTATACCAAAATAGGATAAAATGAAAAGATGGATACCCAAACCAAAAAAAATCTAATCCAATGGACAAAACGAATCGTAACAACTCTATTGGTAGCTCTTTGGATAGCTAATATTATCAAAATCGCCTCCTTCGAAGTTGATTTCAATCAACAAGCCACCTACTGTATCTTCTCAACCATGATAATTTTTGGAGTACTTATTGGTATCTATCAACTTATCGAAAGGTACGAGGGGGATTTAAAAGAGTAGGGCTTTGAGCCTAATGAGTTAAATTGAGATTTTGGGCAATTAACATTTTGATAAATGCTTTTATCATTTGCATTTTTTAACCTTTCATGGAGTTCAATCTCTTGTTTTCTAGCTCTGCGTGTGCTGATAATTCTAATCCTATCGCCTCGCAAGGTAATAATTGCAGTATAGAGTTTAGCATCAATTAATCCAGTAGCAAAGAGTCGTTCTTCGTCTGTATATTGTGTTGGATACAACAGCACCAACACAATCAAAAAAGAGCTTTTGTGCCTCTTCAAAGTCTATACCGTGTTTGGCTTTATTGAATTGGCTTTTGTTCTCATCGTATTCAAAGTTCATAGGATGATTATAGTATAAAGGAGTTTGGATTTTCAATATTGTGGGAGGTGAATTTATAGGCTGCAACGAAATGCACCCTACGGCTTTTTTGACTTCGTGAGGTGAAGCGACTCGACTATAATTAAGGGGTACTCAAATCACAAATTTAAGCAAATTTATCTGTTTTAAAAACCTTAGAGCCATTTTAGCTTCTTCTAACCCATAATTTGGGATAATCACTCAAAATCTTAACAACAAAAAAGGATAGTAAATGTGTGTATTTTGTAAAATCGTAGTGGGCGAATTGCCCAGTAACAAAGAGGCGGAAAATGAGCATTTTTTGGCTTTTCACGATCTTTATCCCAAAGCCCCCATGCATCTTTTGATTATCCCAAAGGCTCATATTGAGTGTTTTCAGGAGATAGATGCTCAAACGATGGCAGGACTTACGGAGTTTACTCAAGAGGTAGCTAGAAGAATGGGGCTTGATAAGGGTGGATACAGATTGATTACCAATAACGGTGAAGATGGTGGACAAGAGGTAAAACACCTACACTTTCATCTTTTGGGTGGTGGGAAACTCAAATGGGAGCATCTCCACGACGAATCGCACAAAAGTATCTAATCTCTTTGGAGGATTTCTCCTCCAGTAGCTTAGAGTTGTCTATTGTTTTGGAGCAATCCACCAATCATCCCCTTAACGGCTGCTTGTAAGTCGGCAGGATAGATAACAAGTTTTGAGTTAGGACTCTTACTAAGATGTTCCATAGCATCAATATATCTATCGCCCAACAAGAACATAGCAGGAAGCTCTCCGCCTTGCATGGCTTCGCCCAAACGTTTAATCGCTTCAGATGATGCCGTCGCCAAAGCCACTTGTGCTTCTGCCTCTCTTTTAGCGGCTTCAAGTTTTCCTTGAGCTTCCAAAATAGCTGCATTTTTTAATCCCTCCGCTTGTGTCTCTACGGCTCTTCTCTCTCGCTCTGCTGCTGCTTGACGTTCCATAGAGGCTTGCATCGAATCGCTGGGATTGATGTCTTGAATCTCAATGGATTTGACGGTAATCCCCCAGTCTGCCACATCATCAAGGATTTGACTTTTGAGTTTGGTTTTGATTTGTTCTCGACTGCTCAAAGCATCATCAAGACTCATCTCGCCAATAATCGAACGAAGCGTGGTTTTGACCAATTGGCTAATAGCTAGTTTGTAATCCTCTACTCCATAGATTGCATCGCGTGGATTGGTGACACGAATAAAAGCAACAGCGTTAGTGATAATCACAACGTTATCGAGCGTAATAACCTCTTGCTTCTCCACGTCGAGGATAATATCTCTTGTATCAATTCGTACTTTGATGGTATCCAAAAAGGGGGTAATGATATTAAGACCAGGGGTGATGGTGCGATTAAATTTACCCAATCGCTCAATAACCCACTCTTCACCTTGTGGGACGATATTGACCCCTTTGTACATTGTATAGACGATTGCACCGATTAAAAACAGCAGTATGTAAAAAATTTCCATGATTTGACTCCTTTTTGATTTAGTTTTGCAAAGGCTCTTGTGCCTTAACTTCTCGCACCATGAGCAACTGCCCTTTGACTTCCACGATGTGTATTCTTGCACCCTTTGGAATATCCTCTTTTGCTGAGGCACTCCAGTGTTTGCTCCCCAAAACGGGAATATCAAACATCACTTTGCCCTTTTCATAGGCTCTTATCTCCTCCTCTACACGCCCCATGGTATCAAGCATATTGTTGGATTGTCCTGCGGCACTGATGAGTCTGGTTCTAAAAAAGAGATACCATATCACAATAAAAGAAACCGAGAGACTTATCCAAATAATAAGCTCTGTATTGATGCTTGTA
Organism: Sulfurovum sp.; assembly: GCA_020726085.1. Taxonomy (GTDB): domain Bacteria; phylum Campylobacterota; class Campylobacteria; order Campylobacterales; family Sulfurovaceae; genus FS08-3. The sequence continues at coordinate 7,114 of DYTG01000064.1, forward strand.
ACAAAGAAAAAGTCAATAATTCCCACAAAGATAAAAGCTATACCAAAAGCTAAGAATATGAAAGTAAACGATACTATCTCAAACACCATTACAACAATACCGATAATGATCCAATGCCACCATGCAATTGCATGACTTAAAAATTCAATCATCCTACCTCCCCTTATTCCATTATGCGTATTTTACCTGAATTTTCTATAATAAAACAATATACAAATCCTCTTTTATTACAATTTGATAAGCAACAATTGGCTATAATCGCTCTACTTTTAAAATTTTTCAAGGATAGATAATGGCATTAAACGTTTATTATGACAAAGATTGTAATTTGGATTTGATCAAGTCCAAAAAAGTAGCGATGATTGGGTTTGGAAGCCAAGGTCATGCACATGCAGAGAACCTAAGAGATAGCGGTGTAGAGGTTTGTGTAGGACTTAGAAAAGGTGGAAGCTCATGGGCAAAAGCACAGGCCAAAGGGTTTGAGGTGCTTACAGTAGCTGAAGCTACAGCCGCTAGTGATGTGGTTGTGATTTTGTTGCCCGATGAAAACCAAGCCGAGATTTACGCCAACGAGATTGCTCCCAACCTCAAAGAGGGTGCAACGATTTCATTTGGACATGGATTTTCTATTCATTACGGTAGAATCAAACCCGCTGCCAATATTAACGTCATGATGGTAGCTCCCAAAGCTCCTGGACATACTGTACGAAGTGAATTTGTAAAGGGCGGAGGGATTCCTGACCTTATTGCTATCCACGCTGATCCTAGCGGAAACACAAAAAATTTGGCATTGAGCTACGCATCGGCTATTGGTGGTGGTCGAACGGGTATCATTGAAACAACTTTCAAGGATGAGACTGAAACCGATCTTTTTGGCGAACAAGCCGTACTTTGCGGTGGCGTTACAGCACTCGTACAAGCTGGTTTTGAGACACTTACAGAAGCAGGTTACCCCGAAGAGATGGCATACTTTGAGTGTTTGCATGAGCTTAAACTTATTGTTGATTTGATGTTTGAAGGCGGTATTGCCGATATGCGTTACTCTATCTCCAACACCGCAGAGTACGGCGATATGGTAAGCGGGCCACGAGTCGTAAACGAAAGCTCAAAAGTTGCCATGAAACAGATACTCAAAGAGATTCAAAACGGTCAATTTGCAAAAGATTTTGTACTCGAAGGTCAAGCAGGGTATCCACGCATGAACGCTGAACGAAACAACCTCAAAGCCCACCCCATTGAGGTAACAGGCAGACGATTAAGAGCCATGATGCCATGGATTAATGCCAACAAAATCGTCAATCAAGAGACAAACTAAACTTTTTGAAGATGTATCATCTTAAATCTATCTCCCATCATAGTGGGGGCTAGAAGTGTTTTGATTCTATCGGCTTGTTGGGTGTAGTTTTTTTGTGAGGCTTGTTTGGCAAATCGTTCAAGCAAATCAATAATACCAAATCGAACCAACGCCCTAGCTTGTGTCTCGTACTTGACAAGTTGCACTCCCGCTTCACCAAAAGCATCTATCACATGGTCAAAATTGACATCAAAAGTAATATCACTCTTTTTAAATACCTCTTTTAGGCTTAACGTCTCATCAAAAAGAGGCAACGTAGTGTGTGCTTGATAGATACGAATCGAAAAATCATTACGTACATACCGTTCACCGTAATCAAAACTCACAAAATCCAAACCTTTAGCACACTTTGCTACCGCTTTTGCAAACGCCTCATAGCCTACCGCAATCTCCCCTTTGCTTTGGTGATACCTAGAGGCTTTGTGAGCCAATGTCTCATCTATCACTTCCCATACTATTTGATGATTTTGAACGGTTGCCATACGGTTGTCATAAATAAGCTCACACGCAAAAGCATCAAAAATTTCATTGGAGACAAAAAAGGCATACTCCACGCTTATTACATCCAATGAGCTAAAAAATTCTACCTTAACATCCTCTCCAAAACGCTCTTTGATGTATTGTTTTTGCACCTCTTGCACTTTGGATTGGCGTTCTACTATAGCAAATTTCATGCTTTGTATCAGTGTGGGGTCGCAACTGTAGAGCCATTGGATCATATCGCAGATAAGATAGCCTTGATGCGCACCAATCTCAATCAAATAGCCATTGCGTGGAATGTTACCTTGCACAATCTTTTGATAGACAAAATTGGCGATAGAGGCTCCAAAAAAGGAGCTTGTGCTTACGGCTGTATAAAAATCTCCGCCTTTGCCTATCGCTTTGAAGTTTTGGTAGTACCCCTCATTGCCGTAGAGCCACTCATTCATATAGTCACTAAAACTCATCATTATTGCGGTGTTCTCTTCTTTTGTGTTTCTCTCTTTTGTCGCTTGTTGTGTCGCCGTTGTTGTCGTAGCGTTTTTTATCCCTTAGCTTGTTTTCGTCACTGGTGCGATTATTGGGATAGGTTGTGGTCTTTGGAGCTGGGTCTATCCTCTTTGGGTTTTCATGGGTGTAACGGTTGTTTGGTCTATTGGTTGTGTTGTTGGTGTTGTGTTGATTTGTGGGATTGTTATCATAGGTGTTGGGATTGTTTTTATCGGGACGGTGGTTGGGTCTATCGT
>DYTG01000065.1 GCA_020726085.1 Sulfurovum sp.
TTATCATCCCCACACTAAACGCTCAAGATAGTATCGGCAAACTTTTGGAGTATTTAATCGCTCAGGAAGTTGATATTTTGGTACTTGATTCCTCGTCAACGGATAGTACAATTGATATTATTAAAAGCTATAATGTTGATTATCTTGTGATACCCAAAGAGGAGTTTGATCACGGCGGTACACGAACGTTGGGGGCGAAACAGTGCTATGAAGCCGATTTTTTAATCTATCTCACTCAAGATGCCCTGCCTTATAATGAAGAGTCGATTCACAATATACTCCAACCCTTTGAAGATGCAACAGTAGGAGCGGTTTATGGTCGTCAAATAGCTTATCCCAATGAAACCCTCTTTGGGGAGCATTTGAGACTCTTCAACTACAAACCAACAAGTTACCTTAGAAGCTACGAAGACAAAGAGCAATACGGTATCAAAACAGCATTTTTATCCAATAGCTTTACAGCTTATCGACTCAAAGCATTGCAAGAGATTGGTTATTTTAAAGATAGATTAATTTTGGGTGAAGATATGTATGCGGGTGCAAAAATGCTTCAAAATGGCTACAAGATTGCCTACAATTGCGATGCCAAAGTCTATCACTCGCATGGATACTCCATCAAGCAGGAGTTTAAACGCTATTTTGATATAGGTGTCTTTCATCGCAACGAAGAGTGGATTTTGGATGATTTTGGCAAAGCTGAAGGCGAAGGCATTGCGTTTGTCAAATCCGAACTTAACTATCTTGCAAAGAAGCGTAAAATCTATCTTATTCCTATCGCTATCATCCGAACGGGTGCAAAGTATCTAGCCTATAAACTAGGATACTATCACAACCGTTTGCCAAAATATTGGATAAAAAAGATGAGTATGCACAAAAGATGGTGGATTAAAGAGTGAGGAATTTTTAAGGAGATTTCTAGTTAAAACAGTATATTAAAATATAAAATATACTATAATCTCACTTATGATACTGCTTAAGAAAAACCTAAAATTTTTACTTTTACTTACTATTTTATTCATGGCTGATTTTTTGGTTCTTTTGGGGACTTTTGAAGTGACAAGCTATGTACGAATACACCACTTTAGTACTCTATTGCCGCAGTTTCAACAATACTCTATTGAGAAGTTTCTTTGGGTTATGCTTATTATTATGATAATGCTTATTTATGAAAAAATATACTTTCAACGATTTGATTTTTGGAGCGATAGCAAACGTATCATCAAAGCACTCTTTTTTAGTTTTGTAGCCGTCTTATCCTTTGTGGCATTGACCAAAACCAGTCTTGAGTATTCACGAAGCTTTTTTGTACTCTACTTTGCACTCTTGGTAGTTGCACTTCCACTCGCCAAACGCTTGATTAAACGGGTACTTTTTGGCTTTGATATGTTTAAGAAGCGTATTTATATTGTAGGGAACAATAGACAAAAAAGAGAGCTTAGAAGAGAGTTTAGAACCAATTGGTATTTTGGCTACAAATACGATAATAACCATTTTGATGCCCTCATTGTCGCATCTCAAGGCTATAGGCTTGAGGAGCTTGATGCAATATTAAGACAATACTCCAAAACGACCAAAGATCTCTATGTCGTACCCTATTTGGATACCATCAACTTTGCACAAGCCGATATTGTGGAGTATTTAAATATTCGCAGTTGTGCTATTCATGTCGAAAATAAGCTATTGGCACCATCGAATATCTACACCAAAACGGTTGCTGAGTTTCTTGTCTCACTTTTGCTTTTGCCTATTTTTTTAGTGATGCATATTTTTATTAGTGCTATGATTGTGCTTGATTCCAAAGGTCTTGTGATGTTTAAACAGCAACGATTAGGACGCAATAAAGAGTCCTTTGAGTGCTACAAATACCGAACCATGTATCTTGATGGAGATGATATTTTGACTCACTATTTACAAAAGAATCCTCACGAGATAAAGTATTATGAAAAATATCACAAATATCAAAATGACCCACGAGTTACCCCTATTGGAAATTTTCTTAGAAAAACATCGCTTGATGAGTTACCTCAAATCATTAACGTATTGCAAGGCAAAATGTCGCTTATTGGACCTAGACCCTATATGATAGAAGAGAAAGCAAAACTCACGGATGAGATAGATGCTATTTTGTGTGTCAAACCAGGCATTACAGGACTTTGGCAAGTAAGTGGCAGAAATGAGCTGGATTTTGAGGAGCGAAAAAGGCTTGATGTGTGGTATATTCGCAATTGGTCACTTTGGCTTGATGCGGTGATTTTGATTAAAACCATCAAGGTAGTCTTATTCAAAATAGGAGCTAAGTAACTCTATCGCACATTCACTTCAAAATACCAGCATTTGATGATAGGGGCGTTGATGGTGCCGTTTGCGATTGTGCCAAAGTCTAGTTTTGATGGGATTGACTCCTGCCCTCGTACCATTCGAGCCGTTGTTATTGACAGAGGAAACTTGACACTTTAGAATATCATAAGGGAGTGATTATGAGGCTTTGGAAGCCGAAGTAATCTAAAATAGAGTTTTTAGAGACTCCCTAAACTCAAACAATTTCGCTATAATATCATCAAAAACTAGGATGTACATTTGAATTTTGAAACCTATCCCTTTGAAAAACTCAATCATCTTTTGCAAAATATTTCACCCAATGACAAGTATGCGCCTTTGAGCTTGACGATTGGGGAGCCGCAGTTTAATACTCCCTATTTTATACTCGAAGAGTTCAAAAACAAAGCTACTATGCTCAACAAATACCCCAAAAGCAGCGGTGAAGAGAAGCTAATAAGCAGTATGCTAGAGTATGTCAAAAAACGATTTGATATACCCCTAAGGGCTACGCAAATCCTCTCTACCTTTGGGACTCGCGAAGTGCTTTTTAACTTTCCGCAGTATCTTTTGCATGAGAATGAACACCCTCTCATAGCCTACACCAACCCTTTTTATCAGATATACGAAGGAGCAGCCAAGGCGGTTAATGCTCATGTGATTCATTTGGATCTCACCCGTGCAAACGACTTTAAGCCCGATGTAAACCATGAGGAGTTGTGGGATTGCGATTTGGTTATTCTCAATTTTCCCAACAACCCAACCGCCTCAACGCTTACCATAGAGGAGCTTAAAAAGTGGGTCAAACTCGCCCTCAAACACGATTTTGTACTGCTTAATGATGAGTGCTATATTGATCTCTACACCGACAAGCCTATTCCCTCGCTTCTTAATGCCTCAATGGAGGTTGGCAATGTCAATTTCAAAAATATTCTCGTCATCAACTCCATCTCCAAACGCTCCTCAGCCCCTGGGTTGCGTAGCGGATTTATAGCAGGAGATGAAGAGATACTCAAAGGCTATGGGCAATACCGTACCTATGTGGGGTGTGCGTCGCCTTTGCCGCTTCAATACGCTGCAGCTACGGCATGGAGCGATGATATTCACGTTGATGGCTTTAGGGATAATTATCGCAAAAATTTTAAAATCGCACAAGAGGTATTGGGTGTAGAGATGCCTACCTCGACTTTTTACGTTTGGCTAGAGGTGGACGATGAGCTACGCTTCACCCAAGAACTCTATGAGGGGTACAACATTAAAGTCCTACCAGGGAGCTTTTTGGGACGCAACGGCATGGGCAAGGGCTACGTTCGACTCGCTCTTGTCTATGAAGAATCACTTATGCGTGAAGCGCTGCAACGCATCAAAAAATATATCGATCGCAAGGAAAACAGATGAATTTTGAAAATGAAATAGATATCGAAGCCCTCAAAACCAACAGAGAGTTTTTAGCCAATTTGGAGCTTCTTGAAGATGAGATGAAAAGCACGCAGAGTATCAAAAAGGGATACCAATTGCTTGATTCTCTTTTGCTTATTGATGGCGATGAGGAGAAGATTAGCGATATTTTCAACTACGTACTCAACGAAGCTTTTGATAGAATTTCACAGCATCTTGTTGCCCATACGACGCTTAGTATGCGTAACGAAGAGGATATTGCCACGGCTCGTGCTATCTATGACCACGCTGTTTCGCTCTATGATGAACGCTCTTTTAAGAGTGCCAAAGAGCTTTTTTTGGTACTCTATCATCTCGTAGACTACTACAGACTCCAAGAGGCTATGATGATTTATGCCGTTCATGCGATGAAAGAGGTTGCATTTGATGAGTTTTCCGCTCAAATTCTTGATACGCAAAAGTACGATATCAATATCGAACTTGCCTATTTTTTCATGAATTTCAAAATCGAACCCAAAGACTTTTTGAGCGAAAACAAAAAATATGTTGAAGAAGCAAAAAAAGAGTTGCAAGTGCTTCAAAAGAGATAGGCAGTGGAGAGTTACAGATGAAAAGAGTCCATTTTATTGGCATTGGGGGCATTGGGCTTTCGGCTTTGGCAAAGTTTCTCTACGGTCAAGGCTACAAAATCTCAGGTTCAGATATTCGCCAAAGTGAAATTACCAACGACCTTGCTACCAACTTTGGTGCTAAAATCACCATTCCTCACCACGAAGAGGCGATTAGTGACGCTATTGATATAGTTGTCTATTCCGCAGCCGTTCGCCCTACCAATGTGGAGTACAAACAAGCCAAAGCTTTGGGGATAGAGCTGCTTTCACGCAAAGAGGCGCTTAAATTTATTTTGGGCGACAAAGAGGTCTATGCGGTAGGGGGAGCGCATGGCAAAAGTACCACGTCGGCGATGCTAAGTGCCATACTGCCCGATGCCAATGCCCTTATTGGAGCTATTAGCAAAGAGTTTGGCTCCAACGTGCGAAGTGCTGCTAATAACAAAGTAGTCTTTGAAGCCGATGAGAGCGATGAGAGCTTTTTAAACTCCAACCCCCATTTGGCTATCGTCACCAATGTAGAGCTTGAACACATGGAGTACTACGAGTACGATGAGGAGCGTTTTTACAATGCCTACAGAGGTTTTATGGATTTGGCAAATGTGTGCGTAGTCAATGGTGATGATAGCTTTTTGGCTAGTGGCAAGGGTGTCAAACTCTATCCCCAACACGATATTCAATCGATTGACTATGTGCTTATCCATGACGAACCCCATACTCGATTTGTTCTCAAAGAGTACGGTGCTTTTGAGGTCTTTGGCCTTGGGGAGCATATCGCTTTGGACGCTGCTTTGGCCATTGAGGCTGCTGTGCAGTTGGGTGTCTCTATCGATACCATTCGCAGCAATCTACGCAACTACAAAGGGATTAAGAAACGCTTTGATATTATCCAAAATGAGCCTAGTAGCGTCGTCATTGATGATTACGCCCATCATCCCACCGAGATAAAAGCGACACTCAAAGCTATCAAAGAGTACGCCAGACTCAAACAAATCCATAAAATCATCGCCATTTGGCAACCCCATAAATACACCCGTACCTTTGACAATCTCCACGCTTTTGTGGAGTCTTTTACGGGGGTTGATGAGCTTGTGATTTTGCCTATTTGGAGTGCAGGAGAGTTGCCTATCGAGATAGACCTCAAAGGGGCTTTTAATCGCTACAACCCTATCATGGGCGAGAAAGTGACCAAAATCAACGGAGTCGTCAAAGTACTCAAAGACAACCACACCCTCAAACACTACGAAACAGGGCTAGTCGTAGCCTTTGGGGCAGGAGATATTACCTATCAAATCCGTGGGGAGTATTAAATCTAAGAAAAAATAGTGGTTAAAATAGCGTAGGGTGCATTTCAATGCACCAAAAAGCCAATTTTGCAAAAAAATCCTTTACAATCGATAATGTAAAGGTGCAATAAATTGACACCCTGCTGTTATTTCACAAACTTAGACGATGGGAACGAGGGAAAATCATTAAAACTCACTTTATTTATAAATATCACCCCTACTATCAGCTTTATCTGCCTAAATCGGGGTTTTAATACATTGAAAAGTAGCTAATAGGTTTTCTATTTTTTCTTGTGAATGTTGGTTGAGCAACTCACCAAGAGCTACAAAACCAAGAGTATTATAATATTAAATGGGTGTCATTAAGTAGAGTTTATAGAGCTAAGAGAGCTTTTTGAACCTCTTTTGATAAAGGTTTATGAATAATACTCTTGTGCTTTGCCCGTTTAGCTTCGGAGGCTTTGACTCGTTTGAGATACTCTTTACTTGTGGCATACTCCAAAGCCTCCTCATTCTCTTTGGTAAGTACCATTTTCTCAAAGATAGAATTAGTCATCTTTATAGCCTCCTTTGCATTAATTTATATTATATTACACTAAAATAGATTAATATGCCATAAAGTAGGTATTGGTTAATTTTTCTCGTTACGAGGCTCCAGCTATACTTGCGTCTTAAACTCCACTAGGCGTTTGGCGGTGACGAAGGTTTTGCGGTAGCTGCCGTACATGATGGATGAGATTACGACTCCACGGGTTTTGTCAGCGGCGTGGATAAATTTGCCCTCGCCAATATAGATACCCACATGCGTAATAGGAACACCCCTTGATTTATCGGTGAGAAAAAAGACCAAATCCCCCTTTTCGAGGCGATTAAGCGCTACCTCTTGACCCAATTTGGATTGCGAATAGGCGGTACGAGGGAGGTCGATGTTTTGTTTTTTGTAGAGGTACTGCACATAACCCGAGCAGTCAAAGCCCTCAGGTGTCGTGCCACCCCATACGTATTTACCACCCCTAAAGTAGTTGGCATCTTCAAGCAATTTGGCTCTATCCACCGCAGAAATTTTGTACTCTACTCCCTTTGCTTTGGCCTCCTCTTGGGCTTTTGCGATGCGTTCTAGGCGATTGCGTGCCTCTTTGGCTCTCATGGCTTTAATTTTTTCATCGAAGAGTTCACGATAGAGAGCATTAATATCCCACTCTTTATCTTTTTGAACCAAAAAGAGATTTTTTTGATGGGTTAATGCTTTGCTTTTGGTGATAGTACCGTTTGGATTTTTGACAATGAATAACGAGGCATTGAGCAATAACGAAAGACCTAATAACGTCAAAGGTATCTTTTGCATTGCTACTCCTTGGGTATTTTTTGGCACTCTACAGTGGGCAACGTCAGTCGAAACAAGGCTCCATCTTGAATATTTTGAGCCACCAAAGTGCCGTGATGTTTGTTGGCTATTTGCATACTCATATAGAGTCCTATGCCCGTACCTTTACCAGGTGCCTTGGTAGTCACATTAGGACGAAAGACTTTTTCAATAATGTGTTCGGGAATCCCTCCAGCGTTGTCGATAAACTCAACCGTTGCTTGATTTTGATTTGTGTACAACACTTTGATAGCAATGAGACGTTTTTGGACAGTGCGTTCATTGTAGGCATCTTTGGAGTTGTTGATGATATTGAGTATGAGGTGTTTAATCTCGTTTTCATTCCCCTCCAAACATATCTCCAAACCCACATCGACAGAAACCACGATACGGTTTTTGAGAAACTCATCTTTGACAAGTCGCAATACTGAGGCGATAGAGTCTCTCAATCTAAAAACCTCTTGCTTTTGGTTGGGGCGGAAAAAATCTCTAAACTCATCAAGCGTATTGACCATGTGGTTGATTTGAGCGGTGGTATCTTCCAAAAAGCGATCGATGTAGGCTTGATTGACAACTCCCTCTTTGAAATCACTCTTAAGTAAGGTTTCATACATCGTAAGAGCATTAAGGGGTTGTTTCCACTGGTGGGCGACAGCGTCCATCATCTCCCCCATGGCTGCCATTTTGGCTTGTTGCTCCAACGCATGGGCTTGTTCGACTTTGAATTGAAGCTCCTCTTGGATACGAGCCTCTAGGTTTTCGTTGAGCGATGTGAGCTTGGCTTCTATCTCCCGTTTCTCTTCGATTTTTTTTTGGAGTTGATAATTGACATAAAGAACGGCTATGGATACGACGGCTAAAATATAGATGGGCAAATGGGTATCAAAACCCGAATAGTGGCTAACGATGCTAACCAAAACCGTTGCAATAATAAAAATCATCAACATCGTACGCACAAATCATCTCTCCTTATATCCATTAATATTACTAACACCATCATAACTAATCTATTATTAAATATTAATAAATATTAGTTATTTTTGAGTCGCTTGTGAGGCGATTGCATCCAAAGCAATAGAGGCTTTGTTGATAATTTGCAGACAGTTTGCATCTTTGATATTGTGTTTGAGCGAAAAGTACTCAGGATTGGTATAGCTTACTTTTGTCTCACCGTTAAAATCCTCATAGACCAAAAACTTCATGGGCAAATCAAGACCCATGCTCTCATTGCACCCGATTAGCTTTGTCTCCATGTGGGGATTGCCAAAAACAATCAATTTGGAGGGACGTAATGTAAGGTTTTGTTCTTTGGCGTTTTGGGTATGGTCAAAGGTATAAAAGTGCCTCAATGCAGCGTGTTGTATCAAAGCTTCAAGCTTGGCTACGGTTTTATCAACACTTTCGTTGCTATCAAGCGTATGGATAAAATTTCCACGAGAGTTGTTACAACCCAACAAAAAAAACAAAACAACCCCAACGCTTATCCATTGTTTCACACGCTCTCCTTAGACATTAAATCTAAAGTGCATAATATCGCCATCTTGTACGATATACTCTTTGCCCTCTAGTCTGTTTTTACCCGCCTCTTTGGCTTTGGCTTCACCGCCATAAGCGATAAAATCTTCATAAGCGATCACTTCGGCACGAATAAAACCCTTTTCAAAATCGTTGTGAATGACCGCTGCGGCTTTGGGGGCGGTGCTGTTTTTGCGTATCGTCCACGCCCTTACCTCTTTGACACCTGCTGTAAAGTAGCTCATAAGCCCTAATTTATCAAACCCCTCGTGGATGATTTGATCCAATCCACTCTCTTTGACACCCAAAGAACCCAGCATTTCAGCCTTCTCGTCGTCGTCAAACTCCACCATCTCCTCTTCGACTTTGGCACAGAGTTTGATTACTTGAGCGCCTCTTTGGGCAGCGTACTCTTTGACGAGTTTGACGTACTCATTATCCCCTACAAGTCCCTCTTCATCGACATTGACAGCGTAAATAATCGCTTTGGAGGTGAGCAATCGAAGGTCACGGTTGATGGCTCTAAACTCCTCGCTCTCAAACTCTTCAAAGGTCACCACAGGCAATCCTTGGGCGATATGCTCCATAAGCTTAGAGGCTACTTCTAGCTGCGCTAATGCCTCTTTGTCTTTACCTTTTGCTTTTTTGCTTAGCAACTCTACACGCTTTTGTACGCTATCAAGGTCGGCAAAAAGCAACTCTTGCTCGATAATCTCAATGTCTCGAATAGGGTCAACACTCCCCTCAACGTGGGTGATATTTTCATCATCAAAACAACGTACAATATGAAGTATCGCCTCGGTTTCTTTGATATTGCTCAAAAATTTATTGCCCAATCCCTCGCCTTTGGAAGCACCTTTGACAAGTCCTGCAATATCAACAAAATCAATAGTGGAGTATAAAATACGTTCAGGCTTAACAATTTTGGCTAGTTCATCGAGTCGCTTATCGGGTACGGGTACGACGGCTTTATTGGGTTCGATGGTACAAAAAGGGTAATTTTGACTCTCAGCGTTTTGTGCTTTGGTGAGTGCATTAAAAGTGGTTGATTTTCCTACATTGGGCAATCCTACAAGCCCGATACTTAATCCCATGTATCTATTTCCTAATATAAAATTTTGTATCTATTCTACCCAAAATATAGTGAAATTTTGTTAAAAATCAATAAGCTACTTGTTTCTTATTCT
>DYTG01000066.1 GCA_020726085.1 Sulfurovum sp.
TACTTTAATCGCTCCTCTTGCCTCCTCAAACATCTCTATATACTTCCATGCCTCAAAGAAATAATTCTCCAATCTCTTTTCAACCATCATTGCAAATCCCCGCATCTTTTATATTTTATTTAATTATACACTATCTCCACTTTGAGCCCAATCGGTTCTTGCAAAAGAGTAATTTTGATTTTGAGGTGCTATTGCGAAGCTCAAAAGATGATTTGTTGGGCAAAGGTGTAAGCGTAGTTCTTGCAATACCATATCAAGTTTGAAACGATGGTTTTTAGAGATACTCATAAGCAAGATTACACTATAATTCATTATTTATAATGGAGAATTATGCGTAGCGTTATTATTCTTTTGCTTATCGTTTTTGTCGCTTCGTGCGGATACAAACCAACGGCTCACTATACTCATAAAGTGTTGGGTCAAAATATCTATATTAATGTGGTTGTCGATAGAATGGAACCCGAAAGCTCGGTTTATATCAAAGACAAACTTGCTGCGATTATCTATCAACGCTTTCACGCTCATCTAAGCCCCAAAGAGAGCGCACAAAGTACCATTGAGGTCTCGTATGGCTCAACCATTACCCCACTAAGCTACGATGCCAATGGCTTTGTCACCAAATACCGAGTCAATTTGGCGATGACGTTTAATGTCAAAAGCAAAATCCGTGGCAATTTCGTCAAGCGTATCAACACAAGCTACGAATCGGATATTGAACAAAGCGGCAAAAATCAATCGGCACTGCGTATCGAAGCTATCAAAGAGGGAGCAACGATTGCCCTTGATGAGTTTGTATCTTATGTTGCCATGTTAGGAGCTGTATAGTGTCGGAGTTTTTAAACTATCTCAATACCAAACCCCTCTACTACAAGCACATTGACCACGCTCGTATCCACAAAGCTTACGCACTTGTAGAGTCTCACATCAAACATCCCAAAACCATTCACATTGTAGGCACCAACGGCAAAGGCTCAACAGGGCGGACACTAGCACACCTCATTTTTCAAAGCGGACAAAGCGTTATGCACTACAGCTCACCGCATATTTTACACTTCCATGAACGCATTTGGTTCAATGGCACTCCAAGCAGTGATGAGACACTCAATAAAGCCCATCAAAAGCTTTGGGAACTATTAGGGCAAAGCGTGAGCGATACACTAAGCTATTTTGAGTACTCTACGCTTTTGGCTCTTGTGGTGGGTGAATCGTGCGATTGGATAGTGCTTGAAGCGGGATTAGGGGGTGAATTTGATGCTACCAATGTGGCCCCCAAATGTTTTAGCATCATTACACCTATCGGGCTTGATCATCAAGATTTTTTGGGAGAGAACATCGAAGCGATTGCTGCTACCAAAATCAACAGCATCGACACACAAGCCCTGCTTGCGATAGGTACACCCAAAAAGGTCAAAATCATCGCCCAAAAGATAGGAACGCAAAAAAAAGCCAAACTCTACGACGCTTTAGAGCTTAGCTCATCCCTGCAACAAAAAAAGATTCGTGCTTTTGGATTTAAAGGCTATTTGGTCGATAATATCGCAACGGCGTTGGTGGCTATGGATATTTTGCAAATCCCCTACACGCTAGAACATCTCAAAACACTCCAACTCTTTGGTCGCTTCTATCTTCTAGCCTCCAATATCACCCTTGATGTGGGTCACAATCCTCTCTCAGCTACGCAAATTGTCAAAAGTTTGGGAGAGAAAAAGATTGTACTTATCTACAACACACTCGAAGATAAGGCTTACCCAGAGATATTGAGCATCTTAAAAAAGAACATCCATTGGGTTGAGATTATCCCCATTAACACCCCCAGAGCCTTAAAAGAGGAGCTTTTGCAAACCGCCCTAGAAAATCTTAAAATCCCATACCGTAGCTTTGAGGCGATTGAACCCACGCAAGAGTATCTTGTTTATGGCTCATTTTATACCGTAGAGAGCTTTTTGCACCGCTACAGCCCCCTAGAGGCTTAGGATTTGCTTTGGACTCTTAAGATACGTGGTAGCGTAATCCCCTCTTGATTTTGGTATTTGCCTTTTCGGTCACGGTAGTTGGTCTCGCACACCTCATCGCCTTGTAAAAACAGCACCTGAGCAATCCCCTCGTTAGCGTAAATTTTAGCAGGTAGTGGCGTAGTGTTGCTAATCTCTATCGTAATATGCCCCTCAAACCCAGGTTCAAAGGGGGTGACATTGACAATAATCCCACACCGTGCATAGGTACTCTTACCCAAACAAATCGCCAACGTATCAATAGGCATCTTAAAATACTCTATGGTTCTAGCCAATGCAAACGAATTGGGCGGTACGATACAGATATTGCCCTTAAAATCGACGACATTGTTGTCATCAAAATCTTTTGGGTCAACTACCTGAGCGTTGATATTGGTAAAGATTTTAAACTCATCGCTCACACGAATATCATACCCATAGCTACTAAGCCCATACGACACCACACCCTCACCAATCAAACCCTCACAAAAAGGAGTAATCATCCCCTCCCCCTGTGCCATTTTTCGTATCCATCTATCCGATTTTAGTCCCATTTTTTTCCTTTTGTTTTAAATTTTAGCAATTATATCTTGATATTCCAACTCTATTTTTGCTTCTTGTGTAAAAAATGAGCGTTTAGTATAACAAATAGAGGTGGAGCTAAAGATATTTAAATGATTTATTGCGTTCCATTGCATATCTTTTTGAGCTACCAAAACACCAAACACATTAATGGCTTGATTGGCTTTGCCTTCTAGTAGATGCAAAAGAATATAGACCAATTCAAGAGAGTTTTTGAATTTAGCCTTTACTTCATTTTCTCGTACTCGTTCACTCTTCATTTCAACCATGACAATATTTAAAATGCCATCAGCTGTTTGTTCCAAAATAATCTTCTCTACTTTATTGCCTTGAAGTTGAAAAGCATTGGACTCTGTATTTACAATCCAATATTGTGAAGTTTTAACTAAGTTTTGAATAGTTACCTTTTTAAGTGTAGCATCTACTTTTTCTTCAGTTATCACAATGCTACTATCAACACCCTCGACAAAAGAGCTTCCTTTGAAAAAATCAAAGATATTTTGTTTATTAAGATTATGAGTCATTATTTCTCTAACTCATCCAAAATATACTCAAATTGCTTGGATTGAAGCTCTTCAACCTCGGAAAATGTCCCAAAGTGAATATTAGAATCATCGTCATACTTATAAGGAATAATCGTCTTACCATTAAAGTAATAAATCCCTACATCATTACTCGATAGATTAATCTCACTATCCATCCCCAGTTCATTGGCTTCAATAAAAGCTTTGGTATCAACCCCCTTATCTCGCAAGTCAAAGAGATGTAGATAGTTAATAATGGTTTTAGCCAAAGTATTACTATGCGTTGCCATCAATAGTTTATTTTCACTTGCAAAGTGCATCAATAACTCTAATACCTCTATTTTTTTGGCAGGGTGTAGGTTCATCTCAGGCTCATCGATAATCAAAAAGTTATTCTCTTTTTCCATCCAATATTTAAAATAGAGATAAAGAGTTGATAGTTGATTGACCATCGAGGAGCTAAGATACATCGGGATATTTTCACCTGATTTATGACTATACGATATATCCGCCATCCCTATCGCTTCGGCTCTATCGACGGAGATATTCCCCTCTATAATTTTGGCTAGTTTATCTATGTATTGATTGTGTTCTAATGGCTTATCAAGTGAAAAAATAAGTTTCTCAATTAAATCATCAACAGGTTGAGTATAAGAAGGAGCATAAAATTTTTTAGTTTGCTCATTAAGTTTATCAAGATTTTGATACATAGAGTCTTTAAAATCTTTTTCGGTAGTAAAGATGTATTTATAAAATGAAGGGAAAAATAGTCGGCTAGATGGAAGAAACGAACTTGATGGAGATAAATTTTCTATAATTATTTTAACTAAAGTAGCTGTAATCTCTACACTATAATCCGTTTTATCATAATCATCTAGTAAAATTTCTATTTTTTCGCTATCACTTTGTTTATTTATGCAAAATTTTTCAAACGTATTATGTTTAAAAAACAATGATTTTACTTTAGCATCATTAATGGAAAAACTAAAATCAGCATCTATACTATTTTTGAATATTGATTGAAGTTTATATCGTTTGAGATAAGTAGTAAATATGTATGAAATTCTATCAATAAGACTTGTGTCTAAAATTAATACAATATGATGAAGACGTTTTATTGCTTTTTTATTTTCAATTATATCTTCTTGACTTATAAAGTTGTCATTTGTACACGAGATTAGCTCCTTAAGATTAATGTCATCAAAAATCCCCCAAATCAACTGCGAAATATAGGTTTTACCGCTATTATTATACCCTACAAAGAGGGTGAGTTTTTTGGATAGATCAATTTCGCATCGCTGGGTAATGGGTGGAAATTTATTGATGATGAGTTTCATATCTATCCTTTTGTATGCAAATTAGTGGGTTGTTATACCCACCCTACCTAATTGAATGGCACATTGCAATGCACCCTACTCGTTAATCTTCTCTTTAATCTCTCTTGCCAACTTGCTCACTTTGTCTATTTTTTGCGTATCACTAATGCTTTCGTCCAATAAAATAGTGACAAAAGCAGAGCCTACAATTACGCCATCTACTCCTTTGGATTTTTCTTGGGCGGTTTTTTCGTTTACGCCAAAGCCTACAAAAATATCGGTATTGGTGTAGTCTCGTATCATAGCTACGGTATCTTGCAAATCCTCACTTTGTCCTGCACCTGTAATTCCTGCGTAGGCTACGAGATAGATGAATTTTTGGGCATCACGGACTATCATCTCGATACGCTCTTTGGGGTCGGTGGGGGCGATAAAATCAATCAGCGTAAGCCCTGCTTGTGTAATCATAGGTTTGTACTTTTGCGCCTCTTCGTAGGGTAAATCGGGGATGATAAATCCATTGACTCCCGCACTTTTGGCTTCGTTGATAAATCGCTCCACTCCTTTGTGGTAAAAAGGGTTAAAGTACCCCATCCAAAGGGTATCGATTTGAGGAGCGATGCGTTTGGAGACTTCAAACAGATGATCCATCTTAAAGCCTTTTTGAAGTGAGAGAAGGTTGGCTTTTTCGATTATGGCACCATCAGCTACGGGGTCAGAAAAGGGAATACCAAGCTCCAATGTATCGACCCCAGCCGCACCAAGAGCCAATGCTAAATCGACGGTAAAATCTAGGCTAGGGTAGCCTGTGGTAATGTATGCTACTAATTTTTTCAAATGTTACTCTTTGTATGGGATATTGTTGTTATTATACTTTACAAGGATTAAAACTAGAACAAAATGAGGCTTAAAGCCCCATTTTGTTTGGATTGAGGATATTGTTGGGATCGAATGCTTTTTTGATGACTTTAAAAAGCTCCAATTCCGATGGTGTAAATGCCATACTCATAAAGGGAGCTTTGGCTAATCCAATGCCGTGTTCACCGCTAAGTGTGCCACCCATATCGACTGTGATTTGAAAAATCTCTTCGATTGCCTTGTGTCCAATCTCAAGCTGTTTTGGGTCATTTCCATCTTTGACCATGACATTGGTATGGACATTTCCATCACCCGTGTGTCCAAAACAAGGTATCACGAGGTCATATTTTCGAGCCACTCCATCAATAGCCTCCAAAAGCTCTGGAAGTTTACTTCGAGGGACGGTAATATCTTCATTGAGTTTTTTGTTGCCATAGACGACTAAAGAGGGAGAGACATTGCGTCTTGCAAACCACAAAGCAGCCCCCTCTTGTTCATCTTGGGCTATCTTAAACTCACTGCATCCGTTTTCATTAAATTTGGTTTGGATAATGTCTAGTTGGATATCAAGTTCATCAAGCGAGTTGCCATCGACATCCGTGACCAAAATCGCTCCTGCCTCTTTGGGTAAGCCTTTGTTGAATTTGGACTCTACTGCTTGAATGCTAAGCTTATCCAAAAACTCCATCGCTACGGGCGTAACTCCACCTGCCATGGTTTTGTAAACCGCCTCCATGGCTTGATTGACGCTAGGAAAAATACCCATGGCGGTCTTTTTCATTTTGGGTTTGGAGATAAGTTTGAGCGTAATTTCACTAATAACCGCCAATGTACCCTCACTGGCAATCAAAATCCCTGCGATGTTGTATCCTGCTACATCTTTGATGGTTCGTTTGCCTGCTCGAATAATCTCACCGCTGGGCAATACAGCCCTCAAAGCCATCACGTAATCTTTGGTAATGCCGTATTTTGCCGCTCTCATTCCCCCTGCGTTTTCGCTTACATTGCCACCAATAGTCGAGTATTGCTCACTTGCTGGATCGGGGGGATAGAATAGTCCTACTGCCTCAACGGCTCTTTGTAAATCCATATTAATTACCCCTGGCTGGACAACGGCTACCATGTTTTCCATATCAATCTCAAGGATTTGGCTCATGTGCTTTTCAAGTGCTAGGATAATACCCCCACTAGCAGGTAATGCCCCACCCGTAAAGCCACTTCCTGCCCCTCTGGGAGTAATGATGATACGATGCTCATTGCAATAGGTTAAAATGCGAGAAATATCCTCCTCATGGCGAGGAAAAATGACAGCATCGGGTTCGTAACGGGTGCGTGTGGCATCGTAACTGTAGGCGATGGTGTGAGCTTTGTCGCAAAAGATATTCTCTTTGCCAACGATTTGCTCAAGTGCTTCGATATGGTTTTGGGCTATCACTTAATGGCTTCCATGATTTGATAGTAGTTTCCGTTGTTTTTGAGAGAGGAGAACATACCGCTTTTGATGGTTTCAAGACGCATAAAAAAAGGAAATTGTGTTTTCATTGCACCGTTATTAATCGCACGTTGCCCCACTACGCTTTGGCTAATGGGATCAAACAAAATAGCATGGTCACGTTTGACGATATAGACCAATCCTACTTGGTACTTTTTGGCAAAGAGGGTTAAATTCTCTTTGTTGGGTAAGCCGTAGGAGTTTTTAGAGAGAAATGTAGCGTAAATATCGGGGTGTATCCAGTTTTTGTCGTCGTTTCGTACGATGTCGCTATAGACTTGCTCGTTGGGTGCTAATAGCAAAACGTTACCGTAAAGATACCCACCAATAACACTATCGCCTACTCGAACTTGTGGCTTGACGCTAGGAAGCGAGGTGTGAATAATAGCCGTCGAATCAATTTGCAGTGCTATAGTCTCATTGCTTTGGACTACATACCCTACAATTGCCGTAAGTCTTTCGTCAAACCCATGCACTACAATACCGCTCATACCGTTTACACCCAATGGCGATTGAAGCGTAATGCTATTGCCATTAACAGCGGTTACTTTGGTCTGAGTAGTAGGCGGATAGAATCCTGCAAAGAGTTTGGTGAGAGAGAGAAGAAGAAGCGTTGCGATGATTTTTTTCATAAATTGCCGTCCTTATGTGTTGAATAGATAGTATTATACTAAAAAAAGTGTAACAATTTCTGAAAAAATTTAATTCATGACACGGTACTTATTTTTGATAATTTAAAGGTGCAATAAATTGACACCCTGCAGTTATTTCACAATCTCTGTATTTGAGAGTGTATAGGAGATGATATATAGGGTTTAAACATCTGCATTTCACAATAAAATTGTGGAACGAGAGTGTGAGAAAATGTTATAATAAACTAAAAGGAGGTGAAGATGCAAGATATTGAGCAGCTTAAAAATGAAATCACAGATAGACTAAAACCTCTTCATCCCTATCAAGTGATACTCTTTGGTAGTTATGTTTATGGGACTCCTGACGAGAATAGTGATTTGGATATTTGTGTGATTGAAAAAGGGCAAATTTCTAAACGCAAACGAAAATCAATCATTCGAGAGGCTCTCAAAGATATTAAACTGCCCAAAGATATTTTGGTGGAGAGTTATGACTATTTTATGAGCCACAGTGATGAGAATTGGATAAACACAGCTCTCTACGATACTAGGCATGAAGGAGTGGTACTTTATGAACAAAAGTGATATTAACTGCAGTGCCGATATGTTTTTATACAAAGCAATTATCGATTTAAATAGTGGCAAAACACACGATATAAAACGACTCATTGAGCTTTGCTTTGAAAACTCTATTAAGCTTATAGACGATATTGAGTGCTTGATAGAGCCAAATAACTATGCAGTAGAAGGGCGATATTCGATAATCCATGATGATATCAATGATGCTCAGCAGTATATTGAAGTGTTCGAAAAGTTGTTAGGGCCAGTAAATGGTTAATTGAGTCCAAAAACATTCCTCGTTCCACCTCTCCTGAGACTGTGAAATAACTATCTTAAAAATTCCGTAGTGTGCGTTTCTTTCGCACAAAAAAGTGTGTGACATGGTCGCACCTACAGTTATTTTACACTCTCATGAGGTGGAATGAGGAGAAATCACAAAAAGTAACTTTTGATTTAATAACTGTAGCGATTGCGTGCTACCTCTTGAATTATCTCCAATATTTGAGGCTTTGAACGCATCAGTTTATTAAAATCATAGGTGGTAAGTTCGAGCATCTCGCAACGTTTTTTGGCGGTAACCGTTGCGGTACGTTTGCCATCTTTGAGTAAAGCAATCTCTCCAAAAAAATCACCCGCTTTAAGTGTAATGTGCAAATTATCCGACTCTCTCACCACCTCCACTTCACCATCAAGAATAAAATACATTCCATCAGCATTGTCTCTCTCTTTGATAATCACCTCATTGTGACCAAAACGCTTAAGGAAGAGCAAATGAGCAATCTCGGAGATACTGCCTTTGTCTAAATGGGCAAAAATAGGGACTTTGGCAACCAAATTCCAGCTGGTGATATAGCGAATACGAGCAAGTTCTTGAGCAAATCCATTGACTAATATACCCGTTGGGAGTGCAAACATCCCAAGCCCTATGATAGAAGCCAAAGAACCCAAAAATTTTCCCAATACCGTAATGGGTATCACATCCCCATAACCCACGGTTGCTAAAGTGATAATTGCCCACCACATCGCTTGGAGTATATTACCAAATCCATCAGGATTGACATTGCGTTCTACAAAATAGAGTAAAGTTGAGGTAACCAAAGTAAGCAACAGCATCAAATAGAGCGATGCCAAAATGGATTTGCGTTCATTGACAATGACATCTTTAAAAATTCTCAAAGCATCCGAAAATCGTGCAATCTTCAAAAAAGTGGTTATTCCAAATGCCGTTTTTACATCATCAACCCACACATTGCCATCAAACAAGAGCAAAACAAGCGGAAATGCGGCAATAAAATCTATAATACCGCTCCAAGAACGAAGATAGATTGTGAGTATTTTTTGGCGATAAGCATCTTCTAAATGGAGCATAAAATCGATCGCCAAAATAGCAAAGAGGAGTGTTTGCAATACCAAACTGGAGGCGTGAAGCTCTTTGCCCAGTTGGGTTGATTCACACACGATAAGCGTCGTAGCTATGATGGTAGTTGTGACGATAACGTGGGGGTACAATTGAGAATTTTTTTGAAAATTTTGCAATACTTTAACCATGAATAGTATTTTATCATAAAAAATTCTATTTGTATTCACGAAATAATGATATTGCTTTAAACAAATTTATCCAAGATGTGCAGAAAGAAGAAATGTTTTTCTCGTTCTGATTACTGTAAACTTTGCAAAACTCCAGAAAGCCCATAAATAGGGCA
>DYTG01000203.1 GCA_020726085.1 Sulfurovum sp.
AGGAGAGTTTGTTGCCATTATGGGTGCGAGTGGGTCGGGGAAATCGACAGCAATGAACATTATTGGGTGTTTGGATACGCCTTCTGAAGGCACTTACGCTTTTAATGGTATTGATGTAGGAAGTTTGGATAGAAACCAAAAAGCACTGCTTCGACGGCACTATTTGGGGTTTATTTTTCAAGGGTTTAATTTACTTGGAAGAACATCGGCACTCGAAAATGTAGAATTGCCCCTTATTTATCGAGGGATACCTGCTACACAACGTACACAAATGTCTAAAAAAGCGTTAGAGAGAGTAGGATTAGAAGCGGTTTCACACCATACTCCAGCTCAACTCTCAGGTGGACAACAACAACGTGTTGCCATTGCAAGAGCCATTACCACCAATCCTTTGGTTATTTTAGCTGATGAGCCAACAGGTAACCTTGACAGTGTGAAAAGTAAAGAGGTGATGGAGCTTTTAAAATCTTTTAATGAAGATCAAGGAATGACGATTATTATGGTAACGCATGAGCCAGATATGGCAGAGTATGCTGGGCGTACGATTATTTTTAAAGATGGTCTCATTGAAAATGATACCTTATTCAAAGGAGAAGCAGAATGATTTGGAATACTTTTTTATTGGCTATTCGTGAGATTCATCGTAACGTATTACGCTCTTTTTTAACCATTTTAGGAATTGTTATTGGGGTGGCTTCGGTGATTGCGATGGTGATGTTGGGTGATGGAACGACCGAACAAGTGACCAGTGGGATTACAAAATTGGGTAGCAATATGTTGATAATTTCTCCAGGTCAAGAGCGACGTGGACCTGATCGAGATACGGTTAATATAAAAGCATTTACCATGGATGATGTAGAAGCCATAAGACGAGAAATTACGGGCATTAAAGCCACTGCACCCCTTAGTTCAGGAAGTTTAACGGTTGTTTATGGCAATGCCAATCATGCCACTTCGGTGTATGGAACTGACAATGATTATTTTATTACCCAAGGTTGGGCATTTAAAGAGGGGGAATCGTTTTCAAAAGGTGAGCTTAGTGCAGGTAAATCGGTCTGTATTATAGGTGATAGCATCAAAGAAGCACTTTTTCCAAATCAATCTCCGTTAGGGTTAAATATTCGTTTGGGTCAATTTTCGTGTAAAGTCAAAGGTTTGTTGGTTAAAAAAGGAGCTTCAACATTTGGACGTGACCAAGATGATGTGGTGATTGTTCCTTTGAAAATGTTACAAAGGCGTATCACGGGTAATCAAGACATTGCTTCTATTGCCGTTTCGGTTCAAGATGATGTTTCCACAACCTCGGTGAGCAACAGTTTACGGATTCTTTTACGTGACCGACGGAACATCAAAGCCAATGAAACAGAAAATTTTAACATTCGAGACATGAAAGACATTATTGAAGCCCTCTCTTCAACCACCAAAATGTTAACCATGCTTTTAGGTGCAGTTGCTGCCATCAGTTTGGTGGTTGGAGGCATTGGAATTATGAACATTATGTTGGTCTCCGTCACCGAACGAACGCGTGAAATTGGAATTCGTTTAGCGATTGGAGCGTTAGAGCGAGAAGTGTTGCTTCAATTCTTGGTTGAATCGGTGGTACTCTCTTCGTTGGGGGGAATTGTGGGAATTGTATTGGGTGTGACCATTGCTTATGTTACGAGTACTTCATTTGAGATTCCT
>DYTG01000204.1 GCA_020726085.1 Sulfurovum sp.
TCGAGGGTGTTATTGAAAGGGTCTTTTTGGAGTATCTCAAAAGCCCTAATGACAGTGAGTTGCTCTTTGGGTGTCCGCTTGGCTAGGAATTTCTTGACACTCCCCGATACCTCTAAGCTATACATAGCTCTTTTTTGAGAGCCTCAAGGCTCGTCAAATCATCTTTGTCTAGTGGTGTACTCATGGCTTCTTGGTCTTCTTGGGATGCAATCACATACTCTATCCCATCAATCACCTGAATCATATCCCCCATATCATCCCTATAGGTGAAGTCACTGTTTTTGTGATGAGATACGAAATATTTTAGGTATTGGATAGATTGTGTAAGCAAATCGTCACTTATAGGCTACTCCTTTGGTGTGCTATAACGGTAACAATAATACTTTTTTATTTTTTAAAAGGATATTAAAAAGGTTGTTTGTAAATCCATTTATTTTAGAGTGTTGCAAATGCAATGAAATTTTGGATTGTTTATAAAGCTTTAGCCATCGGGGTGAGTCTATCGATTAAAAACATCTTCATGATAGCTTCCTCTAGCAACTCCCAATCTTTTTGCTTCCTTATCAAGCTTTTCTATCATCCATAGAGGCAAATTATTCTACCCCAAAACAGCAAATTTTATAAAGCTTAAGTTTGCTTCACTTGCATTGAAAATGACGCAAAAAACTTCAAGAGGCTAGAAACCAATCCCACTAAAAACCCAATTTTCACCAAATATCGCTTGAATTGGGAAAAAGTGGCTATAATTTGAGCCATTAAATTGTTAGGAAGTCGCCCATGTTTAAATTTTTCGCTCTTTTGTTTACCTTGTCGCTCGTGCTTGATGCTCAAAAAATCAAAGAAGATAGCTCCACGTTTACGCTCAAACTCACCAAGCAAGAGGGTGTAGTCCAAAAAATCGCCGTTCCTACTACTCGCTACCGTTCTCATGAGGGCAATTGGGGTTTGATTGTGAAATTTGGCGACGATACACCCGTCGATATCGCCTCGCTTGAGGAGAAATACGCCATCAAATTCACAAAAAAGCTCACCATTGGCTACTATATTTTTGAAAACCACTCGATGCTCAACGATTATGACCTTATAGAAAATATGATTGAGCATGAACCCCAGCTTCATACCATTAGACGCAACGCCCCGCTCAATCCAAAAATATTGTAAAAATAAGAGTCATTTTATCCTAATTAAAAAATTTTTTGCTATAATTTGATTGTAACTATCAGTTCGATAGAATACGAATGTTATTCAACACAAAATTCAAGGAGAACACTATGCCAAAGATTAATAAGTATGTCGATATCGACACCGTAGAGAGAGAAGCCAAAAAAGATTATATTGATAGACACTCCCCATTTATTCACACAGTAGAAGCTGTCAATAGTGGTGAGATGTTTGAAGTCACCGTACAAAACGGAAAAGAATACACACACCCCGATGATATGAACCACTACATTACAAGTATTTCGCTTTTCAACGGTGAGACGCTTCTTGCGAAAGCCGATTTCATGGCAGGAATACTAGGCGGTGACGAACACAAAGGTCACGCCAAAGTAACCTTCCATGTATTGGCAACAGGCAAAAAGATGAACTTTGTAGCCCACAGCTACTGTACCAAGCACGGTATTTGGGAATCAGACCCCGTAGAAGTAACCGTAAACTAATCCCCACCCCCAAAATACCCC
>DYTG01000205.1 GCA_020726085.1 Sulfurovum sp.
TCCATCCATCGTACCTCTGAATGTATCACAAGCTTTCCATACTACATTGTTGATTGTGCTTTGAGTTGTCTTAGTTATTTTGTATTTCCTGATTTTTGGTGAGCCGATTTAAGGTATTGTATTGTTACGTTTGATTGCCACTTATTTACCTTGCAATGAAGTATAACATTTGGAAATATCTTTGTCAATCTTTTTGGCAATAGGATAAAGTTTTGAGAGTATTGAAGTTTGAAAGATTGAAAACACTATAATAGTGATAAAAAAAGGAAGATAACCATGCTAACTCTCAACGAACAAGAGATACTTTTGGGTGCTATTCGAGATATTCCTGATTTTCCCAAATCTGGGATTGTTTTCAAAGATATTACGACACTCTTATCCAATCCAAAGGCTTTGAAAGTCTTGATGGATCATTTGGAGAAACGATACGCTTCGTACGGGCTTGATTATATTGCAGGGATTGATGCACGTGGGTTTATCTTTGGGGCAATTTTGGCAGATAGATTGGGGGTAGGGTTTGTGCCTGTACGTAAAAAAGGCAAACTTCCCTACACGACGGTATCGCAAAAGTATTCGCTAGAGTACGGTTTTGATGAAGTGGAGATTCATATCGATGCCTTTGGAGATGAGGGTATTGCTGCTCATGGAAACCCTGCAAAGGTGTTGCTTATCGACGATCTTATCGCCACGGGAGGCACAGCCAAAGCGGCAGCTACGCTTATCGATCAGGTAGGGGCTAAATGTGTAGAGAGTTGTTTTATTTTGGAGCTAAGCTTTTTGGGGGCAAGAGAGAGATTCCCGACTCCTGTTTATAGCGTTTTAGCACTTGATTAGGAGAGATTGTGAGAACCAATAAAATCTTAGAACGTATCACCAAAGCACTCTATCTCAATGTCAATGATATAGCCCATATTTATGAGTTGGCACACTATCCCAAAACCAAGGATGCCATAAGGGCTTTGTTGCAAGATGAACGCTCCAAAAAGTTTCAAGAGGCTACTTATGAAGATTTGGGACTCTTTTTGGATGGACTCATTATCAAAAAACGTGGCGAGATGAGTAGTAATCTCGAAGAGGAGTTGGCATTGGATAACAATTTGATACTCAAAAAGCTTCGAGTAGCTCTCAATCTCAAAACCCATGAGCTGGTGATGATTTTTGCACTCAACGATACGACTTTGAGTCCTAGCCAAATCAACGCACTCTTTAGAAAAGAGGGGCATAAAAACTATCGTCTTTGCAGTGACAAGATGCTTTTTGATTTTTTGAGTGGATTAGAAGAGTTTAATTATGTAGGCGAGGAGTAGAATATGGCTTATTTTTATCTCTTTTTGGCGATTGTTTTTGAGACGGTGGCGACTTCGGCGCTTAAGATGAGCGAGAGCTTTACCAAGCTCTACCCCTCGCTTGTCGTTATCATTGGCTATGCACTTTCGTTTTATCTTTTGACTATTGTGATGAAATATTTGCCTATTGGGATTACCTATGCGATTTGGTCTGGAGTGGGTATTGTTTTGATTGCCCTTATTGGTGCCTACCTTTACAATCAACGAATCGACCTACCCGCCATTGTAGGCATGGGGCTTATCATCAGTGGTATTGCAGTGATACGACTCTTTTCTAAGATGAATCTGGAGTAGCAAAAGCACCAACCTACGGGTGCTTAAACCCCCAC
>DYTG01000067.1 GCA_020726085.1 Sulfurovum sp.
GGTAGCCATCATCCACAAGCCCATCAATAAGCTCATAAACTTTGGCTTTTAAATCAATACCTTGTTGCTTGATAGACTCATAAATATCATCATCAATTTGCAGTTGAATGGTTTGCACGATAACTCCTTTGAATTATTATATCATAAACTATTTGGCTCTTACTCTATCTTCCCGCTGGGCTTCTTGTGATTTATAGAGCTGTGCACACCCTTTTGAGAGTTCACGAATCTTTAAAATATAGTTTTGTCTTTGTGCTTGTGAAATGGCTTTTCGTGCATCCAAAACATTAAAAGCATGCGAAGCAATCATGCATTGATCATAAGCGGGAAGCGGTAACCCTGCATCAAGAGCGTTTTTGCACTCGTTTGCACTCTCTTCAAAATCTCGTAAAAGTTTATCGATAGAAGCCACTTCAAAGTGGTATTTGCTAAACTCATACTCGCTCTCTTTGTGTACATCCCCATAGGTTGTTGTGCCGTGTTCGTTTGTGTTCCATACGATATCAAAGACACTCTCCACTCCTTGAAGATACATCGCAAGTCTCTCAGTCCCGTAAGTAATCTCCACCGCTACGGGGTCGCATACGAGTCCGCCTACTTGTTGAAAATAGGTAAATTGCGTCACCTCCATACCATCAAGCCACACTTCCCAACCAAGCCCCCACGCTCCCAATGTTGGTGACTCCCAGTTGTCTTCTACGAAACGAATATCATGCTCTTTTAGATTAAGCCCGATATACTCAAGAGATTTGAGATACAACGCCTGAATATCATCTGGAGAGGGCTTGATAAGCACTTGAAACTGATAATACGCCCCCAAACGATTGGGATTTTCACCGTATCGTCCATCGGTAGGACGACGAGAGGGGGCTACATAGGCACTGCTCCACGGTTTGCTATCGAGTGAGCGTAAAAGTGTAGCGGGATGAAACGTCCCCGCACCTGCTGGTATATCATAGGGCTGTACGATATTGCACCCTTGATTTGCCCAAAACTCTTGAAGTTTTAGGAGTAGTTGGCTAAATGTTAAGCTGTTGTTGGTCATTTGCATCCTTCTTTGCTAAATTCTTTTCTAAACTCATTTTTAAAAAAGTTAATATCATTTGTTACAATACTATCAAAACAGTTTCCGCTGTAGGCTTTGAGTTCAAATTTGATTTCTCTATCAAGCAATGGATTACCGTATCGATTTTGTACAGGTTTGTGGACGACACAGTATATAAACTGATAATCTTTTTTTTGCACATTTCCTTTTACGCAAATATTATCTAAAACTTCTTTACCATTAGTTAATTTTTTTTGAATGTTGGCATTTTTGATTTGCGATGGGAGTTGATTTTTAAATTCAATGCAGTAAACTATCTTTTTGTTTTCATCAATTATCAACGAATCATACGATGAGGGTTGTTTGTGCGGATAGATTTTTTTGACAATACAATCAAAATCATACACTTGCATGGAACTTTCACAAAGGTATTGTTGATTCTCTTTGTCTTTACTTGTCTCTTTTAAACTCTCAATGCACTCATCATATTGAGAATGGTTTTTGAAAACATAACTAAGCTCAGCCACCTTGTAAAATCTCACTATCCATTTGGTCAAAGGTCTCATAGGGAGCGGATAGTTTTTGAAATATTTTAGAAAGTGTTGTGGAGTTGTTATCATCTATTTTGTGGATCAAACCATCTTCTGCTAGATAAAAATCCATAGAAATTTTGGTTCTTTCACCGTATCGTTCTAGTGCCTCTATCATATAAGGACTATGCGAATTAACAACAACTCTTACCCCATTTTTGACAAGCTCCACAATTACTTTCGCCATTTCTAGTTGCCATTTTGGGTGTAGGTGTACTTCGGGTTCATCGAGGATTAAAACAGTATCTGAATTTAGCCAATTGTTTTGAGAAAGCACTTGAAAAATACCAAAGGTTTTGATTCCTGTAGCCGTATTAACAAGCTCTATCTTCTCTCCATTTTTATCAAAGTAGTAACGACCCATCTCATCTTTTTTGAACTCTCCACCCATAAGCTCAGTCATCTGCTTTTTAATATCGACTCCATCGGAAGCACTTTTA
Source organism: Sulfurovum sp. (assembly GCA_020726085.1). Taxonomy (GTDB): domain Bacteria; phylum Campylobacterota; class Campylobacteria; order Campylobacterales; family Sulfurovaceae; genus FS08-3. The sequence continues at coordinate 2,076 of DYTG01000067.1, forward strand.
ATATGGAGTTTAAAGTTTAAATCTTTCATTAAATAAGGATACTCTAATTTAATTCTCATTTGAGACTCAATTTGTGCTATGTCACGGAAAAAGTCACTAAAATTCCACACTAATGGAGATTCAATAAAAATTACATCTTTTAAGTTTTGATTCTTTTGTATGTTAGAAAGACCAAAACTCCCATTCTCCTTAACAAGGTGTTCTGATTTAAAAATATCTAGGAAATCAGGTTTATTATTTTTTCTTTGCTCAAACGCATATTTGATTATTAAATATATAAACTTCCCCACCGTACTCTTCCCCGTATCATTTTCACCAGCAATCACCGTAAGTCCATCGATATTGACATTTGCTTCTTTAATCATACCGATGTTTTGGAGTTGCAGTTGCATACTATCCCAACGCCCGTTTAATCTTCTTCTCATCAAATCCGCATATCCATTGGCTACCTATCATAATGACGGGTACTCCACGGCATCCGTGGGCTAGGCAATCATACTCGGCTTTTTTGTCTTTGGTAATGTCAATGGCTTTGAATTTAATATCGTTGGATTTGAAGTAGTTTTTGGCGACGCTACACCATTTACAAGCAGGAGAGGTGAATAGTACTACTGTTTTTTGTCGGGGTTTTTGAGGTTTGTTGTCCAATTGTGTTCTCCTAAGTATATCTCATAGGGTGGGTAAAACCTACCAATTGTCTTGAATTTTGTAACATTTTGGTGGGTTAGCATCCACCCTACGGATTTTATTATTGTGCAATTATAGTATAGAAAGTTTAACTAAAGGAGCGTCTCAATCTCGCTTGAATCAAGTTCTACTTTTTTGGCTTTTGAGATTCTATCTTCTTGCAATTTGACTTGCAACTCATCATCATCAAGAGCCATGATTTGGATTGCCATATAAGCCGAATTGATTGCCCCAGCCGTGCCGATAGCCACAGTCCCTACTGGCATACCTGCTGGCATCATGACGGTACTAAGGAGTGCATCTTGTCCTCGAAGCTCTCCACTAGCCATAGGTACGCCAATGATGGGTCTAATAGTACTAGCTGCCAATGCCCCCGCCAAGTGCGCTGCCATTCCAGCGGCTGCAATAAAGACTTGCGCACCTTTTTTCTCTGCCTCTTTGATGTAGGTTTTGGTTCGTTCAGGTGAACGATGAGCTGAGGAGATGATAAGCTCATAGGGTACTCCAAACTTTTTGAGCGTACTAGCACACTCTTTCATCACTTCATAATCGCTCTTGCTACCAATGACTATCGATACAAATTTCATCTATTTTCCTTATAGTATTTGTAAATAATTTTGAGCTAATATTATAATCAATTTTTGGTAGCATTTAGCTTTTACGATGCGTTATAATAGATTCACTTATCCTAATTTTCAATAATTTATGCTACTCTATCACAATAGAATTTTGGAGAACAATTGTGAGCGAAAAGAGTCAAAAACAAGAAAAAATTGTAGAGATGTTTGATGATATCGCCTCTACCTATGATTTGACCAATCGGGTACTTAGCTTTGGTATCGATAAGCAGTGGCGTAAAAAGGGGTGCGATAAGGCGTATGAGCTATTGGGCAAACAAGAGATAGGACAGATCGTCGATGTGGCGTGTGGCACGGGGGATTTGTTGCTCTACTGGGATGCAAGAGCCAAAAAAAACGGCATTCAAGTGCATCAATTTATCGGTATTGACCCATCGCAAGGAATGCTCAGTGTTGCCAAAGAGAAGGTTGATTTTGCGCAATTTATTCAAGCCAAAGCTCAGGAGCTACCCATTGATAACAACTCTACCGATATTATCTCTATCTCCTATGGTATTCGCAACGTCGTCGATAGGGTTGAGGCACTAGAGGAGTTTAATCGTGTCTTAAAAAATAATGGAATGGTGGTGATATTGGAGTTTACCAAACAAGCAAAGAGCGGGTTTGTTTCAAAAATAACCGATTTTTATATGAAAAAGATACTTCCCGCTATCGGAGGATGGGTATCAAAAAATTACGCCGCTTACAAATATCTGCCCGATTCGATTGAGGAGTTTTTGACAACTCAAATGCTTGAAGAGGAACTTAAAGAAGCAGGGTTTGAGATAAAGTATGTCAAATCCTTTTCGATGGGCATTTCGACACTTTTAGTAGCTCAAAAGAGTTCCCAAGTTTAATTTATGGGGACTCATTTTTATCGGATTGTTTTTTGGTGAGAAGATTTTTGAAGTGCGGCAACCCAATATCTTTGAGTTGGCTTTGGACAAATATCTTTTTGTTTCGGTATTGATGAGCTAAATTGACAAACTTTTTCTTGTATTTGACTTTGTTTCGTACTTTATCTATCGCATCTTCAAAGAGGTTAAAATTGAGCAGATATTTGTGTTGATAGCGTAAATGGATAATATCCTCTCTGTGTAATGTAAACTTCTTGTAATGTTTGGCAAGTCTAATCCATTTTCTTACTTTTCGTAATCTTTTGTAGTTGTAGATAGAGCGAATCCATAAAATATTAATTAACAAAAAGGCTAAAATAGAGATCACAACACTGTAAAAAAAGGTTCCCAAATAGAGCGGTACAACAATCTCATTGATATGATTTTGAAACCAATCCAACGTGAATTCGATATTGGGCAAGGGAGGTTGATTGAGCAAATAGAGTCCTGTTTGATACTCCATAAAGTACATAGGAGGCATCGTAACAGGATTGCTTAACCATACCATAGCAATCGCAATAGGGACATTGAATCGTACAAATGGAGTGAGTGCCAATACAGCAAACATCTGAAATGGCATGGGAATAAAAGCAATAAAGAGTCCCAACCCAACCCCTCTTGAGATAGATTTACGGTTAGTAGAGAGATACTCTACAGGAATCTTATACTTTCCAATCAATCGGCTTATGGTGCCGTTGGTTGTTCTTTTTTTAAATATTTTTCTCAAAAAAATTCCTGATTTAAAGTGTATCGTTAATTAAAAAAATTATAAAGATTATGAAATTTACTAGCCATAATTATATCCACTCTTTGTTGTATTTAGTTAAAATTATTTTTTAAAAATTCATGCTGGTAGGATATTTCTTATCCGTAAGTGATTATAATTATAAAACATAAGCCAATGAGCATAAAATGAACAAAGTAGTAATTTTAGAGCATTTACGAGGGGCAAAAGCTGTGCATATCAAATGGGCACAAAAGCCAAATTACTAATTAGCGGTTTGTCCATCAAAGAGGATGCTATACCCGTCGATTCAACGGAGTGTAAATTTGGTAAATGGTTCTACGGAGAGGGGCAAAAAACTCAACGCCATGCCTAACAATTCACTCAATTGCATAACCAAAATTGAAACCCTTCATTTTGAACTCCACGATATCTATCGCAAAATTTTTAAAATCTATTTCAATAGGCCTCAAAAAAGGTTTTATGGCAAAAGTCTTTGGCAATAAGAAAAAAGATTTAACCACCCAAGAACACTCTGATACCAAACAGTTTTACGACGAGAGTTTCTCAAAGAGATAGGACGATTGGAGCGACGACTTTTGGTAATTCCTGAAGAGGATTTAAATAAAATTATCTAAAGCTGTTACGTTATTTATGCTATAATTGATTTCAAAGAGCAAGGAGTCTATTATGCAAAAAAAAATCATTACAGTAGTGACTCTTTTTGTGTTGATTGGTATAGCCTTTTTGTTTGCCTATAAAGCCTATAGCTACTCCAAAAAATACGAAGAGGTTACCCTTTTGATTATCAAAGCAAATACGCTTCACAATCTCACTTCTATCAAGCTTAAGCGTGCAGGAGAGATTCTTAGTTTTGGTCTCTACGATGGGTACGATGAGATAGTCCAAAAGCACAAAGAGATGATGCATATCAAAGCCTATTACCACGACAAAAGCATACACTACACGCTATTTTTTGTTTTGACACTCTTGATAGTTATGATGCTCTACTTTTTGATTGGTCTGGTGGCTTTTACTGTTTTGATTACGCTTATGGCGTTGATTGCTTTGGGTGTGGGAATTTTTGCTCCTCTTATGATCATGAGTATCTACAAAAATGTCGATATTTTGGGCGATATTACCCTCACGGCTCAATCCAAGAGCCTATACGGTACGCTCCATAGCCTCTTTGAGAGTGGAGAGTATGCCGTGGGTGGGTTTTTGTTGCTCTTTTCGATTATTTTTCCACTGCTCAAAAATCTCTCGCTGATATTTGTCGCCCTCTTTGTCAAAAGCTCTTTTGCCCACAAAGTCATACACTTTTTTAAACTTTTGGGCAAATGGTCTATGGCGGATGTTTTTGTGGTAGCTACTTTGCTTGTCTTTTTATCAAGTGGCGATGGCACCAGTAGTGCTGAAATAGAGGTAGGATTGTATTTTTTTATGATTTACGTTATCGTCTCCATGATAGCCACTCTTACGACGGATAAATTATTGCAAAGCACCAAAGGGACGTAGTCTATTGGGTTGGTGTTGAGATTATTATTAGAGTCGCTCAACGCTTCTTGCTGCTTGTCCTACGATTTGCACCTTGATTGTATAAAATTACAACATATCTCTATAAAAAAATAATCTTTTCATTTCATATTGAGAGATTCTATCAGAATAAACGTGATACAATTTCCACTACACTATGGAGTCACAATGCAAAGCTGGAAAGAGATTATAGAGCATCAAAAGTCACAAGAGTATTTTCAAAAGCTTAAAAATACCATCGAGCATCAATACCAAGCAACCCCCATCTATCCCCCTAGAGAGAAGATATTTGCAGCCTTTGACAAAACGCCCCTAGAGACTCTTAAGGTAGTCATTTTGGGACAAGACCCCTATCACGCAGAGGGACAGGCACAAGGATTGGCATTTTCCACCCCTGCAAACATTCCCAATCCCCCATCAATGGTCAATATTCTCAAAGAGATTGAGAGCGATTTGGGTGCAGTCTCTATGTGTCAAGATGGAGATTTAACCCCGTGGGCCAATCAAGGCGTTTTACTGCTCAATACCATCCTAACCGTCAAAGCCCATCAACCCAAATCGCACCGCAACATAGGCTGGGAGATATTTACCGATAATATTATAACCCACATCTCTAACCACTGCGAAAACAGTATCTTTTTGCTTTGGGGAAGCAACGCCATAGCCAAAAGCCAATTGATTGACAAACATCGTCACTCTATTCTCACCGCTCCTCACCCTAGCCCCCTTTCGGCCTATCGTGGATTTTTGGGTTGTCGTCACTTTGGCCAAACCAATGCCTTGTTGAAGCGTTTGGGAAAAACACCCATTGTATGGTAGGCTTATTGATGCAATCGCTTAATCTGGGGCAAATAGCTCCTAATCCCCTCCTCTAGGCTAAAGCGTGGCGTGTAATCCAAATGGGTTTGAGTTGATTGAATATCAGCTTGGGTGAAGAATTGATAAGAGCCGATATAAGGATTGGGGATATACTCTTTGCCCTTATCAATGCTCAGTTCACGTTGCAAAATATTCACAATATCTTCAAAACTTCTGGCTTTGCCCGTGCCGACATTGTAAACACCGCTTTGTTTGGGATGAGCGGCTAAGATATTGGCTTGTACCGCATCATCGATATAGATAAAATCTCTCAAAATCTTATCACTGCCCTCAAAAAGCCTTGGGGTTTTACCATCAAGTATCTGCAATCCAAACTGTAGCACCATCGAAGCGGTTGTGTTTTTGTGTATCTCTCGTGCACCGTAGACATTAAAATAACGCAATCCTGTAATCGAAATATCGACCCCTTTTTGGAGATAATGATAGGTAACATTGTCCATCATCACCTTGGAAAATCCATAGAGATTATTGGGCGATTCGTATCCCACTTCAAATCTATCACTATCACCGTAAGCAGCAGCCGAAGAGGCATAGACCATATTGGCACCGTGGTTGATGGCGATTTTGAGCAACGCTTCGTAAGCATTGACATTGGTAGCTATCATCAAATCTTGCTCATGGGCGGTCGTATCGCTAATGGCGGCTTGATGGAAGATATAATCAAAGCGATAGTTGTTTTGAAGTGTCTTAAGTGCTGCTTTGTCATTAACATCACCGCTTATAACAATACCTTTAAAACCGAGTAGATTGTGATAATGCCCAAAGCTTTTGAGGTTGCCGTTACTGAGCTTTTCGCCGTTTCGGAAGCTATCAAAGACCACAACGGTAGCATGGGGGTAGTGGTTTTGGAAATAGAATGCCAAATTGGAACCGATAAATCCCGCTCCTCCTGTAATCAAAATGGTTTTGGTATTGAAATCTCTATCGCTGTAGTACATCGCCTCTCCTTGTTTTAGTGTGTAAGTGCCAATCTGGCTTTGAGTCCTGCTAGGGTGGTGTAGCCTGTTTGGGTAGAGGAGAGTTGTTTGCTAGAATCAAAAATAAAAGTCGTAGGAAAAGCTTCTATCTTAAACGCTCGTGATAAAGCTCCGCTCTCATCATTGATAACTTTGTAGGAGAGTTTTCGCTCATCCATAAAGGCTTTAATCTCTTGATTTCTTCCTGAATTAACCGCAATGGTAATCACATTTGCCTCTTTTGCCAAAGCATCAATGCTACTGGCTTCAAGTTTACACACCCTGCACCACGTCGCCCAAAAGTGAACCACCAAAGGTTTTTTCACCTCCTTACTGCTCCACGTCGAACCATCTGTAAGCGTAGCTTCAAGGGAGGGAAGGGTATTGGAATCAAGTTTGGGTGAGCGAAAGTAATTGACTATCAATGATACAACAAAGAGAATAAGAAGCGTTGAAACTATCTCTTTGAGTATCTTTTTGATTTTTGGGTTCATGGTTTTGCCTATTGGATTATAAAATTTTTAATGCTTTGATTATAACATAAAACCCTACTGCATAAGGCAAGTATCGCAACACATAAGCCCTATTTTATGAAATTGATATTATAATAATTTAAATCAAAATCAAGGAGTTTGTTATGTTGGTGCGATTTTTTGTGCTTATGATTATGGTGATTGGATTAGTCGATGCTCGTACGACGGAGGTGCGTGAGGGTACGGGTGTGCCTACGGTGGATGTCCACGATGTCTATGGAACGTTTAAGAGTCCTTACGAGAGTCGATTTCCCTATGTGTGCTACGATAGACGAGTTAAGGTTCAAGGTTCACAATACATTACCTACTTGAGATACGAGGGGTGCAAACGTACTGATGGACCGTGCAATCAGTTTGGACAAGAGCATTTTGGTCAATACCCCAATGACTATAAAGCCTATCAAGCTCTTCAACGTTGTGTAAGTGCTAGACCACGATTTGTGGATTAACCCCCATTTTTGATTGCACAAGAGACCAAAAAATGTCTAAACCAATCGTAAAATGGATTGGTGGCAAGAGGGGGCTACTTAAGCAAATCTTGCCGTTATTGCCTCAAACATTCAACAACCACTTTGAACTCTTTGTGGGTGG
>DYTG01000068.1 GCA_020726085.1 Sulfurovum sp.
CCACTTACACTCCAAATATCTTGCCATATAGATTTTGCTAAGTCTGTTGGATTTACAAGTTGTTTAGGCAGTATATTATTGTTTTTTTCATTGATGGAATAGTTTATTTTTTCTATAAGTGAAGCTAAATGTTCATCCGCTGGATTGAATACTGATTTTATCTCGCTTCCAGATTCATCGCAGATTCTTTTCCCTGTAAAAGCATTTACCCAAACAGTATCAATAGTATCAGTTGCAATAATAATTTTGCATCCTAAAATTTTTGCTACTTCTATTTCTTGAGTGATGGCTTTATCTTTTTGAGCTTTTGTTTTAAATTCTTTAGGTTGTTTAAATTCTATAACCGCAATAACATCTTTATTATTGATGATAATTCCATCAACTTTTTTTGATTCTAGTGAGCCATAATCTACATTTCTTATAATATTAGCAGTTTTAAGAGCTTTAAGAGTTGTCGCACCAATACTATAATAATCCCATTTTCCAATTTTTGATGTTGGATTCTTTTTATCTAAACCTCTTTGTATTAATTCTTCACTCATTGTCTCCTCTTTCAAAAAACTCTATTGTAGCACACCAAATCAAACAAATACCCATCATCCCAACAACCCCGACCCTATCATGGGTGTACTTCTCTCTTGTGCATAGATGCGTTTTCCATTTTTTAGGTCATATTTCCATATAGGTGCATTGGCTTTGAAATCTTCGACAAATTCATCAATAAGCTCCAAAGCTATGCGTCTCTTTGGAGAAAAAACGGCACTGATATAAGAGCTTGTATGGATAGCCACATCTCCCCTAGAGTGAGCCATCTTGACAATCGCCCCTTGTGTTTTGGCTTTGGCTACCCACCCATCAAACCACTTTTGAAGTATGGGTTCATAAATATCAAAGCTAAGACCATCGATATCATCTTCATCTCGAATAGTACCTACAAAAGGGATAAAAGCACCGTAATTTGAGTGCGACTGCTCATCAAGCCACTTACCAAAAATCATTTTGACATCAAGTGAGCCTTCATAAATCTCCATACCTATCCTCCACAAACAGGTGGTAAAATAGAGACTCTATCGCCATCCTTAAGTAGCGTATCGACTCTGAAAACCATCTCATCATTAATAGCAACAGCAGATTTATCAAGCCATGGGGCAATGATTGGGTTTTGTTTTAAAATAGTTGAAAGTTGTTCAAGTGAGGAAGCTTCTACTTGCATATCACTGTGTCCTATTGGACCTAAAAATTCTACTTGTATCATTATAATCTTCTCTTTGGATTGAATTTAATACAATCTTACCTTGATACAATCAAAAAATCAAGAAGAGCAACAATAAATTTCTCTTATTGGGGGGATTTTATTATTTTATTGTGTGGTACACCCATCAGGATTCGAACCTGAGACCTTCGGTACCGCAAACCGATGCTCTATCCAGCTAAGCTATGGGTGCAACTTACTAAGTAGTTATTGAATAGAAAAAGAATTTTAGCATAAAAAACTTTAACTATCCCTTAATACGTCAATCCATTTTTCCTATTTTGTAAATTTTGCACAAAAACCAAATCAAAAAGCAGTGCCACCCTACTCTTTAAGAGCAGGTTTAAAGGTTGCTGGTTGCAATAAGGCTCTCCAATCAAAAGGCTTGAAAGTGCCATCAAAGACAGCAGGTGTGCCTTGTGCTTCAAGTTCGCTAAAGGCATCAATAGCTTTTTTCATTTTGGCTTCAACACTCGCAGAGTATTTAAAATCGGCTTTATCAAGGGCTAGATAGGCTTTGGAGTCTTTAAGCAACAACTCATTGAAACGTTGATTTTTTTCATTGTCATCTTTGCCTTGCATAATCCACTCAATCATCATGGGAGCTTTTTTGTGAAACGAAAGCGGGAACAAAACGACATGAACGGTATAGTCATCGAGTTTGCCCTCCATCGCTTTTTTGAATTTGACACAATAAGGGCATTGAGGGTCGGTTACGACATACAACTCTTTTGAACCTTTGCCGTAACTAAAGCTTACCCCCTCTTTGATAAGCGCAACATCTTTTTTGAAGCTCAAAAGAGTACCGTTGGCATCAAAACCTTGACCAATGTAGATGTTTTGGCTCATTTTATCATAAAAGACATGGTTTAGCTCTTTGTCTCCGTCGGGTGAAGTAGTAAGGACTTTGAGATAATAAATCGCTCCCAAATCGCTACCCGATTGGATAGTAATGTAGTCAAAATTGAGTATTTTGTTGCTCTTTTTGACCTCCGTAAGGGTTTTGGCATCAAGCATAATGGGTTCATTAGCACTCAAAAACGATATCATACTCACTAACATTATAGCGATAAATCTTTTCATATAGGACTCCTAAAGTTTTGAAGCATTATAGCCTAATAGTTTGAAGGTGAGCATAATCCTTAATCTTTTTGAAGAGGGTATGGCTTCTTCTCTTCTTTGAGATTAAAGGCTTGAAACGTATCGGCACTCCTGAGGAAAGGTATTGACGGTGAGTTTGGAAAATCTCTCTACATACTCCCAAAAGTTATCTTTGAGTGCTTGATCCATATCGGTCTCTTCGAGAGTCTCTTGCATACACCCTAGCCACTCTAGGCGTGATTTTTCGTTGATGGTGAAATCTTCATGGATCTTGATCATGTGTTCGTTGAGTCCTTTGTCTTGCAAATGCTCATCGTAAATCTTAGGTCCACCGCACAACTGAATAAAAAAGAGGGTGTTTTTGTGTTTAACCTCCTCAAACTCTTGCTCATCTTGCGGGAAAAAAGTAGCAATTTCACTCTCAAAAACTTTGTCGTAAAAGCGATTCATCAAATCCATCATGCCCTCATATCCCAACGCTTCATAAAAGGCTTGGGCAGGGTTGTTAAACTCTACCTTCTCGCCCTCAATAGTGGGGGTAATTTCATAGCTCATATTCTATCTCCTAAAATATAATGATTATATCAAATAAAATTGAGACAAGAAAGGAGAGTAAAGAAAAATTCTCTACTTTGTTTTAGAGTGTGTGATTTTGTTTCGTTCGAGTTTAATCTCTTCGTAAATATCACGCACTTTATTGTGAATCTCTGATGGGTTTTTCACGCGAGGAAAGCGTATTTTGGGAAACTTCTCATTGGTAGTATAAAACGTAATAAAGCCTTTATTGCCGCGCTTCTCTTCAAGTGTGGTGTTTTTAATATCATAGAGTTCAATCTCGTGCGTTACACGGCTAAAGATACCCTTTTTGATTCTAAGGCGTTTGTTGGTAATCTCGTAAATATTTGTTTTGATACTCAATATTTTGAGGGTAGAAAGCACGATGGGGGCAATAAGCAACGCAAAGAAAAAAACACTAAAGGTGATACCCAGATAGACAAAAGCTACTATCATCAAAAAAGAGAGAGCGTGATATTTAAGCATTGAGGTGTGCGAAGGAGTACCACGCCAAAGTATCACTTCCCTTCGATTGAGTATCTTTCTTGCACTTGCTTCTATGGCATCTTCAAGCTTCGCTTCATCTTTTTTGACCTTTTTTTCGGTACTCTTCTCTTGAGGTTTTTGCTCATTGTCAAGAGTTTGAGTTGAGTCGTATGGCTCATTTGTCTCTTGGTTCATAAAATTATCCTTTAAAGCAATTATATTGATGTTTGTGTATGTGGTTAGGTGGGTTATAAAACAGAAGTAGAGATAGTTTAGCTATCTAACTTTTGAATTATAACATCTTTAATATTAAAATTTAATAAAATTACGCTTTTAATCGTCGTGCATTATGGGAGCGATTGGGAATGATTAAAAAATCGGTCTCAAACATAAAATCCAAATCGTTTGTGTTGTCCCCCGCCCCCATACTCAATAGCGGTTTGTACTTCTCTAGCAAATGCCTAACTGCCAAACTTTTATTTAAAAAGTGAGGCAACAAGGCAAAAGAGGGTCCATTAGTATAGAGATAATACTCCTTGCTATTTTTTAAATACTCTCTTAAAATTTGCTCAATTGTACAGTTATATACCTCATCGAGTTTATCTTTTTTGTTTAAAACATCGACATACAAACCATCCATTAAGCGAATTTTCAATCCATGCTCAACTGAGAGTTTTTCTAGCATTAATAATATAATATTATCATACATTATCTCAATTTTTGTAGAAAGATTATTGTATTGTGTTATAATAAACTCCTGCCAATCCCTATCAACGACACCGTGATTGAGTATAACGCCTCCAAAATTGAGTATGGCATACTTTATGTGTGTGGCATAAGAGGAGTCGGTATAGAACGCTGTACGCCGATAGGATTCGAGACTGCGAGCCGTTGTAGGGATAATCAACACATCTGGGTTTTGTATCCCAAGACGCAAAAGCTTTTCAGTAGAACGGTAGATATAAGAGATAGGCTCCCCCTCGCTATCAACGACAAAAACGCTACTCTCTTTGTCAAAATTGGTTTTACGTGTGGTTTGGATAAGGGTATCATCCATATCGCTAAAGATAAATATCTTTGAGGTGTGTGCCATAAATCTCTCCTTGTTTCATACTATTTAGATAACCCTTACGCTCTATCTTTGATAATGCCCACACAACTATAGGGAAGATTGGGGTCATGGATTATCTCAATGTTATTTTCGTTTGCGAGTTTAATAATATGCATCACATGATTCTCGCTGGGGTTACGCAACAAAATCTTATAAGGGTCTCTACGAAGCAATACTCGTGTAGTCTCTCCAATGCCTGGTTTGATATAGTTGATGTTGCTAATATCAAATCGCTTTTGCAAAGAGGCGATATAGATTCTCATTTGGTTGGCTATTTCGCCATTGGCATGACAAATAGAGCCAACGTGCATGGCATCAAGCTTGATTATCTCTTGCATGATGATATCGATGTAAAAATTACTCACATCGCTCTTTTGAAACTCACGGTAGAATTTCACGCCGTGAAACTCTCCTTGATGGGTATAATGAGCGTTCAAGATACTACGACTCACCAACCCCGATACGGTTGAGTTGAGTGCCGAAGAGGGAATGAGATAATCCTCATATCCGCCACTATAGTTAGCTACTCCTGCAATATCGCTCAAGACATAGAGAGCATTGGAGAGATTTTGGTTATGGGTTTGGTTGTAGTGTGCGATAAAGCTATCAAGTTCTTGCTTTATGGCCCCCTTGCCCGTCCAGCCATCAATAAAAATGAGTTCACCCCTAGGGTGTTGGGTTACGATATGTTCAAGTGCCTTTTCATCTATACCTCTATCACGGATGATTGAAATAGAGTAGTGAGGTGCATCAATATCAAAGTGGTACGCAAGGGTTCGCTTAACAAGCACGCCAATAGGTGTACCTGCTCGTAAAAGTGAGACCAAAATCGGTTTAGATTGTGTTGCAATGGCTTTGCTTAGTCTTAAAACATCTTGAGCAACACGATGTTTGTTGAGTTCAAGGGCTTGATAGAAAATATCAAGATACTCTTTTGAGGGCTCATATTCGCTAGAAATCATCTCGCTGTAGTGTCTGCCCAAACGGATATGTGCCTCTTTGGTTTGAATATCAGTGACCGTTGGCTCAATAAGGGTAACCAAAAAACGCACATCATCGTGTTTGTAACTTCCGCTAAAATATTCCATGATTTCCTGCAAAGTTTTTTGGTGTATTATACATTAAATATTCATATTTTGTTCATAAAAAAGTTGAGTTGCTTGGAGGAAAGTTACTCCACCTATTAAAGATGGAGTAAAAAGTTTTTAGAGATAGTTTGCCTGAACGGTATTGAGCGTTGTTTCAAGCTTTTCATCACGAATAGGATCACCAATGGCGGCAAATTTCCACTCGTCGTTTCGCTTGTAGAGTTTGCCTAGTACCATAGCCACGTATCCTGCGTATTTTGAGTCTGAAGCAATGTCGTATTTGGCTACTACATTATTGACTTTACTAGGCGTACCCTCATAGAGTCGAATAGAGGCAAAAGGAATGGTAGCAAAATCTTGTTTTTTGTATGAGTTTAATACAAAAACAATCTGCTCTACATTGGCAGGAAGCTTGAGTAAATCAACGACTACCACTTCATTGTCCAATCCATCGTCTCCATCAGCATCTCCGCTCATATCATCGCCACTGTGACGAATACCTGAAGCTTCCAACTTACCAAAGTAGATTACATCCACCATTTGCTTGTTGGCATCAAAGAGTCCTAAAGAGAGATCCAAATCAACCGGTACTTTTTTGTCTCCGCCAAAAAAACCTTTGCCATCAATCGCACCCCAGTTAGCACCCACGCAAAACGAATCGAGTTTGCTACCGTCGGCTTTTTCTAAAGAGATTTTTTGTCCCTTTACAAGATTAATCTGTGCCACGACTTATCCTAAATACTTATCAACAAAGCCTTGAAGTCCTGCATTAAATCCAGCACCTACCGCTTGAAATCTCCATGTGCCATCTTTTCGATAGAGTTTACCAAACTCCATAGCCGTTTCGCTTGAGTAGTCTTCATCAAGTTCATATTTGGCAATCTCTTCGACCTTGGACTCATCAATGATACGAATAAAGGCATTGCGTACTTGTCCAAAGTTTTGTTTGCGTGTGTCGGCATCGTGAATAGTGACTATGAAGATAATCTCTTGTACATCGTTGGCTACTTTGGCAAGATCTACAATCACTTGCTCATCATCCCCATCGCCATCACCCGTTTTATTATCTCCTGTATGCTCTACTGAACCATCGGCGGATTTTAAATTATTATAAAATACAAAGTTTTTTTCGTTGGTTGTTTTGCCGTTTGCATCTATTAAAAATACTGAAGCATCAAGGTCAAAATCTGCCCCTGTATCACTAGCGTTGGTATCCCATCCTAGACCTATAACCATTTTTGATAGCCCTGGAGCCTCTTTACTTAAATCGACTCGCCCACCTTTTGCTAAGCTAATACCCATTGTTTTATCCTTTGTAATATGATTATGAATCGTTATCAGAATTTCTGATGCAATTATTTTATCGAACTTTAGTAAACGAACTACAAAATTTCTCGATTGCCCTTGTGGTTGGCGACACTCAAAACGCCCATCAATTCAAGCTGTTCGACAATACGAGCCGAACGATTGTATCCAATTTGCAATCGTCGTTGCAAATAGGATATGGAGCTTTTTTTCTCCTCCAAAACGATCTTTTTGGCATCTTCGTAGAGGGGATCGAGATCATCAATAGAACTGCCCCCCTCGCTACCCCCCTCGTTTCCATTCTCCGTTTGAAGATACTTAGCTTCGTATTGAGGCGCTCTTTGGGCTTTGAGATACTCAACTATCCTCTCTATCTCCTCTTCGCTATTCCATGGGGCATGGAGTCGTACAATTCCCGTCATTCCAGGAGGTGTAAAGAGTGCATCGCCACGTCCGAGCAAATACTCTGCCCCTTGCGTATCGAGAATGACTTTGCTATCGATTCGCTGACCCACTTTGTAGCTTAAGCGACTGGGTAAATTGGCCTTAATAAGTCCCGTGACGACATCAACGGAGGGGCGTTGAGTAGCTACGATGAGGTGAATACCACTCGCTCTTGCCATTTGAGCGAGTCGTGCAATCGAAAACTCCACCTCTTTGCCTCCCGTCATCATCAAATCCGCCAACTCATCAATGACAATAACAATATAGGGAAACCCATCTAAGCCCTCTTTTTTTGCCTTTTCATTGTAGTTTTCGATGTTTTTGGTTTTGGAGTTTGCCATGATTTTGTAGCGTCGCTCCATCTCTATGACCATATTAGCAAGTACCGCTATCGCCTTTTTTGCCTCCGTAATGACGGGGGTAAGAAGATGAGGAATATCATTATAGATAGAAAATTCTAGCATTTTGGGATCTATCAAAATCAACTTGAGGCTATCGGGGTCGTTTTTAAAAAGCAAACTCAAAATCATCGCATTAATGCCCACTGATTTACCGCTTCCCGTCGTACCCGCTATAAGCAAATGGGGCAATTTTTTAAGATCCGTCACAAAAGCTTTGCCTACAATATCTTTGCCTAGTGCCAATGTTAGGGGAGATTTGGATTGTTGAAATATTTCACTCTCAAAAATCTCTCGCAAATAGATGGTTTCAAAAGCCAGATTGGGTATCTCAATCCCAATGACATCACGCCCAGGAATAGGGGCTTGCATGCGTATCGTTTGGGCTTTGAGCGCCATAGCAAGGTCATCTTGGAGATTGAGTATTTTGGAGACTTTAACATTGGGAGCGGGACGAAACTCAAACGTCGTAACCACAGGACCCGTGTAAGTACGATAGACATCACCTTCGATTTTGAACTCTTTGAGCTTGTTGAGAAGCTCAGCGATTTTTTTATCGATTTGAGCTTCGCTCATACGGTGAGCCGTCTTTTTGGGTTTTTGCAAAAAATCATAGGATGGAAGTTTAAAGTTTTTGGGCTTTTGGCTCTCTCCTTTTTCTAAGGCTTCAAGGAGTTTTGTATTTTCTTCTAGCTCATCGACAATACCGCTTTGGAGTGAGTTTAATTGGCTCTCCAATGCGATATCCGATTCTAACACAGCCTCTTCTTGTGTGGGTGGGATTCTCTCCTCTAGGGTGAGCGTTGTATCGGGTTTGGGAATCTCAAGCTTGGTTGGCAAAGGTTTTTCAATGGAGCGGGTCTTTATCGTGCCAATAGCGTGAATATCACGCCCTACTAGAGCCTCTTTGACGATAGATTTATTGGGAGGAGTTTTTTTGATATGAGCAAAGCGTTTTTTGGATTTTTTGAGGCGAGTGGCATCATCGTGGGGGGATTTGAAGGGATTTTTTATGGCACTTATAAGATGATTTTTACTTTGAAGATACCATGCTTGTATCCTATTCCCCCACGCCTCTTTGTCAAACTCAAACTCATCGCCCAAAATCATAACATACGCAATAAGTCCTAGCATCAAAAAGAAAAAGAAGAGTCCAATCTTGCCCACATAAGGCAAAAGTATCCCTGCAATTTCTCGTGATAAAAAGCCACTCTGCGAAGCATTAAATAGCAAAAATTGTGCTACCAATAGGGCAATAAGCAAGAGTATCCACCCCAAATAGTACTCCAAAGCCCGTATTTTGTTTCTAAACGCAACCACACGGTAGAGAGGCATAAAGAGGATAATAAACGAAAGGTAGGCAATATGCCCAAAGAGATAAAAATTGGCATCGCCTACGACTTGACCCACGCCCCCTACAAGTTTCATCTCATGAAAGAGAGTGGAGAAAGTACCGTACGCCACCAAAATAGTCATGATAATGAGCAAAATCTTCAAATCCTCTCCTGCTTTTTTTATGAATTGATATTTTTTAATAGAGAGTATATTATACTATTAATTATTTAAATACCCTAGAGTATGGGCATATTGACATTTTTGATTTTGCGTAAGAGCAACCCTCTATAATCGCCCTCAATCTTAAGTAGTTGCTACCAATCTCTATCAGCTCATCCATCCCCTGCTTTGGGGTTTTGCATCTTTTGTGTATAGGCTTCAATTG
>DYTG01000206.1 GCA_020726085.1 Sulfurovum sp.
ACTTTGCTTTTGAGCTTTTATAATCAATCGATTTAAGCTGTTTGCACATAATATAGCCTCTTAAGTTTTCACTGTTTAGAGCTATACAAAAAGGCAGATTGCGTTTGATACTGGTGATAGGTAGCACAAAAGCTACACCAAGATGTCGATTAAACGTTTCATTGCTCACAATCAAAGCAGGTCGTCTGCCCTTTTGTTCATGCCCACTTTGAGGGTCAAAAGTGAGAGCCACGTTATCACCTTGTTTGGGAATACACTCTACCACTCCTCTTATCCTATGCTATCACTTATCTCTTCGATAGGCTTATGCTCTTTTGGCATTTTGGCTATCAATTCATCAATATCATATTTTTTGCGTTTTTTGACGGGTTCTAAAATAATTTTTTGATTTTCAATAGAGATAGTCAATTTATCGCCAATCGCTAGATGAAGCCATCAATAAGATTTTTGGGGAGACGTAAACTTTGCGAATTGCCCCAATTTGATAGTGTCGTTGTCATAAAACCCCCTTAGCGTATATCCAAAGTATATCATAAGTCCGATGGGATTGCAATAGGACAAGAGGGGGTGTTGAGCAAAATACTCACTCAACCAAACCGATACTCCATCCTATCATCTCTCCTGCATACATGGGGACGACGTTGCCGTATTTTTGAGGTACCTGAAAGGGTTTTTGTTCCAACGTGACTCTTTTTTCTTTGGGGTGGATGCCGTAGATTGTTTGGGCGTTATCGGAGATAAATTTTTGCAAATTATTCATATCTGCCCCCTCTTTGTCAAAAAGTTCTACAAGTAGTTGTAACGCAATAGGGGCGGTAAAGACTCCTGCAGCACATCCGCACGACTCTTTGGCACTTTGAGGATGAGGTGCGGAATCACTTCCAAACATCACTTTGGGATGACCACTAAGAGCAACTCTTCTAAGGGCTTCTCTATCGATGGGTCTTTTGGCAATGGGTTTGCAAAAGAGGTGAGGTTGCAACATTCCCCCTGCCACATCATCGAGGGTAATTAGCAGATGGTGGATAGTAATCGTAGCGTAGAGATTAGGGCATCTATCTAAAGCTTCAACCGATTCTTTGGTGGTAATATGCTCCATAATGATTTTAAGACTGGGAAAAGCGGAGGCTAATTGCTCATAGATGCTCACAAACTCCGCCTCTCGTTCCATTACGAAGCCGTTGGTCTCACCGTGTACACAAAGCGGAATACCTAGCTCAGTCATAGCCGTGAGTGTTGGACGAAGCTCTTCAATATCAAAATTGCTTACCCCTCCATCGGAGTTGGTAGTAATCCCTGCAGGGTAGAGTTTGAGTGCGATAATATCTTCTCGTACCTCTTCCAAAAACTCTTTGGTGTAGGTAGGTTGAAAAAAGAGCGTCAAATGTGCCTCAAAATCCTCTTCGCCTTGTGCTGCTTTGATTCTTTGAGCGTAGCTTTTGAGTTGCTCTTTGGTGGTAAGGGGAGGGACAAGATTGGGCATAACCAAAGCTGCTGCAAAGCTTTTGGCGGTGAGTGGGGCTACATTTTTGAGCATATCGTTGTCTCGCAAATGCAGGTGCATATCAAGAGGGGTGTTAAGCGTGATGGTTTTCAATGTTTTGATCCTTTGTATGGTTTATAGTGATTATAGCAAAGTTTGA
>DYTG01000069.1 GCA_020726085.1 Sulfurovum sp.
TTGCAACGGAGGTAGAAATACGCCTTGAACATCAAGCTCTTGGGCTACAAAGTAGGCGATAAGGGTGGCTATTTTTTTGAGACGGTAGCGTAGCCAAATCGCTTCCTTTTCGCAGGTAAGTTCGCCCAGTTCGAGTACCAAAAAACCTTTTTGGCTAAAAACATACTTGTAGCCGTAGTAGCTTGAGAGATTATCGGTGAAGTTGTCGTTCATCCAATCAAAGGGGTAGTAAGTCGAGTAGAGATTTTTCCATTTATTAGCTAAGGTTTCGTGTGAGGGATTACCATACCCTATCGAAGCACCCGAACCACAAGGGGTGGTTGAGCCATCAAAGTGGATAGAGAGAGCGATTTTGACTTTGGCGATAGGCATGGTAGCCCCTACACGAAGCACACTCACTCCCGCTTCACGCAAGATTTTGGTCACCTCATTGGCTACGTCTCTATTCCAATCCATCTCTTTGGCGTAGGGAGATTGAGCACCCGTATAGCCCGTCGTTCGCCCCTCATGTCCTGCTTGTATTAACACATCAGCACTTTTGTAGCCAATAATCTGTTTTTTCATCAATAGATAAACCAAAAACGTGAAAGCAAAAAAGATGATAAAAAGCGATAGGATTTTAAAAAGTTTGATAATAGACTCCTTATTGACTAGCCTTGCACACTTAAAAAATCGTACACATTCAAGGTAGTTCATG
Organism: Sulfurovum sp.; assembly: GCA_020726085.1. Classification (GTDB taxonomy): domain Bacteria; phylum Campylobacterota; class Campylobacteria; order Campylobacterales; family Sulfurovaceae; genus FS08-3. Next base: position 698 of record DYTG01000069.1, read on the forward strand.
GTGACAAGATTTACAATAGATTGTTTCACTAGCGTTCGCAATTATAGCAAACCATAATCTAAATTTGGTTATAATTTCATCGCAACTTTTGATAACGAGTAGGGATACGCAAGCCGAAAGGATTAAAAGAGGTACTCGAAGAGAGGTTAAATCAAAACTCTATTAAGGATATAAAATGAAAAAGTTTTTCTTACTTTTCTTGGCACTTGGTGCTGTTGCATTTGCTGGTGAAGTTGATGGTGAATCAATGATCAAAGCCTACTCAGTAGTAGCTGCTGGTGTTGGTTTGGGTCTTGCTGCACTCGGTGGTGCTATCGGTATGGGTCACACAACTGCCGCTACTATTGCTGGAACAGCTCGTAATCCAGCTTTGGGTGCAAAACTTATGACAACAATGTTTATTGCTCTAGCGATGATTGAAGCACAAGTTATCTATACACTTGTAATTGCTCTTATTGCACTTTACGCTAACCCATTTATCGGTTAATTTTCCACTTCATAAGAGGCGAAAGCCTCTTTTTTATCCATCCTATTTTGTTAATGTTACTTTTGTCTCTTGAAAACAGGCACTGTTGCCTTTGTTGGATACAATAGAAGGTGTTAATCGATTGACACCTGTTACGTTGGCTCTGACCATGACGCAATCTTGGCGTACGCCGTTATTGATTTTTACTATCCCGTTTAACGTACCATAAAGAGTGGTTAGAGTAATTTTTTCCCCCTCATGAAATCCTAAATCGCAGTGAATTTCGACACTATTATCACGCTTAAATTGAGAGTTGATAGCGTGTTTGGCTTTGGGTGTAAGAAGCCAATAGCCGCTGGTGTTGTGAGTATTTTTGAGATTTTTTATATCGGTAAGATTTTTAATCGCTTCAAAATCATCATCAATCTCTTCAAGAAACTCAAATGTTTCAAATCTAAGCATATTTTTTGCCGCGAGTGAGACTCCATGGGTAGCTTGTGTAAGCCAACTGTCAATATAGCTACGTTCATCATCAATCTCCCCCGAACCCAGCTTTTCGATAAGTATGCGAGTAAAGGCGTATTCGCTTATTCCATGGTTTGCTTGAGTGATAGGGTTCATGGCTTTGATGGAGTAGTCGCTATAACTTAAGCGTACATCGGATTTTTCCAAGAAATTAAGTGCAGGAATGACAATTTTTGCCAATTGAGAAGTTTCGTTGTGATAGGTCCCAAAATAGATAAGATTTTCTACCTTTTTTAGCTCCTTAATGACTCTGTTTGTATCGGGCATGGAGTGGGCAGGATTGGCTCCTTGAATGAGTACGCTTTTGAAGCGACCAAAGGGGGTATTGACTTTGGAGATGGTTTGGGTTTGGATAGCAAAAGGGTTGTTGAAGCTCAGTTTGGAGTTGCCCAAAAAGCTCACGCCGCACCCCTCTTTGCCATAATGTCCCAGTATTACAGCTAGAGCATCAATAGCCCGCAACACCGCATCCCCAATGGAGTACTTTTGCACCCCAACACCCACCAAATGCACCACTTTTTCATATCCCAAAAGCTCTACAACTTTGGCAATATCATCGGCTTTGAGATCGGTACGTTCAAGCAAAAGTTTGATACGAAACGTACGTGTGAAATCGTAAAAATCCTCTATACCGTCAAACTCCGATACTTTTTGCATATCTTGCATAATCACAAAACGACAGAGCAAAAGGGCTAGATAGAGGTCACTTCGTGGAGCAATTTGGAGATGCACATCGGCTTGTTTGGCAATAGCGGTTTGGATAGGGTCGATAACCACGAGTTTTTTGCCTTTGAGATAGGGCAACAAATGGGTATTGGTAGTATCAATATTGCGTCCCCAAACGACAATAACCTCAGCCTTGCCAATATGTTGGGGCGTAAGGAGTCGATTGACACCTCTGCCTTGTGCTATCCCCGCTTCTCCCGCACCGTCGCATAAGCTCCCATTGGCAATAGTAGCGCTTAGTCTATTGAAAAGCAGATGCGTCACCTCTTGCATTACTCCCACATTGCCGCTTCCACGGTAGAGCAAGGAGTCTTTGTCAAGTACTTTGGAGAGTGCTTCTAGTGCCACCTCCATAGTGACTTCTACTCCCTCAATAGTAGGTTGCATGATACGTGAAGCTTTGGCGATGTGACGATTGAGTACGCTACACAATACCCCGCTTGTGAACCTATCCTCCCCACCTTTGAGTTTGCCGCTACTTGCTACAATAGCACACGCATCGTAGCAATCAAGTCCACAGGCACTTTGAATCATAGGCTATCCTTATGCGTGAACTTTGGTACTTTTGAGATTTTTCAATCGCTTATCGGTAAAAAATGTACCAAAAGGGATAAGTGAAGCGACAAAATAGAGGGCGTTCTCTTTTAGGTCAAAACGATATTTGAGAGCCGCTCGAAATTGTGCCGCAACAAAAAGCATAAACAAAATACCGTGAGCCATACCAATAACTTTCACATAAGAGGGATCACCCAGTAGGTATTTAATGGGCATCGCTACAAAAAGTAACACCAGATAGGATATACCTTCTATTAAGCCAATGAGGCGAAATTGGTCAATAATGGAGCTTGTAAGCATCAAAAATCCTTTATTTATTTATTGAAATTGTCATAATTATTATTTTCAACATTTTAATAGATTTAATTTAAAATAAGATAAAAAAACTCTTAAATTGAGTTGAAAAAAGTAGTGTAAAATAGTTGTAGCTTAAGCTTTATTGTAGAATTTCTCCTATATAATATCAAGTTGATATGTGGCATATTTTTTATGTAACATAAAATTTTTAAGGGGGTATTGCATGCAATCAAATGCAGCATTGGAATATGATTATTCTGTAGTAAAATTGTTTACTTATACAACAATTTTATTTGGGTTTTTAGGTATGCTGATTGGGACGCTTATCGCATCACAATTGGCATTCCCAGAACTCAATTATCTATTGGGTGAGTACGGTACGTTTTCACGACTTAGGCCAGTACACACCAATATCGTAATCTACGGATTTACGCTCAGTGGTATCTGGGCGACATTCTATTATGTTGGTCAAAGAACGCTAAAGGTATCTATAGCCGAATCAAAGTTTTTGACCATTATGAGCAAAGTTCACTTTTGGCTCTATTTTGTAGGTGCACTCATCGGTGTTGTCTCACTACTACTTGGGTTTTCTGCATCCAAAGAGTATGCAGAGTTTGAATGGCCAATTGATGTTGTTGTTGTCCTTATTTGGGTAATTTGGGGAGTTACTATGTTTGGTCTCATCGGTATAAGAAGAGAGAAGACACTCTATATCTCTTTATGGTATTACATTGCTTGTTTCTTGGGTATTGCGATGCTCTATCTCTTTAACAACATGGAAGTTCCTACCTATTTAGTTGCAGGTGTTGGGTCTGTTTGGCACTCAGTCTCTATGTATTCGGGTACTAACGATGCTCTCGTTCAATGGTGGTTTGGACACAATGCTGTTGCGTTTGCATTTACTGTTCCTATCATTGCTATTATTTACTACTTCTTACCAAAAGAGTCAGGTCAGGCGGTTTACTCTTATAAACTTTCACTTCTTTCATTTTGGGGTTTGATGTTTGTCTATCTTTGGGCTGGTTCACACCACCTTCTCTATGCAACTGTTCCTGACTGGATGCAAACAATGGGTTCAATCTTCTCAATTGTTTTGATTTTGCCTTCATGGGGATCAGCAATCAACATGCTTTTGACTATGAAAGGTGAGTGGAATCAATTGACCGACAACCCATTGATTAAATTCATGGTTCTTGCTTCTACATTTTATATGCTTTCTACTTTGGAAGGTCCAATTCAGGCGATTAAGTCGGTTAATGCTATTGCTCACTTTACCGATTGGATTCCTGGTCACGTTCACGATGGTGTACTTGGATGGGTTGCATTTACGATTATGTCGGCTCTTTTCCATATGGCTCCTAGGGCATTTAAACGAGAAATCTATTCAAAATCTTTGATGGAAACACAATTTTGGCTTCAAACGACGGCGGTTGTACTCTACTTTACATCTATGTGGATTGCAGGTATTACACAAGGTATGATGTGGAGAGCTGTAGATGAATACGGTAACTTAATGTACTCATTTATTGATACTGTTGCGGTTCTTCGTCCATACTACACGATTCGTGCTTTGGCTGGTTTAATGTATCTAACAGGATTTATTATTTTTACATACAATATGTATATGACTATAACTGCTTCTAAGAAACTCGAAGAAGAACCACAGTTTAGATCACCTATGGCGTAAGGAGGTAGATTATGTTTCATTGGTTGGAAAAAAATCCATTCTTTTTTAGTGTAGGTGTTTTTGTTGTTATCGCATTTGCGGGACTTATCGAGATTCTTCCAAACTTCGCAGAGGCTTCAAGACCTGTATTAGGGCTTAAGCCATATACTGTACTGGAGTTGGCGGGTAAAGAAGTGTACAAAAAAGACCACTGTATTGCTTGTCACTCTCAGTTGATTAGACCCTTTAAATCGGAAACGGATCGATACGGTATGTATTCACTTAGTGGTGAGTATGCCTACGATAGACCTTTCCTTTGGGGTTCAAAAAGAACAGGTCCGGATCTTCACCGTGTAGGAAACTACCGAACAACCGATTGGCATGAAAACCATATGTGGGATCCAACATCCGTTGTTCCACAATCGATTATGCCAGCGTACAAGCATCACTTTACAAATATTGCTGACATTGACACAGCTTATGCTGAAGCGTTTACCGTTAAAACAGTATTTAGCACACCTTACGATATTGAGGGTGGGGTAAAGCTTGGAACGTTAGATGAAGCAAAAGTAGCAGCATTGGCAGAAGCTAAAGTGATTGCAGCGGATATGAAAAATCAAAATGTAAAAGATGCGGTTACTCGTGGAGAGATTCCAGAGATTGTTGCATTGATTGCATATATGCACAGATTGAAATAAGGTTAAGGGGTATAGTGTGGAGATAAGAGAGTTACAAGCGTATGCGAATTTCTTCTTTACCGTATTTTTGGTATTTTTACTATATGGTTATATCATCCACCTATATAGAAGTGAAAAAAAAGGGGAGAGAGATTACGAGCAGTATGCAAATATTGCTCTCAACGATGAGATAACCGATGCTCCTGTTGAACGTAATCCTAAAACCCTAGACAAAAAAGAAAAGGGAGGCAAAATAGATGAATAGTTTAATAGTTAAAGCACTGGCATTTTCAGCAGTATTGATTATTGCGACATTTGTAGTTATGAAGCAAATGAATGTTAATTTGGATGACCCAATCAACCAACTTACATTTCTAGGTGCTATCGTAATTGCTGTATTATCATTTGGTGTATCTGCAAAGTATATCAATCAAATGAAGACAGACAAGGCTGAGGGTGAATTAGCCAAGGAAAATTGGGATGGAATCGGTGAGTATAAAAATGAACTGCCTCCAGGCTGGGCTTATTCGTTTTTAGCTACAATGATTTGGGGTATTTGGTACTTTTTGGTTGGTTATCCACTCAATGCTTTTTCGCAAGTGGGTCAATACAATGAGGAAGTAAAAGCTTACAATGAAAAGTTTCAAGAGCATCACAAAAATCCAAACAAAGAGATGGGTGAGTCGATTTTCTTAGTACAGTGTGCTCCTTGTCACGGTGAAACAGGAGATGGTCTTTCGGGTAAAGCACAAGATTTTACATCAAGATTTACCAAAGAACAAGTTCTTCATGTCATTAAAAACGGTCAAAATCAACTCAAATATCCAATGGGTGCAATGCCTGCGGGTATGGCAGCGGGTGCTGATGCTGAAGCAATCGCAACGTATGTAGCTAATGGTATGAAAGGTGAAGCACCTGCATCGTTTGTAGCGTGTGCATCGTGTCATGGAGCTGATGGCAAAGGAATGAACGGTATGTCACCCAATTTGGCTGAGTATGATGAAACCGTTGTGGTTAATACGCTTAAGAATGGTAAAAAAGGCAATATCGGTACAATGCCATCGTTTAATACTATGCTTACAGATGTTCAGATGAAATCATTGTCGGCTTATATTTCGACTTTGAAGCAATAAGGAGTAGATTATGGCAGAAAATACTAACAGAGGTGTGTTTGTCTTGGATGGTGTTACGGGTATGTTGATTGCTACTGTATTGCTTTTGACAATCTTAGCGGGTTTAACAGTATGGGGTATTAGCGTACAAAAAAAGAGTGCAGCAAACTATTACGACGCAACACCGTTAACGAGTAGCCTAGATAATGTCAAAGCCAACAGTAGAGATAATGCACAGCATGCATTTAAAGATGCACAATAAAAGGGGCTTATAATGATATCAATTATGGATAAAGTACTTAGCTGGGGAATGGTTTTGATGGCACTCATTACATTGTGGTCTGTTTTGACAGACAATCATCTATTTATCAACTAAATATGCAAATCAAAAGTATAGTATGGGCTTTTGCCCTGCTTGCTTTGTTCTCTCACAGGCTTAACGCAAATAATATTCTTAAAGATGATTTTGTATCCATTCAAGCTAGACCCATTGTTCAAGATATTATTGTCGAAGCAAAACAAAAGTTAGGTATTCATATCTATGTGGTGAGTTCCAACGAAAAGCTGGAGCAAAATGCAAATCTATTTGAATACGTCAAAGCCTATGAGAGTAATATTAGTAAGCCGTATGTAGTACTCGTTTTTGTGCCTCGGTCTATGCGTGTTGGACTTATTCCTTCCTCAACAGATGTCGCTTCACTTTATAGTGCAAGTGATGTAAAAGCTGCATTAATAGATGTAATAGCATCTGTTGATAAAAATAAATTAGATGATAAGTATAATATTGGTATAGTGCAAGGCGTATCTGAACTCGCCGAACAAATAGCCAAATCCAAAGGCGTTGTTTTAACTAAAGTGATACCCAATGACACCAAAGAGGTAATTAATATCTTTCGATACATTGTCTATATTGGGACTGCTTTTGTGATTTGGATTTTTATGTTTAGACCATTATTAAGGAGATTTAACAATGAAAACAACTCATAAAGAGAAGACCTATTGGCCTCACATGATTGTGGGGTTTTTGTTTATGGCAATTGCATTGGGCTATTGGACGATTAAGTCAGCCTCTTCAATGCCTGTACAAGAGTCCAACACCTATATGCAAAAGTATCAACTTGTCGATATCAATATCAATGAGATGATAGCAAAAAAAGAGGCGTTTGATAGAGATTTTACAATTGAACTTTTGGATAAAAAAAGCATTGTCAATGAAGACAACAAACACTCCAACCTCAAAAAGTTTGAATACATCGAGCTTAGACAAGGCAAAAATAGTTTTCAATTTTATATTAAGAATTTGGGCGATGCAACGCTGCAAGAACCTAAAGTGAGTTTTCTTTTGACAAGACCCCATACACGTCAAGATGATTACTATATCCAAAATATTGGCTTAAGCAATGGTAATTATAGCGTTGATGGTGTTGAAATATCCAAAAAAGGTCGATATGTGATTCAATTTCTGGTTGATACTAGCGACGGTCGTATCGGGTATTTTCAAAAAGATGCCTATTTAAATTAAAGAAGAGATTTTGTGAACCAAAGCTTCAAAAAGTTCAATGAGAGATAGTATGTACGATGCTGTAGTGGTGGGTGCGGGTGTTGCGGGTTGTGCCATTGCCTATACTTTGCACCAAAAGGGATTAAAAGTTTGTGTCGTTGATAGAAATAGCCAAATCGCTTCAGGCGGTAGCGGTGCGGCGGGTGCTTTTGTATCGCCCAAAATCGGCAAAGCCTCCTCTTTGCACTCTCTTACCAATGAAGCTTTTGCGTTTGCTGTTAAGTTTTATCAAACCCATTTTCCTCAATACTTCCACAAAACAGGCATAATACGCATTCCCAAAGATGACAGAGACAATCAAAACTTTGCTCTCTACCGTGCGTTTAACTATCCCTACTTCAAAGATATAAAAGCTCATACCATCCAATCTTTGGGTATTCAAAGCCCTTACGATGGCTTTTTATTTGAAGAGGGAGGTGTGGTCGATGCCAAAGAGATGTGTGAGGCGTTGATGGGGGGGGTGGAGTTTACATCTGTTGAGATTCACAAAATAGAACAAAAAGAGGGCTATTGGAAGCTCAATGAAGCAATGAAATGTCGTTTCCTTGTGTTGGCGACGGGGTATCACAATGAGCTTATTGATATTGAATACATGGGCATTGGCGGTGTTTGGGGGTGTCGAGGGGATTTTAAAAGTTCGCTCAATATTGGCACATCAATCCACCAAGATCTCTCTATCTCTCAAAACATGGGGGGTATTATCAAAATCGGTGCAACCCACTCTCGCGATGCTTCACACCCTCTTTTGCCCAATCCTCTTGAATCTCTAATGCAAAAGGCTTCAAGGCTGATTGATACGACGCAATTGGAGCTTGTGGAGGTTTTTTGCGGTGTACGTTCGGGCTCGAAGGATTATGCCCCGTTGGTTGGAGGCGTAGTCGATAGTGCTTATATGCTCCAAAACTATCCCCAAATCCAAAAAGGTGCGAAAGCTCCATTAAAAAGCATCGAAAATCTCTTTGTCATCAATGGATTGGGCGGAAGAGGATTTGTATTGGCACCGCTAATGGCTCATAAGCTGATGCAATTTATCCTTGAGGGCAAAAGCATAGACGAACGCATTGACCCCAATAGACTCTTTTTCAAATGGGCAAGAAGATTATAACCGATGTTACGCACTTTGCCCAACATTTCATTTTTAAA
>DYTG01000004.1:0-6416 GCA_020726085.1 Sulfurovum sp.
CAAAAGTAAACTCCGAAGCACTACACCAACTATGAGTGTAACCACTGCAACTTTTAGCGATGAAAATATGAAAAACGTTCGTACTATTTATGGGAATATACTAAAGGGTTCATTTTTGGCTACGGCTATCATAGAAGCCAAACCTATGCTTGACCAAAATGGCACAGCCCAAACCTATTTCACGCCAATATGGAATCAAAAATGGTACACATTTGTCTATGAAGAGGGCAAACAAAGCGTATGGATGCCGCTTATGTTTAAAGAGAGACACGCCAATGGCAATGTGATTTATGAAGCTGAGATTGACTACATCAACGCCAAAAAAGATTATAGCAACGAAGCAGAAGGTGAGAAGTTTGACCTAGCAAGATTGGAGATTACGGTTAATTCCAACAATGAACTTGTATCGCACAACATCAAGCCTTATACTATCGAAGAGAACAATGATACACAACGATTTCTCTTTGCTAAGACATTGGGAGCGCTAAAGGTTGGTGATCGGGTGCGATTCTACTCACAAGCATTTGATATGGCAAAAGGCGAAGCATTTTTTAATCAAGAGGGTGACTTTGTAACTCTAGCCAAAACATTTAATCTTCAAGTTGAAGAGTTGGAGTTTGAAGATGACAACGCAACCGCTTTGGACTACTATTATCTCATGGTAGCTCAAGATATCAATGGCAATATGGCATTTAGTGCCTTGCAAAAAGCACAAAAAGATAGCAACTAGTTGCAATATGAGGTTTTTGCCTCATATAATAATTGGTAAGCCAGTCAATAAGCTACAAACTCTCATAAACTCTTTGTAGTTCGTGGTAGAGTTCATCGGGCTTGATGTGGGGGGCGGTTTGCAATAGATTGTGCATTACTTCATTATCTTCAGCTCCATTCCATACTTTGATATACTCGCCGCTTTTGTAGCCGTGGTCTTGACGAAATTGATTGAGGATATTTTTGCCTACATAGAGCGTGTAGAGTTCTTCTATGTTCAATCCAACATCTACGACAATATTAAAAAACTTCTCCATAACCTTAAAAGAGCTTTTGTGAGCAAAAATAGCCCTTAGCATATCTTCAATATGGATAATTATCTCTTTGGCATTGGAATTGATAGAGTTTTTTCCTCTAAGAGTGGAAAAGTTTTCTATTTTTTCAATCTCATTAGCCAAAAAGCCAATATCTCCTTTAAGATTGATTTTGAAATCCTCCAACGCCAAACTCATAACAAAGTGCCAAATATCCACCACTTCAATTTGTGCATTTTCTGTATTGGCTGGGGCATCAATGCTCTTCCAGTGTTTCCACGGATAGCTATCGATGAGTTCACAACTCTCCATATAGATACATCGTCGCCAATTGATCTCTTTGGCGTTTTTGGTGATACCGCCCTCCCAGCCCTTGCCGTTGGTAGCATCGTTGAGTTGTTGTTGAAGTTGGAGCATTTGGTAAATGGGATTCATCGTAAAAACCTTTTTTAATTTTGTATTAATGACACCACTGTTTTCTGCAGGGTATGCCATCTCCGTCACTATCCATTTTGGTATTGGGACAGTTTTGGATATAAAATGTAGCCTCTGCACATGAACTCATTTGCGAACACCACTCTTTGCCTTGGCAACGAAATATTTGTGTAGGTTTTGGGATAGGTTTACTATCTGTTGCAACGGTATGGTTGTCCATCTTGTCAATATATGATGAATTTATTGGTTCTTTTGATTCTAGCATTTCTTTATACTCGCTATCGATATACAATAAAACATTCGATTTTGCATCATCTGTCGAATAACATTGGTTTTAAAAATACAAACAAAATCAAAATCGCAACGGCAATTAAAAATGCGATGAGTTTGGATATATTTCGATCATTGGAGTTGTTTCTGCGATTAGAATTTGTCCGTACAATATTACGAGAGCCTACTGGAGGTACTCGCATCTTGGGGGTAGGTTTATACTCATTGAGTTTTTTAATTGTTTTGATAGCTAGATTTTCATACGATTTAAGATTGTTGAGTTTAAAATCATGCTCGTGCATTGACTTATTTCTCATGGTTGCCAAATAACGTAAATCTTTAATAAAAGTTTCATCAAAATGTTTTTGAATAGAATCAATATATTGATGAAGCCCATTACCATCAACTTTGAATTTACTTTTGATAATGGTCTCTATTTCACGAGTATAGTGTATGATTTGTGCTAACTCTTCTTTGTTGCTCATTCCTTATCCTAGGACTACCTAAAGGTCGTCCCACCATCAACGACAATCGTTTGACCCGTAATCCAACTTGCCTCATCGGTACAAAGAAAATAGACCGCCCCTGCAATATCTTGAGGTTGTCCCATACGATTGACAGCGGAACGTGCAATAGTTTCGGCTTTGACCTCTTCGTAATTGACAAAGGCTTTGAGTGCATCGGTATCAATAGGACCACCGCTTACGGCATTAACTCGGATATTCAACTCTCCTAGCTCCACCGCAGCATAACGACTCATCGCTTCAACAGCTGCTTTGTTGGTGCCATGTCCTGCGTAGTTGTTGATATAGATAATGTTTCCCGTTGAACTCATCGTTACAATAGCCCCACCGCCTACCTTTTCCATTCGCTTAGCTGCCTCTTGGCTACCTACTACAAAGGCATTAACAGTAGCGGTGTAGATATTGTTGAGTCCACGAGGCTTAAGACGCATAAATTTGCCATATCCTCCTACGACGGGACGACCGTAAATCATCGCATTGGAGACAAAAAAATCGACACGATCAAAATCTTGATCAATCGCACTAAAGAGTGTTTTAAACTCATCAGGTTCGAGAATATTGAGGGGATAAGTGATGGCTTTGATACCAAACTCCTCACTCCACTCTATGGCTAACGCCTCGGCTTTTTCTTTGCTACTATTATAAGTAAAGGCGACATTGACACCCTCGCTGGCAAATTTTCGTGCAATTGCTGCTCCAATTCCCTTAGTCGCTCCTGTAATAACGACTACTTTTCCTCTATTTGACATACTTACACTCCTACTATTTTATAATTTTTCATGACCAACTCAATGCGTTTCATATTGGCACTGCTAGGTGCAACCAACGGTAAGCGATACTCTAGCGTCTCAATGAGTCCTGCAATATACATCGCTGCTTTGATGGGCATGGGGTTGCTTTCACAAAAGAGTACTTTGTTGATGGGATAGAGTTCGTCGTTGAGTTTTTTGGAAGCTTGGAAATTCCCCGCAAGAGCCTCATGCACCAATTTGGATTTCATATCGGGTAATAGATTGGCTGTTACGGATGTAATCCCTGCTCCACCGCTCGAAAGAATCGCATAATCAATAGCATCATCACCCGAAAAGACTTTGAGTTCAGGGCGACGTGAAAGCAACTCAATGCTACGCTCAATCGAACCCGTAGCCTCTTTGATACCGTAGATGTTTTGCACATCATCAAAGAGGCGTATAACCGTATCGGCGGCTATATCGACACCTGTACGCCCTGGCACGTTGTAGAGCATGACGGGTATTTCCACACTATTAGCTATGGCTTTGTAGTGCTGATAAAGCCCCTCTTGGGAGGGTTTGTTGTAGTAGGGAGAGACTGAAAATATCGCATCTACTCCTGCTTTTTGCGCGTGTTTTGCAATATCAATCGCCTCATGTGTGGCGTTACTCCCTGCCCCTGCCAATACCTTTACATGGGTACCTCGTGTCACTTCGACGGCTATTTCAATGCATCGTTTGTGTTCATCATGGCTAAGCGTTGCACTCTCACCTGTCGTTCCCACTGGGCATATTGCATCAATGCCGTTGTGGATTTGCCTTTGAATGAGTTTGGCATAAGTCGCCTCATCTAATTGACTGTTTTTAAAGGGTGTAATGAGTGCTGTTGTTGCACCTGTTACATAATTCATTATTTAGCGCTCCTAACTATTACTGTGGTGGATATGTTGTTGTCAAAATATTTTTTGGCAATCTCTTGAATATCTGTGAGCGTAATTTTATCCAATTTATCTTCATATTCAAGTAAAGGTTTAATATTACCTCGTGCTAAATACCTTCCAAAAAGCGAAACAACATCACTTGAATGCTCCAACGAATAGACAAAATCAGTCTTGGTACTGACTTTGACTTTGTCAAGCTCCTCTTGCGTAATGCTTCCCTCTTTGATAGCTTGGATTTGAGCCAAAATCTCTTCTTCTACCGTCTCGGCTTTTACCCCTGGGTTGCATACGGCAAAAAACAAAAAGATTCCATCATGCGTCATCTCCATTTGGTAGCCATAGATTTGATTGACCATGTTTTTTTCGTTTACAAGCTTTTGGTAGAGACGACTGCTTTTTCCTCTTGAAGCGATTTCGGTAATGGCACTAAGCCCCACTTGATGTGCGTGTTCAAAATTGGGAATAGGATAGGCAATGGCGAGTAGGTCTAGGGTATTGCCCTCTTTGTGCAAAATCGCCCGTTTGGCTCCATCGATTGCGGGTTCTTTCATGTGGTTGCGTACAATAGTGCTGGGTTTTTTATCTCCAAAGTGTTTTTGCGCCTGTGCAAATACGCTATCTTGGTCAATATCTCCTGCTACTATCAAAATTGCGTTGTTGGGTGAGTAGTATCGCTCATAAAAAGCCCGAATATCTTTGATTTTCCAATTGAGAATATCATCCATAAACCCAATAGGTGTCCAGTGGTAGGAGTGGTAGTCGTAGTGGATATTAAAAAGCCTAAAATAGAGATAGCCAATAGGGTTATTGTCGGTTCGCCATTTTCGCTCTTCGGCAACCACGTTGCGTTCACGTTGAAACTCTTCATCTTTGAGGTTTAGATTGCTCATAAGTTCAGAGAGAAGCTCCAAATTTTTGGAGAGATTTTGAGCGGTGGAGTTGATGTAGTAGTGGGTATAGTCAAATCCTGTAGAGGCGTTGTTTTGCGCTCCGTAGCCTTTGATAATCTCATCAAACTCTCCCTCTTTGAGGTTTTTGGTCGATTTGAAGCTTAGATGCTCCAGCATATGGGCTATTCCGCTGTTTCCCATTACCTCATCTTTGCTGCCTACTTTGTAATAGACATCGGTAGTAATGACCCCTGAGTTGTTTTTCATAGGTATTACAACCACCTCTAAACCATTCTCTAACGTTTTAGTATAATATTTTGGCAACGAATTGGCCATAATTGCTCCTGTCAATAATAGTAGTGTCCATAATTTAATCATCTTTTCTATCTGCTCCTATCGCTTCTTGAATAGTGTTGTATCCATCTTCTTTGAGAAGTATCAATAGCCCATCATTAATATCTTTAATGAGTTGGGGTCCCTCGTAGATAAGCATCGAATAGATTTGTATCAGCGATGCTCCTGCTTTGATACGTCGATAGGCTTCGAGTGCGCTATCGATTCCTCCTACCGAAATGAGAACCGTTTTACCCCAATAGACTTTGGCAATGGCTTCAAAGAGTTCAAAACTTTTTTGGGTCAAAAGTTTGCCTGAAATACCTCCAAAATCTTTGGCGTTGGGAGTAAGGGTATAATCAACCGTTGTATTGGTAGCAATGATACCACTCGCTCCCGCTCCAATGGCTACACCGCAAAGATGGATAGCATCTTGCTTCTCCATATCGGGTGCGATTTTGAGAAAAACAGGTTTGGTCGTAATTGTTTTTGCCATAGTAAAAAGTTCGGTAATAAATTGCTCATTTTGCAAATCTCTTAATCCTGGCGTATTGGGCGAGGAGATATTGATGACCAAATAACTCGCATAGCTCTCAAACACCTCCAATAGATACTCGTAATCGCCTAGAGCTTCTTCTTGGGGCGTGGTTTTGTTTTTGCCGATATTTATCCCGATAGGATAGCCCTCACACGCACGATTTTGCACCTTTTTGAGCATAAACTCACCGCCACGATTGTTAAAACCCATAGCGTTTTGAATCGATTGCTCCTCTTTGAGTCGAAAGAGTCTGGGTTTGACATTGCCCTCTTGAGGACGAGGAGTAACCGTACCAATCTCGCTGTATCCAAACCCCAAAGCCACAATGGAGTCCATATACTCCCCATCTTTATCAAACCCCGCCGCTAATCCTACGGGATTTTTAAATTCAATACCTAAGATATTTTGGTGCAAAGCGGCATCATTGACAAAATAGTTTTTTTTGTAGTATTTAAGCAAAGGAGGGCAAAATGAGAGCATTTTGAGTCCTAAACCTGCAATCTTGTGTGCTTTTTCAGGTTCAAACCAAAACAAAATGCTTTTAAAAAAGTCGTACGATAACACATATTCTCCTATTTGGCTCTAGTTTAAAAAATGTAAATATTATAGCAAAATTTTAGTCACAAGATGCTTTTATCTTAATTGTTACCGCTCAATCCCTAGGTAAATCCCATTTTCTCTCGTTCCTAGGCTTCTGCTTAGGAATACATAGTGGACTTTCAATCTCTT
>DYTG01000004.1:6516-32542 GCA_020726085.1 Sulfurovum sp.
TTTCTCTCGTTCCTAGGCTTCTGCTTAGGAATACATAGTGGACTTTCAATCTCTTATATGCATTCCACCTCAGAAGAGGTGGAATGAGGAAGAGTTACAAATTGATAAAGTTTTTAAGTATCTTCAATCCATTGTCGTGCGATTTTTCGGGGTGGGGTTGGATGCCGTAGATATTTTCTCTATGGACGGCGGCGATAAACTCATAGCCGTAAAAGCTTTTGCCAATGACAAATTTATCATCGCAGAGTGCATGAAACGAGTGAACAAAGTAGAGATAAGGATCGTTTAAGCCCTCAAAGAGCGGAGTATCGTGCGTCACAAAAAGCTCATTCCAACCCATGTGCGGTACTTTTAGGGGGTGGTTAAATTGGGTTTTATCAAAGGCAACAATCTCCCCCTCGATAAGCCCCAATCCTCGATGTTCTCCAAACTCACGGCTTGTATCAAAAAGCAGTTGCATCCCTAAACAAATACCCAAAATGGGCTTACCGCTTTGGGCGTACTGCACTATCGCCTCGTTCATACCGTTACGATTGAGATGCTCCATAGCATCACCAAAAGCCCCCACGCCTGGCAAAAGTAGCTTGTCGTAAGATTGGAGTTTGTTGGGATGAGACTCTATTTTGGTTTTGCTTCCTAGCTTATCAAAGGCATTTTGTACTGAGGCCAAATTGCCCATATTGTAATCAACAATCCCAATCATGCCATATACTTCTCAAGTACTTTGGGGATAGCAATACCCCCCTCTTGGTTTTGAAAATTCTCCATAATAGCCACAATCGTACGTCCTACCGCCAAAGCCGAGCCGTTGAGAGTATGCACAAAGGAGTTTTTGTCTCCATCTTTGAAGCGTATTTTTGCTCTTCTTGCTTGAAAATCACGCACATTAGAGATAGAACTAATCTCACGGTATTGATTTTGCCCTGGTAGCCACACTTCAATATCAATCGTACGAGCCGCTGAAAAGCCCAAATCTCCACCGCAAAGCTCTACGATACGATGGGGCAACTCAAGTAAGCTCAAAAGCTCTGAAGCATTGGCAACCATCATTTCAAAGATCACATCGGATTGGTCGGGGTGGGTGAGAGCTACCATTTCGACTTTGCTAAATTGGTGTTGGCGTATCATTCCTCTAGTATCTCTTCCCGCACTTCCTGCCTCTTTTCTAAAACAAGGACTGTAGGCACTGTAGAGAAGTGGGAGTTGGCTTGGCGATACAATCTCATCGTGGTGCAAATTGGTAAGCGGCACTTCGGAGGTGGGAATCAAAAACAGCTCTTCGCCCTCAATCTTGAAAAGATCCTCTTCAAACTTTGGCAATTGTCCTGTGCCTTGAAGCATCGCACGGTTGTTGATAAATGGGATACTTACCTCTTCAAAACCTTTGGTTCGATTGTGATCCAAAAAGAAGTTGATTAAAGCACGTTCAAGCCTAGCCGCCTCTCCTTTGAGGAGACTAAAACGACTCTTTGCCAATTTCACGCCTCGCTCAAAATCAATCCAACCGTTGAGTTCACTAAGCTCCCAATGCTCTTTGGGTTTAAAATCAAAGGTTTTGGGAGTCAGTACCTTTTTGATTTCAACATTGTCGTTCTCATCGACCCCATCGGGTACTTTTGCATCGGGAAAGTTGGGAATGACCAAAGCTGCATTTTGCAACGCCTCATCGGCTTGGCGTGCTTTTTCTTGTAACGCAACAAGAAGCTCTTTGTTGGCATCGACTTTGGCTTTAAGCTGAGCTACATCTTTACCCTCTTTTTTATAGACTCCAAAGAGTTTGGACATCTCATTTTGGTTGGCTTTTGCCTCTTCAAACTGGGCATTTGCCTCTTTGAGAGCTATAAAAAGCTGATGGAGTTGCTCAAGCGTATCGCTATTGACTCCCTTTTTGACAAGCAAAGCTGTAGCTTCATTGTAGTTTTTTTGCAGATATTTCAAATCAATCATTATTTGTACCTAAATTTTTTTAAAATTATAGTAAAAAGTGTTGGAGAGATGGATTAAAGCGACAAAAGGGGGAGAAGCAAACCCCTTTTTTGTTATTAAAATTCGCTAGATACATTAATACGTGTGATATTGAAAGTACACTCCTCATCCGCAGGTGCGGTTAATTTGAAGCTGATAAAAGCCGCTCCATACTCTGCGATACAAGCTCTTGCATCATAGTCGTTTGAAGTCTCTATCACCTCATAGCCACAAGTCGAACCCACCTTAATATCCCAATCAAAATGTGCATTGCGATAAAATTCAGGTATTTTTTCGTGCCATATTGAGAAAACAACATTTGCCGTCTTGCCTTTGGATACCCCGTAGCCATCAGATGGTTCGGAGCGGAGTCCGTTTCCTCTTAAGGTTACTTTTTTGGCTTCACCGATACGCGTGGTTTGATCAGTATCGGCTTGATAACCTGTTAGATTGACCCAAAGCATAATATCTTTGCCAGTCAAGTGATAATCGTAGCCAAAAGTAACAATTGCCGTCCCCTCGCTATCGAGCATAGAACCGTTGCTATCAATCTGTGCATAACCAATGTATTCACTACCATCACTACGGCAAGGGTCTTGTCGGTAGTTGTGACCAATGGCATAGAAGAGGTCACTGCGTTTTACTCCTAGATAGGTATCTTGCAACTCCAATACTTCGTTGCTTAGACGATTAAAGTCCCATTTGCCCAATGCCTCATAGATATACCCTTCACCAAAGATCACCAACTTGTCGTTGGATTCATCAATGTATTGGAAACGATTTTGACCGTCTACGGGGACGCTAAAGGTAGCCAAACCTCCGCCCAAGGGTTTGATTGTCCCTTTTTGGGTATTGTTTTTGGCAATATAGAGGCGTTTGGTTGAGTTTGTCTCAATGGCACTAGGAGCAGACCCATCGACAGCGTATCCTACAATCGCTCCTGTGGCTACACCAGGTGAGGTATTGACTTTGTTGTTGTAGCCATCAGTAGCTGAAACGGCGTAACGTTCAATGTATTTTCCTCTTTCCTTATCATATCCTCCTTCCAGACGAGAGAGACTCATCGCCGTGGGAGGTCCCGAAAAGACGGTGATATTGACGGTTTGTTCAAGCGTTCGAGTCACCCTATTGGTATCGACAAAAGTGGCAACGACACGCAAGGGAATAAGCCCCGAGTTGGTATTGGTTTTGACGTTAAAAGTAATTGGATTTTCATTTGCAAGGGTTAGCGTTGAATACTCTTGCCCATTTGAAATCAATTTTCCAATAAAAATATTTTGAATTGCTATCTCAAAACTTGTCATACTTGCTTTGGCTACATTATTACCTGCATCATCCTTAATTATGATTGAAAAAGATTTTTCTTGATTGGGAATTCCCATTGTAAATTTATTATCTTCCGATGAAATCTTCATAGTATAGTTAATAGGAACATAATCAGAGGTGGGGTTATAGGTAACGATCATCTCTTTTTTGTTGGTTGGGTCGGCATCGTGGTAAAATTTAAATACCGACGAGCTATCACCGCTATCAATAAGGGCTTGAAGATTTTGAGGGCCGGTGTATCTAAAAGTAGCCTCGCCATTGACAACGGGTACACTGTAGGACTCAAAACTACCAATATCAACCCCATTGACAATTTTGGTGGGCAATACTACAAGTACATTACCTTGAGAATAGGGCGAGTTGGTTTCTCCTGCATAGACTTTTATGGCAATGACGGCTTGTTGCGAGTTGTTGGTAAGTTCAATGTTTTTGGAGCTATTGGGAATAACAACAAAAGGTTTTTCCGATACGACTACTGCTTCGTTTTTGTTGAATTTCAATTGAAAATCTTGGGTTAAATTGCTATCAAAATGAACTGCGCTCAAATTGAGTAATTTACCATCAACAAGCTTCATATCTTTAGGAGAAGTGTATTTAAACGTTGCATATCCCAAAGCATCAGTTTGGGTGCTAATAGCCGCAAAAGTACCGTATTGGTCATTGGGATTGGCAAAGGCTTTGAGGGTCACAATTTCATCGGTTACAGCAAAACCATTGGCGATAAGTTGCACTTTTATATCGTAGGCACTCTCGGCTTCAAGAATCTCCAAAGGAGTTGTAGCATTAATGAAGCTATAGCTCTCTATATCGCTTACGTTGTTGTCAATTACCTCGCTTGTCGTAGTATTGCTCTCGGTTTTAAACGTGACCAAAAAATCTTGCGTAAGTTCTTTGGTGGTTGTATTGGTCTCTTCATAGTACAAAACGCTCTCAAATTTAATAATACTTCCATTTATGGTACTTAAATCCGATGGTGAGGTGTATTCAAATGTAAAATAGCCTTTGTCGTCGGTTGTGGCACTCATGGATGCAAACGTACCGTATTTGTCAAAATGATTTTTAAAAGCTTTGAGTGATACTGTTACTCCCACTACGGGGTGTTGGTGCTGTATCAATTGAGCTTTAAGCCGATAAAGGGTACTTGCTTTTGTCACCGTGAGCGGTGTTGTAGGGTTGATAAAAGTATATTCGGGGCTACTCACCACAGTTGTGTCGTTAGTTGAACCTGTCGAACCGCCTATTGCAGTGTTGTCTGTTACTAATCCACCACTATCCGTAGGGGTACTCGTCAATGAGCCAGTTGGATCCTCTTTGCTGTTGCTACCGCAACCACTTAGGGCTAGGGTTAATGCAACAATCAAAAAGTAGTCAATTAATTTTTTCACAATCGTTTCCTTTATTTATCAAGGCGACTAGTATAAGTAGTTTACGCCAAGAGCGAAGTTGCCGACATGATCAACTTCATCCATGTCTCCCAAAGAGTATCGATAGGCTACATCGACATCAATCTCTTGGGTCACATCAAGCGTAAAACCCGCTTGGCCACCGTAAAAGAAGCCATCTTCATCTTTGAGTGTTGATTCGTAGTTCATGTAGCCTCCGTGTACGCCCAAATAGGGTTTAAACGATGTACTTTTAAACTCGGAAGTCAAAAGATAGTAATCAAATCCTAACAATCCTCGTTCGTAATTTTGATCGCTATCTTTGTTGTCAAAGTAATTGAGCGCTATAAGTGTACGCCAATCTTCATTTTGAGCTCCGATTCGTACACCAAACTCTGCATTAGTTCCTTCGACATCGTTTTCGCCGAAGATACCACCTGTGTTGGCTTGAATAGTTGAAGCACCTACTTCTAGACCGATAAATCGCTCTCCCCCATCCAATCCCTCTTCGGCCATCAAAGATGATGATAATGCCATTGACAATAATACAATTGATAGTTTTGTTTTCATAATATACTCCTTGAAAAACTATTTTACAAAGAATAACATATTTTTATATTAATTAAGATTAAAATTTTGGTAAGTATCGCCTGGGAGACATTAATCAAAGAAAAAAACGGCTATTGTGCCAATAAGTTTCAAGACAAAGAGGAGATTGAAGCGTGTGAAGTCAAACATCTAGCTGTGCAACACGCCCAAAAAGAGTGTCAAAACTACACACATCCTGAGTATTGTCTAGCTATTGCTGAGTATAGCTGGGAAAACTACATCAAATACGTTATCAAAATGATTTGCGGTGGCAAAGAGAGCAAAAAGTAGTCATTTTGGCTCAAAACGCTGTATAATACTCCACTTGATTGTGTGGGGTATAAGATGATACAAATAAGCAACGAAATATTTTGCGATGAGCGATTGCAAGAGTGGGATATAGCCAACAAGATTTTGCCCAATCCCTACTACGATAAACCTTTTTTGATTATTCCAAATTTCCTTGATAGTGCCTTGGCACACGAAATAGCCGATACTATCTATCAAGAGCAGTATGCCCAAAAAGCTCAAATCAAAAAGATGCTCCTCCAAAGTGTGGTCGAACCCGATGTCAATGAAACGATTCGCAAAACCAATCTCTATACCCTAAACCCCCTTCATACGGCTCTCTACGAGACTCTTTTTAAGCTTCATCAGCCCCAAATTGAGCGATTTTTTAATCTCTCCTTGACCCTTGCAACCCCTATTCAAGTCCTAGAATATACACAAGGCTCTTTTTATATCAAACACGCCGACGATTCCAATGAGCTTATCGACAAAGAGGGAAGCACAGTAGGCTTTACCTGCGTCGCCCCCCAACGCAAACTTACTACCGTACTCTTTGCCACAAGCTTTCATGAGGGGGTGGTAGCACAAGATGATAAGCAACACTTTAGCGGAGGTGAGTTGCTTTTTAACTATCTCTACGACAAAGATGGCAATGGGATTGCATTCAAGCCTCGTGCGGGTGATATGATACTCTTTCCCTCCAACCCCTACTTTAGCCATGAAGTCAAAAAGGTTACAAGCGGTTACCGCCTCACACTCGTGCAGTGGCACAATGCTATCGTGAGTGGATGTTAAGCCCCAAAATAGTATAATTTAACTAAAACAACTTGAGGAAAATGGATGAATTTTACAACACCCCTACAACCCCATGCGATTAAAATGATGCTATTAGGTTCTGGTGAATTGGGCAAAGAGGTCGCTATCGAAGCTCAACGATTAGGCATTGAGGTCATAGCCGTAGATAAGTACCACAACGCCCCCGCCCACCTTGTAGCCAACCACAAAGTAGTCGTCAATATGCAAGACAAAGAGGCTTTGCTTGAAGTGATTGAAACCTATCAACCCACCTATATCCTACCCGAAGTTGAGGCTATCTCTATCGAGGCTCTTTTTGAAGCACAAGCTCGTGGTTTTCATATTATCCCCAATGCACAGGCGGTTAATAAAACCATGAACCGCAAAAACATCCGCCTCTTTGCTTCCCAAACATTGGGACTCAATACCAGCAAATACCTCTTTGTCAAAACCTTTGAGGAGTTGCAAGAAGCATCCAAAACCATCGGTTTTCCTTGCGTGATCAAGCCCGTTATGAGTTCATCAGGACACGGACAAAGCATCGCCAAAACATTTGAAGATATTGCCTCATCGTGGGAAAAAGCCAAAGAGGCCAGAGGTGATAGCTCCGAACTCATAGTAGAGGAGTTTATCGCTTTTGATTATGAGATTACCCTTTTGACGGTACGAAACGATAGCCAAACTCTCTTTTGTGAGCCTATTGGGCATGAACAGCGAGATGGAGACTATATCCTCTCATGGCAACCCGCCATTATGAGTCCCACTGCCCTCCAAAAAGCCCAAGCCATTGCCAAAGCCGTTACCGATGGATTGGGAGGTCGAGGCGTATTTGGTGTGGAGTTTTTTGTCAAAGGTGATGCGGTCTATTTCTCGGAGCTAAGCCCTCGTCCTCACGATACAGGCATGGTGACGCTTATCACCCAAAGCCAAAGCGAATTTGCGTTGCACGTTCGTGCCGTTTTGGGGCTGCCGCTTGATTTTGAGTTTTTCAAAGCAGGTGCAAGTGCGGCCTACAAAGCCAAAAGTCCTAGAGACAATCCTACGCTCATCGTTCCCCCATCGGCTTTTAGCAGTAGCTCTTTTGTACGCATATTTGGCAAACCAGAGGCTCATATAGGACGAAGAATGGCAGTAGCTTTGGTGCTTGATGAGGATATTGAAGTAGCCCAACAAAGAGCTTTGGCTATTGTTGATAGTATCAAAGAACACGATTAAAACCAAAAAAGGAACACACAATGGGATTTATCAAAAATTTGATGGAACGATTTAAAAAAATGAGGTTATGGCGATTGAAAATCTTAACTATAGCCCCAATTTTATTTCCATGCTTCAAAGTGACCACCACCAACCTTTTAAAATCTATCGCACACTTCAAGCCCAATACAAAATCGACAATAGCTTTGAGGCGATGGAGCCATTAATGAATGGGTTTAAATTAGCCTTTGAGCTTCATTTGATGATGGAAGTTACGCAGCTTTACGGTTACCTTCGTGCTACTACCCTAGAAGATAGCGACAATCGCACCCTTGTCAATGAGATGCAAGAGCAGATGAACCCCATCACCAAAAAAATTATCAAACTCATCCACCTCTACGGCGATAAAAAGAGCTACCAAAAAAATGTCGATAAACTGCTTGATGATTTGAGAGCTGTGGGCATGATACTAACCCAACGTTTCAATATCAAAGAGGAGAAACTCTACCCTCTCTACGAAGAGGTTTGAATCCGTAGCCTCGGCTTTAGCCGAATTTAAGGCATTGCGTAACCTCTAAATATTTGGCTAAAGCCAAACCTACAGTCGAATCTACAGCGTTGTTAATGACGCATTCTAAAATTTAGCCAAAACAATCAACCCAAAGATTTCTCACACCCCAACTCAACACCCCTTAACGCATACTTTTGTATAATCTAGCCAATATTTTTTATAAGGAACAGTTGCATGATTACCTTAAAAGAGGCACTCACAAAGAGTCAAGATGAACTCAATAGACTTAAAACGCAAATGGAAAACAAGGCAAAAGAGGGTGGACTCAACGCCTATATCGGTTTTGAAACTTCGGGTGAGGGTGTGCCGATTTTAATAAAAGATAATATTCAAGTCAAAGGCTGGTCGCTAACGTGCGGTTCAAAGATACTCCAAGGCTACATCGCCCCCTACGAAGCCACCGCCATTATCCATCTCAAATCCCACGGTATGGCACCTTTTGGAAGAGCCAATATGGATGAGTTTGCTATGGGTTCAACGACTGAATCAAGCTATTACGGCAAGACACTCAATCCTCATAACAAAAACCACGTCCCAGGGGGAAGCTCAGGCGGAAGTGCAGCGGCTGTAGCGGGAGGAATTGCTATCGCCGCTCTTGGAAGCGATACGGGAGGAAGTATTCGACAACCTGCGGCTTATTGCGGTTGCGTGGGCATGAAACCTACTTACGGGCGAGTGAGCCGATACGGTTTGGGGGCGTACTCTTCAAGCCTTGATCAAATCGGACCCATTACTCAAAATGTGGAAGATGCCGCCATTCTCTACGATGCCATTGCAGGATACGACCCCAAAGACTCCACTAGTGCCAATATGGAAACGGTAAGTGTAGCCCAAAATCTCAATCCCGATAGAAAGCTTACCATTGCGGTGATTGATAACTATATTAATGAAGCCGACAGCCAAACACAAAGAGTTTTTGCTCAAACAGTAGAAAAACTTCGCAACGCAGGGCATACCATTATCCACAAAAATAGACTCAATACCCAATACGATATAGCTACTTATTACATCATCGCCACCGCAGAAGCCACTACCAATTTGGCACGATACGACGGTATTCGCTACGGCAATAGAGCTTTGTGCAATAACGTCAGCGAACTCTTCTACAACACCCGAAGTGAGGGATTTGGCGATGAGGTCAAACGACGCATTTTGTTGGGCAACTTTGTACTCTCATCGGGCTTTTACGATGCCTATTACCTCAAAGCCCAAAAGGTACGCCACCTTATCCGAGATGAATTTAACACCATTTTCAAAGAAGCCGACCTTATTCTCTCTCCCGTAGCACCCTCTAGTGCACCCAAAATCGGCTCTATTAGTGATCCGTTGGCGATGTACAAAAGCGATATGTACACCCTCTCTATCAATCTAGCAGGACTTCCCGCACTCTCGCTTCCTGTGGGCAAAGATAGTGCAAACGGTTTGCCTATTGGACTCCAACTCATTGCCAAAGCGTTTGATGAACAGATGCTTTTTGATGGGGCGTTAAGCTTGGAGAGAGCGGTAAATTATCAAAAATAATAAACACTGTAATAAGGTTGAGTTATGCTAGAGAAGCTTGAACGTGCAGGATTTATCCTCAAACCCCATTCGCCCCAAATCAAAGAGACCTTTAAGGAGATTCGTAAGATATTTCAAAGCAGAGGAATTAAGGTCTCTTTGTCTCAAAAGAGTGCGCAAATGATAGGGCTAAAGGGTGTTAAATTTGATCAAATGTGCAAAGAAAGCGATTTTTTGGTCTCTTTGGGGGGGGATGGGACACTCCTTTCGCTCGTAAGACGAAGCTACGATTATCACAAGCCTGTATTGGGTATCAATGCGGGGAATTTGGGATTTTTGGCCGATATTCGCCTCGATGAGGTGGAGAGTTTTGTGGATAAATTGCTCAAAGGGGAGTATCGCATCGATGATAGGATGATGATGGTGGGGATTTTGGAACGTGCCAATACAAGCCAAAAGCTCTACGCTTTCAACGATATTGTCATTACTCGCCCCTCTATCTCCAAAATGGTCGAAATTGATGCCTATATTGATGGTGAGAAGT
Organism: Sulfurovum sp.; assembly: GCA_020726085.1. Classification (GTDB taxonomy): domain Bacteria; phylum Campylobacterota; class Campylobacteria; order Campylobacterales; family Sulfurovaceae; genus FS08-3. The sequence goes on from DYTG01000004.1 coordinate 16,670, forward strand.
TCAATCGCTATAGAGGCGATGGGCTTATTGTCTCAACTCCTACGGGTGCAACTGCCTACTCTTTGGCAGCAGGTGGACCTATCATGTACCCTCTCACCAAAGCCTTTATCCTTACCCCTATTTGTCCCCACTCTCTGACACAGCGTCCTTTGGTAGTGCCTACCGATTTTACCATTGAGCTTATCTCGCCCAAAGATAGGGTTATTGCTATGGTCGATGGGCAAGACTCCTACGAAATGGAAGCGGGTGATAAACTCTACATCACGATAGCCAAAGTGGGTGCAAAGCTACTGCACAAGAGAGAACGCAACTACTTTTCGGTACTAAGAGATAAACTTTCATGGGGCGAGTAGTGGAAAAAGCAATCATTGAACGACTCTTTGTCAAAGAGTTACTCTTTTTTGATACGATAGATACAGAGTTTGATGGCGGTTTGGTCGTCTTTAGCGGTGCAAGTGGGGCGGGAAAATCGCTACTCATTGGCTCTATTTTGGCTACCTTTGGGCTTGATACGCCCATGGCTTGTCTTAGTGAGCTTACTATCAACAAGACTTTGGATATAGAAGGTTACGACACCGATGATGCCTTTGCTATCAAATGCATCAAAAGCGACAAACTACGCTACTATATTGATGGGCAAAAAATCTCCAAAAAAGCCTTGCAAGATATTTTCAAACCCCCTTTTGTGCGTTATCTATCGGTACGTCAAAAAGAGCCTTTGAGCAGTAGGGATTTGTTGCACTACATTGATACCATCGCTTTGCAAAGCAAACCCTCATTTGAGCAACTTCTAGTGGAGTATCAACGACGCTACGGACTCTACAAAGCCTCACTCCAAACGCTCGAATCGCTTCAATCCAAGGAGTCCAATCTCAATGAACGCATCGAGTTTACTACCTTTGAACGCAATAAAATTGATGCGATTGCACCCAAAATAGGAGAGGATGAGGAGCTTTTGGGTCTCAAACAAAAGCTTTCGAGGATTGATAAACTCAAAGAGGCGATTGCCAATGCCCATTTCATCTTTGAATTTGAGAGCAAAGTCATTGAGGTGTATCATCTTTTGGACAAAGAAAGCGATTTTGTCACCGATACTTTCAACCAAATTCGTTCCGATTTTGAAGAGATTGATAGCCTCTACGACGAGCTTGAAGAGGTCAATATCGAAGCGGTACTTGATAGAATCGAACACATCGCCGCACTGATACAAAAATACGGCTCTATTGAAGCAACTCTAGCCTACAGAGATCAAAAAGCCAGTGAGTTGGCTCAATACCAAACCATGAGCTACGACAAAAAAGAGCTTGAAGCCTTCGTTGCCAGTGAGAAACAATCCCTTACCTTTTTGGCAAAAGAGCTTGACTTTGTGCGTCAAGAGTCAGCTTTGAGCATTCAAGATTATTTAAGCAACTATCTTAGTACACTAAAGCTTCCTCCTCTTGTCTTTGAGTTTGTTTTGCGTGATATTGATGCTATGGGAATGATGGATGTTGATATTTCAATGAGTGGTTCCAAAGTTTCAACACTAAGTGGTGGAGAGTTTAATCGCTTACGCCTTGCTTTGATGGCGGTGGCGGTGGAGTATGGGCAAAAACAAGAGAGTGGCGTGATTATTCTTGATGAAATTGATGCCAATGTAAGCGGGGATGAATCGATTGCTATTGCCAATCTCATCGCCAAACTAGCGAAAAATTACCAAATCTTTGCCATTTCACACCAACCCCACCTCTCCGCCAAAGCCAATCAACACATTTTGGTCAAAAAAGAGGGAGAAAAAGGCTCTATCGAAATCCTCGACAAAGAGGGACGCATCAACGAAATAGCGCGCATCATCGCAGGAGAAAAAGCCAACAACGAAGCGATGAAATTTGCCAAAAAGCTTTTGAATTAGATTTGATACCCTTGTATCCAAAGCTAGTGAGATGGTGGGAAATGCGTAGGTTATACTATAATAAAAAACTAGGAGTAGCCGATGAAACAAAAAAGAGATTAAACCCCAATTTCAAACTATCGACAAGATGGCTCTTTTTGCTAGCTATGCCAAACATCAAGAGGAGATTTGCAGTGATATTGATATTGCTTTTAAATTTAAATCGCAATTTTTGCATACTTGCGACCCCTGGGAGTATTTCAATATCTTAGATAGACTCAAAACCGAGCTTTACAATCGCTTCAAAGTCAAAATCGACCTCTTTGACCTCGATAGTAGCCAAGCTCAATACCAAAGCCCTTCCCTCCTCTACTCCAAAGCCTATGAGCTTATCAGTAAAGGATATATCCACAAAAAGAAACCGTGGCAATGGGGTCAAATCATTGATGCACCTCTACAAACTGCTCGTAGCTTCCTTTGAAATCAATAATGCTCTTGTCTTCGTTGATTTTGATAATGCGATTGGCAAAAGCGTCGATAAGTTCTCTATCGTGAGAGACACAAATTACACCGCCTTGGTATTGATGCAACGCTTCACCCAAAGCCACAATCGCTTCAAGGTCAAGGTGGTTGTTGGGCTCATCAAGTACCAAAAAATTGCAACTATCCATCATCATCTTTGAAAGCATCATGCGGTGCTTTTCGCCCCCACTGCAACTGCCTACCTTTTTTTCTTGATCTTCACCCGTAAAGAGCATTCTGCCTAGACATTTGCGAATCTCATCAATGTGCCACATGGGATCAAATCCTTGAAGCCAATCGTAGAGCTTATCATCTCCCTTAATCATCTCCGTTGCGTTTTGAGGAAAGTAGCTTGTAGCAATGGTTTGACCCCAATTGTAGTTGCCACTATCGGCTTGGACTTTGCCCATAAGAATCTCTAGCAACGTGGTTTTGCCCACACCATTAGAGCCAATAAGGGCTATTTTGTCGCCTTTGTCGATTTTGAGGCTTAGATTGGAAAAGACAACTTGCTCATCGTAGCTTTTTGAAAGCTCATTGATAAACAATACCTCATTGCCAATATCACGGTGAGGCTTGAAAACGATAGAGGGGTCACGGCGAGAGGAGAGTCGAATCTCGGCAATATCGAGTTTTTCAAGTTGTTTTTGGCGACTCGTGGCTTGTTTGGCTTTGGAGGCGTTGGCAGAGAAACGGGCGATAAATTTTTCAAGCTCCTCTTTCTCTTTGAGGGCTTTGTCTCGTGAGCTCTCTTGTTGTTTGGCTATCAATGTGGAGGCAATGTACCAATCATCGTAGGTACCCGTAAACTCCCTAATGCTCGAAAAATCCAAATCCAAAATATGCGTTACTACACCGTTTAGGAAGTGTCTATCGTGCGAAATGACAATCAAAACACCCTCGTGACGTTTAAGCTGCTCCTCTAGCCATGAGATGGTTTCGATATCAAGGTTGTTGGTAGGCTCATCAAGCAGTAAAATATCAGGGTTGAGAAAGAGTACTTGGGCTAATAAAATCTTAAATTTATCCGCACTAGGAATCGAACTCATAAGATTTTGGTGCATCGAAGCATCAAATCCCAACGCCTCTAAGAGCTTTTCAATATGCACTTCACTCTCATAAGTAGGGTCCTCATCGGCGCAAATCATCTCAAGTTGAGCCAGTCGATTATTGACCGCATCGCTCTCAAAATCCCCCTCCATGTAGAGCTTCTCTTTCTCTTTTTGGGCTTCAAAAAGGCGTTTGTTGCCGTACAGTACCGCATCCATCAGAGTGAAATCCTCAAAAGCGTATTGATTTTGTCCCAATACTCCCATGTGAGCGTTGGGTTCGATTTGTACTTCACCGTCGGTTGCTTCAAGCTCACCTGAAAGAATCTTTAAAAAAGTCGATTTTCCTGCTCCATTAGCCCCAATCAAACCGTATCGTTTGCCTCTATCAAAGGTGATGCTTATTTTATCAAACAGCACTCTTTTGCCGTATCGTTGTACCAAATTGACTGTACTTAACAAATTGTATCCTTATTTCTCATCTATAAATTTTTTCTCTTATTTTAGCATATTTGGCTTATAGTGTGGTATATATGGAGAGGAGTTGAGTAAAAAAGATAACGCTCAATGCGTTGAGGTGTAAATGGAGTATAAGTATTGGATAGACAAACGATACAAACCCCAAAAAAAGTGGGGTTTGTCAAGACTACATCATGCCGCCCATACCGCCCATATCAGGCATTGAGGGAGCTGATTTTTCCTCTTTGATGTCGCTAATAGTCGCCTCTGTTGTGAGTAACAAGGAGGCTACCGATACAGCATTTTGCATCGCTACTCTGCCTACTTTGACAGGGTCAACAATTCCCGCTTCAAACATATCGACATACTCGCCTGTTGCTGCGTTGAATCCTAGATTGATATTGTCTGATTTAAGCACTTCATTAACAACAACTCCCGCATCAAATCCCGCATTAGCAGCAATTTGCTTCATAGGAGCCATCAAAGCACGCATAATAATATCCGCACCGATTTGCTCATCCCCTTCGAGTTCCATTTTGACTTGTGAAACAGCTTTGACAAGAGCAACGCCTCCGCCAATAACGATACCCTCTTCAACCGCCGCACGTGTAGCCGAGAGTGCATCATCGACTCTATCTTTTTTCTCTTTCATTTCGGTTTCGGTTGCAGCACCGACTTTGATAACAGCTACACCCCCGCTCAATTTTGCCAAACGCTCTTGAAGCTTCTCTTTGTCGTACTCGCTGCTGGTTTGAGCAATTTGCGATTTAATCTCATTGATACGTTGGGCTACTTTTTCTTGGCTACCTTTGCCATCGACTATAACGGTATTGTCTTTGTCGATTACAATCTTCGCACATTGTCCCAAATCGGCTGGTGTTGCTTTGTCCAGTGAAAGACCCAACTCTTCGGTAATGAGCGTACCGCCTGTAAGAATTGCAATATCATTAAGCATTGCTTTTTTTCTATCACCAAATCCTGGGGCTTTAACAGCTGCGATGTTAAGCACACCCTTGAGACGGTTAAGTACCAACGTTGCCAACGCTTCACCCTCTACATCATCGGCGATAATCAAAAGCGGTCGTCCTGATTGTTGAATCTTTTCAAGAATTGGAATAAGGTCTTTGAGACTTGTAATCTTGCTCTCTACCAATAAAATAAAGGGATTATCAAGTTCACACGTCATCTTTTCAGAGTTGTTGATAAAGTAAGGTGAGAGGTATCCTCTATCAAACTGCATACCCTCAACAACATCGAGTTCATCCTCTATTCCTTTTGCCTCTTCGACAGTGATAACACCATCTTTGCCTACTTTTTCCATCGCTTGAGCGATTAGTTCACCAATTGATTTATCTGAGTTTGCCGAAATAGTAGCCACTTGTGCGATTTCGGTTTGATCTTTGACCTCTCTTGCCATATTTTTAAGGGCTTCAATAATCTTAGCTGAAGCTTTATCCATGCCTCTCTTGACTTGGATTGGATTAGCCCCAGCGGTAATATTTCTAAGTCCCTCTTTGAAGATAGCATGAGCCAAAACCGTTGCGGTAGTTGTACCATCTCCTGCCTCATCGGCTGTTTTTGCAGCTACTTCTCGCACCAATTGAGCGCCCATGTTTTCAAGTGGATCGCTTAGTTCAATCTCTCTTGCTACCGTTACACCATCTTTGGTGATATGAGGAGAGCCGTAACTCTTTTGAATAAGTACATTTCGACCTCGTGGCCCCATCGTGACCTTAACGGCATCCGCCAATTTGCTCACACCGTCATACAATCCATTACGTGCTTTATCTGAAAAAAATATCTCTTTTGCCATTATTTCTCCTTAATCTATTTTGCAATTGTTTATTTACTCATATTACGCAAAAATAGGAGCAAAGCCCCTATTTTTTGGCAGGGACACTTGTCTCCCTCGCAACCACCTCTTGCTACCCGCACAGCGGGAGAGCCGCAAGGTTTTACGCACTCAAGGTGCGTAATTTCACTTCTCTATTGAATAATTCCGTAGATATCGTCGCTATTTAAGACCAAAAACTCTTCACCATCCAAAGTAATCTCTGTACCATTATACTTGCCAAACACAACCACATCGCCTTCATTAATGCCCTCATCAGCTGCATCAGATCCTACTGCTATGACGCTTCCTTGTAATGGTTTTTCCTTTGCTGTATCGGGAATAATAATTCCTGAAGCGGTAGTATTAGACTCCTCTTGTCGTCTAACCAAAACTCTGTTTGCTAATGGTTTAAATGCCATTTTTTCCCTTCCTGTGTAATAGATTTTGCAATGGCATTATAATAACAAAAATTTAATAAAAGGTAAATAGAATTCAATAATTGATATAAAAACTCTTTAGTGCTTTGTAATAAAGTTTATTGTTGTTAAGTATGAAACTAAACCACTAGAGAGCATCTCATCTATTATTTTTCATAATTATTAACTATATTGCTATTTTATTAAAATCAATAGGGTACAATGGTATTAATGCAACTTCACAAATTAAGGATTTAATGGTGATGCCAAAAGAACGCTACGGCAAACTTAAAGAGTATCTCTCTCGAAAACCCCATACTTACCGACGTGATAACTCACTATGAACAGCTTGACAAAAACAACCATTATATAGGCAAAAAAATTCAAGAAAGCAGCAATCAAGCCGTTGATGATAAATTTACCGTAGTGTGCTACGGAAACAACGAAGAGGCAGTTACTTTGCCTGGTCTTGCACTCGACACTGATCCTAGGTTTCCTTTCTATAATATAAGTCAAGAAGTTAATAAGGTAGAACCAGGCGAGGGCAACCGTGTCAATCTCTATTTGCAACTCAAAACTCTCAAATCCGATAAGCTCAAAGGCAAGATACTTATCGACTCTCCTGGATTTGATGCCGATAGTCAAAGGGATGGGATACTTAGAATTACCGACCACATTGTTAATATGTCCGATTTGGTGCTTATTTTCTTCGATGCTAGACACCCAGAACCTGGAGCGATGCGTGATACATTGGAGCATTTGGTAGCAGCTACTTTGACTCACCGTGATGCCAACAAAGTACTCTACATCCTCAATCAAATCGACACCACTGCCAAAGAGGATAATTTGGAAGATGTTATTGGTTCATGGCAACGGGCATTGTCGCAAAAGGGACTTATCTCTGGAAATTTCTACTCTATCTACAATGAAAATGCTGCCAATATTTTTGAAAATGAAGTGTAAGAGGCGAGATTAAAGAATAAAAAAGATAACGATTTAACCCAAATCACGGAGCGTATGGACAAAGTCAAAATCGAAAGAGCCTACCGTATCATCAAAGCTGTCGAAGATTTTGTCAAAACGATGAAAGATGTAAAAATTCCACTTCTTCAGGAGGCACTGTTAAGCTGGAGTAAAAAGGTTTTTTTGAATAGCGGTATTGTGTTGGCACTCCTCGTCTCGCTCTTGATTGCCTTTGAAATTCAATTTGATTTAAGCAACTCTTTTGAGTTATTTAGGGACGCATTGGGAGGGATAATTTTTCTTTTTTTGGTACTGCACTTTAAAATCCAAAACTTTTTTGTACGCACCACTGCCAAAAAATGGGAATCCAAAGATGCCCAAGTCGCCAAAGCTATTTTGCACAAAACAAAGTAGTGGAATACTATTTTGGGACTTGATAAAAGCAATTGGAAATCGAACATCAAAAAACAACTTGATGAACTCATACAACAAAGTCGAGCCGCCATTCAAAAACTCAACGACCAATTCGTATCCCCATCAGGTCACAAAGAGGAGGCATAAACCTTTATTTAGAGATTTGGGATTTGCGTTCATAGCGTCGTAGCATGCTCTCATTACCCATCAAACCTCCTTGATGGATATAGAGCAACGTTTTATCGCTCAAAAACTCTTGATGTTGCTCTATCATAAGCCACCCCTTTGGGTCGTAGAGCAAATCAAACTCAATCCCTGTGTCGGCTTTGAGTTTTTTCCATATCGCATAATTGTTAGGGTAGAGTTTTCCAAAGTGGTATTTTTTATCAAGTTTCAAAACCGTTGGATGGCAATAGCTTTCAAGGCTATTAAACTGTGCAATCAAATAGGATTCATCGCCTACGCACGGAGTCGTATAGACTGTGATAGCGTATCGAGAGAGATATTTTTGCAAAAAAAGTGCCGTCGTACCCGTACCTGAGGGCAAAACCACGGCTAGATTTTTAATTGCATTGGCTTGTTGCCACTCTACTATCTCGTGTGCTAATAGATTGATACCCCATTGAGCCTCTCTTTCTCTTGCTCCCTCCCCTATCCACAATGTATTGGCATCAATATCCGCTTCTTCTTTGGAAAAAATCACTTTCATACCATTTTGCAAAGCCTCATAATAGTTCCCGTGAGGATTGGATGTAAGAAAGCTTGGAGGTGAGTGGGCGATATAGAGAAAATCCCACCCTTTGCGTTTAGCCAAAACCGAAAGTGAATACATGGCGTTGGATTGAATAGAGCCTTGTGAAACCACCTTGCTAATATCGGGAAAATCATGGGTAAGATAGTAGTAGAGTTTACGAGCCTTGTTGCCAGAAAAATCTTTATCCAAAAGGTCGTCACGTTTGACATAGAACCTTTGATGGTTAAATTCAACGGTAGTGATTGGTGAGTGGGTATAGTGATACATTAAGAGATATTTGACAACATGAGGCTATAACCTCACGTTTTTAGTCAATCAAAAGAGACTTAACTAATTTTTGTTGAGTGCATTGAGGTCACTATAGGCTTGTTTGAGTCGCTCTTTGATGGAGACTTCACCTTCACGCAACCATTTTCTTGGGTCATAATACTTTTTATTAGGTTGTTCTTCGCCCTCTGGATTGCCAATTTGTCCTTGGAGATAATCGTGATACTTGGCTTCGTATTGACGTACACCGTCCCAAAATGCCCATTGGGTATCGGTATCAATATTCATCTTGACCACACCGTAGCCAATCGCTTCACGAATATCGCTAAGCTCTGAACCCGAACCTCCATGAAAGACAAAGTTTACAGGATTGGCTTTAGTGCCAAATTTTTGTTCGATGTATTTTTGTGAATTATCAAGAATTTTTGGAGTAAGTACCACGTTGCCTGGCTTATAGACACCGTGTACGTTTCCAAATGAGGCGGCGATGGTAAATTTGTCGCTTATTTTACTAAGCTCTTCATAAGCATAAGCTACCTCTTGAGGTTGAGTATAGAGCAACGCATTATCCACATCGCTGTTATCAATACCATCCTCTTCTCCACCCGTTACACCCAACTCAATTTCAAGTGTCATATCAATTTTGCTCATACGCTCCAAATAGGCTTTGCACGTAGCGATATTCTCCTCAATAGGCTCTTCGGAAAGATCAAGCATATGCGAAGAAAAAAGAGGTTTCCCATAGAGTTTGTAATGCTCCTCACTGGCTTCAAGCAAGGCATCAATCCATGGCAAAAGATTTCGAGCAGCATGGTCCGTGTGAAGCACTACAGGGACTCCGTAAGCACTAGCAACAGTATGGATATGTTTAGCTCCCGAAATTGCTCCTAAAATAGCGGCTTTTTCACTATCTATTGCTTTACCCGCGTAAAAAGCAGCACCGCCATTGGAAAATTGAATAATAACGGGCGAGTTTACCTCTTTGGCACTCTCAAGCACCGCATTAATCGTACTGGTACCTACCACATTAACGGCAGGGAGAGCAAATCCCTCCTCTTTTGCGATGGCAAAGAGTTTATCCAAACCATCTCCTGTAACAACACCCGCAGGCATATGATCCAAAACTTTTGAAGACATAGATTAATCCTTGGAGATATTAAGTGAAATTATTTGACGACTACTTTAGCTGTTTTCATAACGTTTGCAACAAGTTTTTGTTGTTTAAATTGCATTTTGATAAACTCTTTGACTTCATCAAATGTGAGTTGTTTTTTATCTTTTACATAAAGTTTTTTGTTTTTGTCGTAAATATCTTTGACTTCTTTATCGGTTACTTTGATGTCAGCCATATTTTTTTGCATCCAGTAGTTAGCTACAAGTTGCTCTTTTTCCTCTTGGCTCACCTCTTTTTGTGCTTTTGTTTTAATCAAGACACCAGGAGCTAGATTTTTGACAATAGCCTCTTGTTGTTTCTTCTCAAGTTTGTCAAATGCTTTGGTCTCTTGACCTTTTGGGGTGATTACTTTAAGAAACTTGTTGGCTTCAGATTTCATGATATTGATACCATCAACTGTACCAATTACAGTATCTTCATTGGTTTGTGTAGTTGCATCGGTTTTTGTTTTCTCTGCAAGTGCTGTTGTTGATAGCAAAGCTATTGCTACAAGTGAAGTGGTAATGATTTTTCTCATCTTTTTGTGTCCTTTTTATTTTTTAATATGAAATGGTAACTTACTAAGGTAAACAATTTATTTTGTTTGATTAAAATCAACAAGAGTTATTTGAGCTTTTGCCTTAAGCTCTTTGGCTACTTCTGTGACTCTTTCATTGAACTGACTTTCTTTAAGATGTGTAATGATTTTCTCTTTTACTTCATCAAATTGCATATCCGATTGGGGTGTAATTTTTTCCACGTAAATGACATGGTAACCAAATTGTGTCTTAATCGGTGTCATAGAAATAGCACCATCTTGAAGCCCAAAGGTGGCTTTTGAAAACTCAGGAACCATTTGCTCAGCACTAAATTCACCCAAATCTCCGCCGTTTGTTTTTGAAGGTCCAACAGACTTTGTTTTGGCTAGTTCAATAAATTTCGTTTCAAGTTCTTTGCCCTTAAAGTTTTTGAGTTCATCAATAATTTTTTTGGCTTCACTCTCCTCTTCAACTAAGATATGTCGTGCTTTTGCTTTTTGGGGAGTTTTGTATTCATTTTTATTTTTCTCATAAAAATCTTTGGCTTCACTGTTACTTACAATGGTGTTGTCCATTTGAACTTTCATCCAAAGGTTAATAAGCAACTCCTCTTTGATCTTCTCAAGATTTTCACCAAACTCTGGTTTTTTCTCTACACCCTCTTTTTTGGCCGCTTCAACAAAAAGCTCTCGCTCAACCAATCGATCAACAATCATCTTCTTTTCCTCATCCATGAGTTGTGCAAATGAATTTTGGGGTGCAGATACTTGAATAAGCATATCGGCATCCCTATCTGTAATCTTTTTACCATTGACTGTTGCAATGACATCATTCGCACTGAGCGAACTCAATAAAATGGATGCAACCAACACCGATCTTTTTATCATCTTCATACTAAATATCCTTGATTTGAAAAATTGTTAAAATTATGCCATTAATTTGTTAAATAACAAAAGATTTTTTGAACTATTTGGTAACTTTGTAATAATCCTAAACAAAATATTTAAACTCATTGGATATAATTGCTTAAAATTTAACAAAAGGATTTAACCATGCTTAAGAAACTTCTTCTTTCAATTTTTGTAACTCTTGTGGCTTTCGCAACCCAAGCACCTATAATAACCGCACCAAAAACCCCTAAATCTGTTCTCGAAAAGAGTATCGAACAAGCCAAAGCCAAAGGAATGGTAGTCGAAAATAGAAAAACTACCGATACCACAGATGCTTTTGATTTAGTCATTAAAGATTTTTCCAAACTTACAGGTATGCCACCTCAAGAAACAAGCGGTTTGGATAAAAACGCTTCACAAACTCCTTTAAAAGGTCCCTATGATGAGTTTAATGGTATGGCGTTTCATACCGATGTTGAGTACAAAAAAGATAGCTATCTATCAACACTCTATCTCTCAAACTTCCCAATAGAGGAGATGAGCAAAGAGGAGAAATCTGTAGTAGAACGCATTATCAACAAAAAACTTCTCTACATTACCAGTGAGCATAATGTCGTAACCAACGCATTTACAATGGAAATTAAAGATATAGATGAGCAGTTTGAAGCCATTCATATCAAAACAAGCGGTTTCAAAGGACACGGTATCTACGATATGGACAATCTTGATACCCAAGATATGAAACTCAATATCGCCTCTATAATGCTCAAACCTACCAAAAAGAAATTTTTGAGTGAATATTTGACTCTCAACAACCTCTATTTTAACCTCAATGCTACTCCAAACGACAAGATGCTCAACCTCAACTACAACATCGGTATAGAGATGGTGGATGCCAATATCTCCAAAAAAGTTACAAAAGTCAATAAAGCCAATATGGACATTGCATTTACTAATATTGACCGTACAAGCTACAATAAACTTGTCGAACTTGGTCAATCTAATACTGTAATAGACCCCAATTCACCTGAGTTTATGAATCTCCTTACAGGATTGATTACTCAAGATATTGCTATTGAAATCAAAGATCTCTCAATCGATGATTTGATAGTCGATTCACAAAAAATGGGTGGATTTAAAACAAATGCCAAAGTGACTCTCAAAAAAGATCCCAATTTGGCACAACTTTTGAAAATCAACCCTATGATGGCTCTCTCAGCTATTGAGGTGAATGCACACATTGAGCTTTCTCAAACCATGCTCAAAACACTAAGCCAAACACCCAAAGGTGCAATGCTTGCTTTTGTTCCACCCAAAATGGAAAAAGATATGGCTATTTATGACATTCAATACACTGACGGTAAACTTCTCGTAAACGGCAAACCGTTGCAATAATACAATGGTGGGTTTTACCCCACCCTGAACTTGCTAAATGCTTCTAAATTCTCCAAAATCTTGTCACACCTGTCATATACGTTGATTATATAATTTGGAATCTTCAAACCTTAATACGATATTAAAGACCTCTCTATTTATAAACCTCTCTACGATGAGCTACTTTAACCACACAGATGACCAATACCTCATCATGTATAGTGTAGAGTATTCTATAATCTCCTGTACCTATTCGGTACTTTTCGTCGCTACTTAATTTTTTGCACCCCAATGGTCTAGGATTAATTGCAAGAGAGTTGATTTTATCTATCGTGCGTTTTAATGTACTATTTGGAAGCACCTTTAACTCTTTTACTGCACTTTTTTTGATCTCTATTTTATAATCTGCCATCGGCTTTAAGCTCTTCTAAAAATGATTCAAAGCTTACGGTAGCTTCATTTTCCCGCTCTTTGAAAGCCAATAAGTCTTGACTATCCTCTTGAAAAACGTCGTATAAAATCTCATTAATCAAAGCAGATACAGTTGATGATGTCTCTATGGCTTTAAGCTTAAGTAGCTTTAAAAGCTCATCTTCTAATGTTACCGTTGTTCTAGCACTCATAAATATACTCCTTTTTTGAACTATTATATCATATTGACATCAATACATCAAAATGAGAATTGCTTTATCTTTCAAACCTTTTTTGTGCGAATCTTTGCCTAATCAATTGGTGAAAAAGCAAACTACCCTGCTTATAATCAACAAAAGGGTATAATTTCCCTTACTTGACAACGATATAAAGGTTATACTATATGAAAAATGTACCCATTGTAGTACTTGATTTTGGTTCGCAATACACGCAACTTATTGCACGAAAGCTCCGTGAAAGCGGTGTTTATTGTGAAATTGTACCTTATCACGAAGATATAGACTCAATCCGATCCAAAAAACCCCAAGGTATTATTCTCTCAGGCGGTCCCGCTTCGGTCTATTCCCAAGATGCCTACAAACCCCATGAGGGAATTTGGGATTTGGGATTGCCCATTATGGGGATTTGCTACGGTATGCAACTCATTACTCAACACTTTGGCGGAGAAGTGATTCCCGCAGACCATCACGAATACGGTAAAGCCCATCTAAGCTTTGTGCAAGAATCTAAAATATTTGAAGGGATGAGCGACAATACCGTCGTTTGGATGAGCCATGGCGATAGAGCCAATAGCTTACCCAAAGAGTTTGATGTGATTGCCACTAGTGGCAACTCTCCTTACGCTGCTATTGCGTGTGAAGCCAAACACATTTATGCTTTTCAGTTTCACCCCGAAGTACACCACACCGCTCAAGGCACACGCTTACTCAAAAATTTTGCCAAACATATTTGCGGTTGCCAAAGTACATGGAATATGGGAAGTTTTGTCAAAGAGAAAATCGATGCCATACGCAAACAAGTCGGTGACAAAAAAGTATTGTGCGGCGTAAGCGGAGGCGTTGATAGCTCCGTCGTAGCGGCTTTGCTGCATGAGGCACTACCCAAAGAGCAACTTATTTGCGTTTTTGTCGATCAAGGACTTTTGCGAAAAGATGAAGCCATTCAAGTACAAAATATGTTTACGATGCTTGATATTGACCTTATTACCATCAATGCCAAAGAGCAATTTATCTCCAAACTCGTGGGTATAGCCGACCCCGAAACCAAACGTAAGATTATTGGTGAAACATTTATTGAGGTATTTGATGCTGAAGCCAAACAACATACCGATGTAAGCTTTTTGGCACAAGGAACGCTCTATACCGATGTCATAGAGTCCATCTCCATCAAGGGACCCTCCAAAACCATCAAATCGCACCATAATGTAGGGGGATTGCCCGATTGGATGAGCTTTGAATTGGTCGAACCGCTACGAGAGATTTTCAAAGATGAAGTACGTGCCTTAGGTATTGAACTAGGACTTCCCAAAGATATGATAGGTCGCCACCCTTTCCCAGGGCCTGGATTGGCGATTCGTGTCATGGGTGAGGTCGATGAAAATGCGCTTCATCTTATAAGAGAATCCGATGCCATCATGCAACAAGAGCTTAAAGCCTCAGGCTATTACGATAAGGTATGGCAAGCTTTTACGGTGTTGCTCAATGTCCAATCGGTGGGCGTAATGGGCGATAATCGAACCTATGACAATACCGTATGTGTTCGTATGGTAGAATCCGTTGATGGTATGACGGCAACCTTTGCTCATATTCCCCATGATGTACTTGAAAATATTAGTCGAAGAATTATTAATGAAATTGATGGTATTAACCGTGTGGTTTACGACATTAGCTCAAAACCTCCTGCAACGATTGAGTGGGAATAGCACGTTTGCGGAGGCGATGCAAACGATGCAAAAAGCCACCACAGACAACTTGCAAATTCAACTTGAGAAATCAAAACCACGAGGCGTTGATGCGCTTACCGTACTCTTGATACTTTTGGTCATGTCTGCGGGTATCTCTTTGGCTATCATTCAAACCTACATCAAGAAAGAGATTTACTATGAAAGTCGAGAGATTAGCAAAATTCAAAAAGAGTACAATATTCTCAAGGAGGAGGAGGTGGCTCTCAAAAACAGTATCAATCAGCTGCGATATGAAAATCTCGTCGTGGATATGATTACCGATATCAATGATACACAGGAGTAAACTAGGATTCGAGCTTTTGTCACTTTTTCGATGGATAGACCCATTATCAACCATATTCTTTTTCTGTTTATGATGCTTTTGGCTATTTTTGCTTATCAAAATATCCCCAAATAGATTTTTCCTCCCACTGCTATGGACAAAGTTACCGTTACGGGTTCTTATTTGGGAGCTAGTGCCGATGTGCTTGATAAGATGGCAGTCAAAAACATCGAAGATGAACCCAAAAGCATTAGCGAAATTGATGAAGTGATTACGACCATTCAAAACGGGATGTTTTATATCCAAAGCTCTATCAAATCGGGTAGCGACAACCAAATGGTACTAGGAGAGGTCAAAGATATTATCTCCAATATCAAGCGTGACCTTCCTGCTGATATGAACGAACCCGTAGCCAAAATGCTTATCCATGATTTTCCACTTTTACTGGTTGCTATTTCAGGAGAGGGTGCAGATAGTAGGGAGTTGCTAAAAGTTGCCAATGATATCAAAACCCATCTAACCACTTACAAAGATCTTAGCTCCATCACCATTCAAGGAGATGCCGATGAGGAGGTGCTTATATCTATTGATGATAAACGTCTTGAAGCTTATGAACTCTCCAAGAGTGCTACTTATCAAGCCCTCTCATCGCTAAGTTCTATCTTTCCCATTGGGACAATCAAACAAAAAGGCAAACACCTCTATCACTCTA